>NZ_JAMYNL010000007.1:0-324596 GCF_040319065.1 Mesorhizobium sp. M0968
TGTTTGAGATCTCAACGAACTCATTCTGGCACATCCGATGCCGTCGGGCGCCGTCCACCCCATCATGCCGTGACCTAAGCCGAAGGGTGCAGCGAAACAGAATTCTGCACCGCTGCAGCGCTCTGATGTAGCGGCATGGATCCTGGGATCTGCGCCGCGTCGCTTCGCTCCTTGCTTGCCCCAGGATGACGAAACGACGGGCGCCTCGGCCGATCTCCAAAGTGTACGATCCGCCCGCGCAAAACCGTCCAAATGTCAACCTTCCGCGCCCAGGGAACCTAGTGAACCGCCGCGTACATGATCTTCTCCTCCGTCGCTTCCACCGGCGAGAACTCCTCGACGATGCGGCCTTGCCGGCAGACCAGGATGCGGTCGGACAGGTTCATGATCTCCGGCAGGTAGGACGAGATGACGACGACGGCCAGGCCCTCGTCGGCCAGCCGGTTGATGATCTGGTGGATCTCGGCGATGGCGCCGACATCGACGCCGCGCGTCGGCTCGTCGAAGATGACGATGCGCGGCTTTTGCACCAGCCCCTTGCCGATCACCACCTTCTGCTGGTTGCCTCCGGAAAGCTCGATCACGCGCGCATTATCGTTGATCGCCTTGACGTTCAGCGTCCTGGTCCATTCGGCAGACAGCGCCCGCATCTCCTGCGCGTTGATTACCCAGCTCTTTTCCCGCCCCGCCGCCAAAAAGCCGCCGAACAGGTTCTCGGCGACGTCCATCGTCTCGAAAATCCCCTCGCTCTTGCGATCTTCGGTGACATAGACGATGCCGTCCG
Organism: Mesorhizobium sp. M0968; assembly: GCF_040319065.1. NCBI lineage: Bacteria > Pseudomonadati > Pseudomonadota > Alphaproteobacteria > Hyphomicrobiales > Phyllobacteriaceae > Mesorhizobium > Mesorhizobium sp. M0968. The sequence goes on from NZ_JAMYNL010000007.1 coordinate 785, forward strand.
CCACCGCCTCGCTCGGCACGAGATAGCGCACCGGCCGGTCGTCCAGCTCGATGGTGCCGCCGCGCAGGAAATCGCGCTTGTAGATGCCGGAGACGATCTTGAATGTCTCGGTGCGGCCCGAGCCGATCAGCCCGAACACGCCGGTGATCTGGCCCTCGAAGATCGAGAAGGAATTGTTGCGCACGACATTGCTCATCGAGATGTCCTGCACCGACAGCACCTTCTTGCCGGCCTTGCGCAGCCTGGTCTCGTCGCGCTGGCTGTAGAGCTGCCCCGACAGCGTGCGCCCGACCATCGCCGCGACGATCCTGTCGCGATCGAAGGCGGCGGTATCGTCGGTGATCACCAGCTCGCCGTCGCGCAGGATGGTGATGCGGTCGGCGATATCAAGCGCCTCCTCGAGCGCATGGCTGATGAAGACGATCGACACGCCCCTTGCCTTAAGCCGGCGGATCAGCGCGAAGAAGTGCCGCTTTTCCTCTGGCGTCAGCGTCGCCGTCGGCTCGTCGAAGATGATGATCTCGGCATTGTGGTGGACGGCGCGCGCGATCTCGACCATCTGCCGCTTGGCGGCGCCCAGCGTCGCCACCATGGCATTGGGGTCGACGGGAAAATTCAGCGACTGCAGGAACTGCTGCGCCGAGATATAGGTGCCGCGCAGCCGGTTGAGAAAGCGCTCCGTGCCGAGGTAGAGGTTCTGCGCCACCGTCATCGACGGCACCAGGCTGGTTTCCTGGAACACCATGGCGATGCCGGCTTCAAGTGCCGCATGCGGCGAGGCGTAGGCGATCTCCTGACCCTTGTGGAACATCGTTCCCGATGTCGCGTCGACAACGCCGGCGATGATCTTGGTCAGCGTCGATTTTCCAGCACCATTCTCGCCGAGCAGCGCGTGGATCTCGCCCTTGCGCAGCTCGAAGCTGACATTCTTCACTGCGGGAACACCGCGATAGGTCTTGGTCACGTTCTCCAGGCGGACGATCGGCTCCATCAGCGATGCCCTCCTGAAGTCAGATCGATGGCCAGCAGGCAATCGCCGCCTTTCGAGGCAATGAACAGGCGACCGTCTGTCTCCGCCACGCTGCAGATGCCGTGGCGCGTGCCGTTGGCGCGGCTGTGCAGGCTGAATTGCGGCCGCATCTCCCGATCGAGCCTGACCACCAGCCCGTAGGAGCGGCTCGGCGACCACGGCTTGTGGATGCCCATGGTGCGGATGCCGCCGCATTGCAGCGGCTCGAGGAAGCTGCGGTTGGAGGCGAGTGCCGGCGCGATCCAGTGTTGCGGCGACACTTGCGCCAGCATGTCGTTCCGATAGTGCGTTTCCTGCAGCACGAATTCGATCAGACGGTTGCGGGGCGCAAACAGCGCCAGCCAAGCACCGCCATCGGCGGCGGGCGATAGCCGCGCGGGATAGCCGGGCAGATGCGCCAGCGTGGTCGAGCGGCTGCCTGTCGCGCTGTCGAAGCGGACAAGTTGGTGCCGCCAGCTCTCGCTGACCAGCACATCCTTGCCGGCAGGATGCAGCCCATAGGGAAAGGCGATGTCGCCGACGAGCTTGTGGAATTCGCTGCCTGCCGGATCGCGCTTCCACAGCGAACCCGACGCACCCTTCTTCATCAGATCGGCGGCCCATTGCGACGGCGCGTGTTCGGCCGAGCCATTGGCCAGCCAAAGCGTGCCATCTTCTGCGTATGCGAGTGCCGTTATGCAGCGGATCTCGGCCGGCAGGGCGGCCTCCTTGCCTGCAATCAGCAGCCTGCCGCTTTCGAGCCCGACCGTCAGTTCGCCGGCGGGCGAGCGCGCGAGCGCGATGACGGCGGCCGGAAATGTCTCGACCAGAACAGGCGCGTCACCGGCGGCGACCGTGTAGATGGCATTGCCGCTGGAAACCAGCAGCCGGCCGTCGGCGACCAGCAGATTATCGGGCTCTAGCAGTTCGGCGAAGGCCGCAACATCGTCCAGCAGCGTGTTCGGCCTGAAGGCACCGTCAAGCGGCGGGATCGTAACCGCCTTGCCGCGGAAGATGTCGAGGATCGGGTCCAGCATCATGGCTTGGCACCCCAGTAGGAAGCGGGGCTGGTCCAGTTCGGGTCGGCGCCGGCAATCCTGTAGCGGCCGATGCGGTTGTTGAGGATGCCGCCGACGAACAGAAAACCCTTGTGCTCGCGCATCGAAGTCACCATCGGATGCGCGGCGCCCGACAGGTCGCCCATCGCCTCGACGATGCCGCCCTTCTCGTTGAATTTTACCACACCGCCGGTGTTGATGTTGGGGAACAGCCATTCGTCCTGCGGCAGCCGGCGCGTCATGCGCTTGCGCATGTCGGGATGGCGCAGCGACAGGTCGAAGCTCGGCGTGCGCATGCCGAGCCAGGCCATCCAGTAATTGCCGTCGGAGGCACGGTTGATGTTGTCGGGGTAGCCAGGCATGTCGCGGATGACGCATTCGGCAACGCCCGCCTTCGGCCCTTCCAGCCAGTAGCGGTGCACGCGGCAGGCCCAGCTCTCGGCGAAGAACAGCGACTTGCCGTCATGCGCCATGCAGACGCCGTTGGTGTAACGGTAGCCGTCGAGCAATGTCTTGGTCGAACCGTCCTTCGGATCATAGACAAGCAGCCGCCCGGTGGCGCGGTTCTCGATCGAATCCAGCGCCCAGTCGTGCGCGTCATAGCGCTTGGTGGAATCGGTGAAGTAGATGCGGCCGTCCGGCGCGATGTCGCAATCATTGGGGTCGCGCAGCCGCGCATCGTCGACGATCGAAGTCCAGGAGCGCGACGTTTCCGCCGAAAGCCGCTTCACCTCGCGCTGCGGCGAGACCGAATAAAGCCCCATCGCGCCAACGCAGCTGATCAGATTGCCTGTCTTGTCGAAGGCCAGGCCGAGCGGAAAGCCGCCAATATGGGCAAAGACCTCCGAGCGTTTGTAGTCCGGCGCGAAGAAGCGGACGATCTCGCCATGCCTAGTGCCGCAATAGAGATGGTCGTCGCGGTCGAGGATGACGTCTTCCGGCCCTTCCAGCTCGCCGAGCCCGATATGGTCGGCCTCCGACAATCGGTTGTCGAGTTCGTAAGGGGTGCCCGAACCCGGTGCCGCCGACTGCGTTGCCCCCATCTTCAGGTAGACCGGTGCGACATAGACCTCGTCCAGAACCTTGTGGCGGTTCTTCAGCCAGCGAATGTCGATGGTGACGGCGACGGCCAGCATGATGCCCAGCACCATCTGGTTGGTGCCGGTGCCATAGCCCAGCCGGATCAGCCCGTTGGTCATCGTCAGCACGATGATCGCGCCCATCAGCCCCTTGATCACCGAACCGCGGCCGCCGCCCAGGCTGACGCCGCCGACGACCGCCGCTGTCAGCGCCATGACCTCGAGGTTGAGGCCTGTGCCCGGCCCTGCCCCGCTCAGCCGGCAAGCGATGAGGAAGCCGCCGAGCGAGGCGCAGAAGCCGGAGAACACATAAGTCATGAACACGGTGCGGCGCACGCGGATGCCGGCATTGTGGGCCGAGCGCCGCGACCCGCCTACCGCCTGCACATGCCAGCCGGGCCGCGAGCGCGTCAGCGCGACATGCGTAATAATCGCCAGGATAATCGCCGCCCACACCGCGACCGACAGGCCCCAGAAGGTATCGTCGCCGATGAAGTCCAGCACATCCGATGTGGCATCGGAAAGCTGGACGTCGGCCGCATAGGTGGTGACCAGTATGTCGAACAGCGCCCGCCCGAAGATGAAGGTGACCAGTGTCGTCAGGAAAGCGCGCAGCCTGAAATAGCCGATCAGGTAACCGTTGATCGCGCCGAACAGCAGGCCGGTGGCGATCGAGGCGGCCAGCGCCAGCCACACCGATTGTTCGAGGATGAAGAAGACGAAGACGGCGGAAAAGCAGGACAGCGCGAAGATCGAGCCGACCGAAAGGTCGATGCCGCCGCCAAGCATGACCACCGTCATGCCGGTGACGACCAGCGAGAACTCGCCGAGCTGGCGGGTCGATTCCTGCAGCGACATCGGCTTGAAGAAGCCGGGAATGATCGAACCGAACACGCCGAGCGTCGCCACCAGCGCCAGGAACGGAATGGCGTTGTCGGTCCAGCGTTTGCTCAATATCTCGCCGACGAGATGGTCGGGCACGAGATTGTAGCGCCAGGACTGGAGGCGTTCGCGAAAAGACATCGGTTGCTGCTATTCGAGAGGAAAGGGAAAAAGGGGCCGGGCAGAACAATCGCCTCAGGTTTGCGCTGCCCCTCGCCCTTACCCTCTCCCCGTGTAGAGACGGGGAGAGGGGGTCGCCAGCGTTGGAGCGTATCCCTTCTCCCCGTCACTATACGGGGAGAAGGTGCCGGCAGGCGGATGAGGGGCAGCGCCAAGCTCAGGAAAGCCGGCCTACTTGGCCGCAGCTTGGGCTTGCAGTGCTTTCAAGTCCCAGCAGCTGTCCGGCTTGAGGTCGGCCTTGGTCGTCGCCTTCTCCAGCGTGTAGATGTAGGTGTGCGAGGTGCCGGCCGGCTGGCCGCTCTGCAACAGGAATTTTATGACGGCGTTCATGTCGCCCGACTGGCGGGCAAGATCGGTCATCACCACCGCGCCATAAGTGCCGTCCTGCAGCTTGTCGCAGTCGGCGGTCTTTTCGCCACCGCCGGTGGTGACCAGAAAGACTTTGCCCTCGAGCTTGGCATCGCGGATCGCAGCCGATGCGCCGGTCGCGTCGCCGTCCCAGAAATCGATGATGGCGCAGATGTCGGGGTTCTGCTGCAGCATCGTCGTCGTCACGTTGCGCGAGGTCGTCGCATCCCAGTTGGAGTCCGGCTTGGCCACGACCTTGAAGTCGGGGTTCTTGTCCAGCACCTTCATGATGCCGGCATACTGGTAGAGGCTCGATGAGTTGGCCTGGTCGCCCTGCACCAGCCCGATCTTCTTGGAGGAGTTCGGCCCACAACCCTTGATCGCCGCTTCGGCTTCCAGCTGGCCGAGGCGATCCCAGTCGCTGCCGACAAAGGCATCGGCCGGGAAGTTCGCCGGATTGTCGACCAAAAGCACATAGGTGCCGGCCGCCTGCGCCTTCTTCATCAGCTTGGCATAGGAATTGAGGTCCGGCGAATGGATGATCAGCACGTCCGGCCTGGCGTCCGACGAGATTGCGTCGGTTATCGCCTGCGCGCCGGCATCGACCACCCAGTTCGGGTCACGCGTCTCGAACACGCCACCCCAGGCCTCGACCTCCGTCTTCAGGTAATGCGCCCAGCCCTGTGCCAGGTCGAAGCCCATCGCCATCGGCACCAGCATCACACGCTTGCCCTTGAGCGCTTGCGAATAGGCGGCCGGACCCGGATCTTCTGCAGCGAAGCCCGGCGCCACGAAGGCGGAGATGGCAAGCGCTGCCGCGGCAGCCATAAATGTCCTGATGATTTTCATGTCACATCCTCTGGTTTGGTATGTCGTTCGCGGCCGGCCCCAACCGTTCGCGTCAGTCTAAATGTCGCCTTGCTGCGCGGTCTGCTCGTCGCGCGGATTGATGAACCCATCGACGATGATCGCCGCCAGCAGGATCGCGGCCTTGATCAGGTTCTGATAGAGCAGCGGAATGTCGATGATGGTCATGGCATTGAGCAGGATGCCGATCAGCGCGGCACCCACCAGCACGTTGCGCACCCCGCCCCGCCCGCCCGACAGACCGATGCCGCCGATCACCGCCACCAGCACGATGTCGTAGAGCAGCGTGGAATTGACGATGCGGGTGTTGATTGAATGCAGGCTGGCGGCGGTGAGCAGGCCAGCCACCAGCGAGACCAGGGCCGACAGCACGTAGCGCAGCACCAGCATCGGGCGCACTGGAATGCCGATATTGCGCGCCGCGACCGGGTTGTCACCGGCGAAATAGACGTAGCGGCCCCATTTGGTGTAGCGCAGGAACAGGAAGAAGGCGAAAGCCAGCCCGGCGAAGACAAACACCTCGACCGGGATGTCGAGGAAACGCAGCCCGCCCAGAAGCTCGACCCAATGGCCGGGCGGCACCGGCACGGCGTCCTGCGTGATCAACTGTGAACGCACATAGCCGAAGACGAAGGACGCGGTCGCCAGCGTCACGAAGATCGCCGGGACCTCGGCGTAGGCGACCAGGAGTCCGTTCAACAGCCCGATGGCGAGAACACCGGCGAGCACATAGGCGAAGGCCAGCCCGTCGGATGTTCCCGAATTCAGCAGTTGCAGATACCAGGCGACCGACATCGCCATGATCGCCACCGCCGACAGGTCGATGCCTCTGCCGATAATGACGACCGCCATGCCGAGCGCCAATATTCCCAGCACCGAGACCGAGCGCACGATGGCAACGAGATTGTTCGAGTTGATAAACCCAGGCAGTCCGATGGCGGCGGCAATGAACAGCACAACCGCGATGGCAAAGACAATGCCCTCCTGGTTCAGGCTTCTCCAGTTTAGCCAGCCGGTCGCGTTCATTGCCCGCTTTCACCCGCGATGGCTACGCCCTGCTCCCTCTGCGGCCATCGAAACGAAAGCTAATCGGCTCAAGACCAATTCGTCAAATGAATCCGCGCATTGCAGGCCGGCTTGCGAGGAAATTCCGCAGTTGGACAAACCGATTGGCGAGGCTGGCGCAATGCCGGGAACTCAAGCTGTTTTGCAATTGATCGCGCCGATCGGACCGCCGGCAAAGGTTTGCTCCGGAACGAGCGAAGCAGGCATAATTTATGTCCGCGATTGCCGCTGGATTCCTGCGTCAAATCCGCAATTGGTTGGCGCGTTGCAGATGCCGCACCGCCAGCCAGCCGACCAAAATGCCCGTGCCGAGCAGTGCCACGGTCGGCAACACACCCTCTTGCGGATGCGCGATGCGCTCGAGGCCATAGAGCATCGCGGCGAGCCCCACCGAGGTCAGCAGGAAGCCCGGCCAGTCGAGCGGCTTGGCTCCGGCTTCGCGGTCGCCGGGAATGAAGCGGGCGACCAGTGCCAAACCGGCAACGCCAAGCGGGATGTTGATGAAGAAATTCCAGTGCCAGGAGAGATAAGTGGTGATGAAGCCGCCAAGCACCGGCCCGACCACCGGCGCAAACAGCGCCGGCCAGGTGATCAGCGCCGTGGCGTTGAGAAGCTCGGATTTCGGCGCGTTGCGCAATACCAGGATGCGGCCGACCGGCGTCATCAGCGCGCTGCCCAGGCCCTGAACCGCGCGTGCGGCGACGAACTCGGCCAAGTTCTGTGAGATGCCGCAAACGAGCGAGGCCAATGTGAACAGGGCGATCGCCACGAGGAAGATGTTGCGCGCGCCAAAACGGTCGGCAACCCAGCCGGACAGCGGCACGAACACCGCCATGGTCAGCATATAGACGGTGATGCCGATGCTCATCGCCACCGCCGGCACGCCGAAGGATTCTCCCATCTGCGGCAGCGACGTCGAGATGATGGTCGAATCCAGAAGCTGCATGAAGAAGGCGACGGCGACGATCAGCGCCACCCGCCGGGCTTGCCGCGCCGCCGGCGCGGTTTCGGGCAAGGCTTTGTTTTCGGGAATGGCGGTCATGCACAGAACTGTCCGAAGGGGAATTTTCACCCGCTCCATCGGCAACCGCACAATTATCCGGCAAACCGATGACCCACCGGTTTCAACAGTATCTGGCCGGTGCCGTCCAGACCTGGTTCAACAAACTTTCGTGTGGCATCGCAGCCGGCCATGCGATGACCCGGCGCTGGCGCCGAACCGGCCTTTTACGATCCGCGATGACGCTTCGTGCCGCTGCCGGGGCGTCTTATGCGGCTTCGATCTTCTCCAGGAACAGGCTGAGCTGCTCCGGGTCCATGTGCACGACGTGCCTGTCTTCGGGATAGGCCAGGCTGTTCACATCGGCGACATATTCGGAGAAGGCAGCGATTCGTTCGGCCTGCAGGCGATCGTATTCGGCGGCGAAATTGCGATAGACCTTGGAATGGCGCGGCATGTGGCCACGGTTCTGGCCGAGGATGTCGTCGGCGAACAGATACTGCGCGTCACAGCCGGTGCCCGCTCCCATCGACAGCATGATCAGCGACGTGCGTTCCGAAATCGCCTTGGCCACCTCGACCGGCACCACCTCGATCTCGGCGCCGATCGCGCCGGCGGCCTCCAGTTGCTTCACCGCCTCGAACACCTGCATGGCGGTATCGGCGGTCTTGCCGACAGCCTTGAAGCCGCCCGTCCAGGTGGCGCGTGACGGGATGAGGCCGACATGGCCGATCACCGGAATGGCATCGTCGGCCATCCGCTTGATGGTGGCGTACCCGGCGCTGCAATAGACCGCATCGGCGCTGGCCTTGTAGAGCCGGAACGCCCAGCGGACGAAATCATCGGCGGTGCCGATTTCGAAGAAATTCTCGCCCGGCATGGTGAACAGGCTGGGTGCCGCATCGCGGTATTGCGGATTGAGTACCAGCTCCGGCGGCACCGAGACGATATCGACGCCGGCGCGTTCGGCGGCCTCGGCCTCGTCCATCGTCAGCACGCGCAGCATCGTCAGCTGCCGCTTGCCCTTCATGGCACGCAGATCTGCGACGGTCGGTCTTTTCCGGCTCATGGATTTTGGTCCCCTTTGCTACGTGACAGAAGGCCGGTCAGGCGATCTGGATCATCACCTTGCCAGCTTCGACCTTGACTGGATAGGTCGCGAGATTGACGCAAACGGGAGCGCCCTTCGCCTGCCCGGTCTTATAATTGAAGCGGCCATTGTGCTTGGGGCATTCGATGATGTCGTCCATCACAAGCCCATCGGCCAGATGCGCCTTCTCATGCGTACAAAACCCATCGGTGGCGAAGAATTCATCGTCCGGCGAACGGTAGATCGCGAAGGTGCGGCCGCCATGGTCGAAGCGGATGACATCTTCCTCTTCGACATCGTCCACGGCGCACGCTTCGACCCAATCGGCCATCTCTATCTCTCCTGAAATTTCTGCGTTGCGCTTGTGCGCAGTACCTACTCAGCCGCTGCCGACATGTTCACTTCGTGGAATTCGCCACGATAGGGCCGTGCGGTTGGCGGCAGTTCGCGCTTGAGGAAATAATCCTCGTATTTGAGCTGCCTGAGCAGGACAGGCCAGACCTCGCGATAGGCATGCCATATCGACGGGTTCGGCTCCGGCAGATCGTGCTTGATCAGTTCATGCAGCCTGGGCAGCGCGTGATAGGGCACCATCGGAAACATGTGGTGCTCGACGTGGTAGTTCATGTTCCAGTAGATGAACCGGCTGATCGGGTTCATGTACACGGTACGGGTGTTGAGCCGGTGATCGACGACGTTGTCGGCCAGACCGATGTGCTGCAGCAGGCCGGTCATCACCATGTGCCAGGTGCCGTAAAGGCGCGGCACGCCGATAAGCACCACCGGCACCCACGACTGCAGGTAGAGGGCGAGTGCTATCGTGGCGATGTAGATGGCAATATGCCAGCGCGCCGCGATGACAGCCTTGTGCTGTTCCATCTCGGGAACGTAGCTTTTCTCGTCGGGCGTCAGCTTGCCGAACGCCTGGCGTACCAGTGCCGGAAGCGAATAGCGAAAATCGAGGATGCCGGTGAAAGCCAGCGCCGCACGCAAAAGGTCCGGCGGGCGCATCACGGCGATCTCGGCGTCGCGGCCGACGATGATGGTATCGGTGTGGTGGCGGGCATGGCTCCAGCGCCAGGTCACCGGGTTGCGCATCAGCATGAAGCTGGCGATCTGGTAGACGACATCGTTCATCCAGCGCGTGCGGAAGGCAGTGCCATGGCCGCATTCGTGCCAGCGCGAGTCGCTGGACGAGCCGTAGAGCACGCCGTAGACGAAGAAGAACGGCACGCACCACCAGGTACCCCAGAAATAGATGGCGCCGGCGGCGGAGCCGAGGATGGCGACGATCCAGATGATCGTGTCGCGGATCGCCGGACCGTCTGAGCGCTGCATCAACTCCTTGATCGCCTTGCGGGGGACATCCGTGTGGTACCACTCCGCCGAGGCCAGTCCCGTCTCGATCGCCCTGCGCGTGCTTTCGCCGACCAGGCTGTAATCGCGCTTTACCGTGCCAGCCATTGTGACCTCCAATTCCCGATCGGCCGCGAACCCTCCCCGCTCCGGCCGGAACCAGCCTCCCAACTGGTGTCCCGTGTCGTCTTCGCCATTATCACGACCTGCCTCCAAGAACAGGAAAACGGCCCGACGGCTGCGGATAATCCTGCTGCGGCTGCCTGGCGATTGCAGCGATCCGGCTTTCGGCGGCGGCGATCTCGCCGGCGCCGTCGAGGACCCGGAACGCCGCATCGTAGGAGCGGCTCTCGCCATGCTCCAGCCAGATCATCTCGCCGCGTTCGCGCGCCGCCAGATTGCCCAGCACATGATGCGTCGACGGCTCGATGCCCAGCGCGTACTGCCCGGCCTGGAAATTCTGCCATTGATAGGCGCAAGGCAACTGGTCCTTGCGCGTGACCACCTCGAAGCCGAGGCCGAGCCTGTCGTTGACCACCGCCACCGGGACTTCGCCGGTGCTGTCGGCGCCGAGTTCATGCTGCCAGACCTGTTCCTTGAATCCCGGTTGCGGCGCCGGCACCGTGCGGTAGCCGACCTTCTGCGCTTCATAGCGCTCGCCGGCATGCCCGGCCCAGACGACGTCGCGGATCGGCGCCAGGTAGCGCGATCCCTCGTCGAGCACCGGATGACTGACATTGATGTGGTAGAAATACATATGCGGCGTACGGTTGAAACCGTGATTGACGACACGGTCCGAAAGCCGGATCTCGTTGCCGCCGACATCGGCCTCGATCCGCCGCAGCAGGTGCAGATCCTCGCCGAATACAGTCGATTGCTGGACGATGCCTTCGGCCCACAACACGCAGCGGTCGCCGTCCCAGGTCTCGCCATAGCCGGTCAGCCGCGCCGGAATGGTGCTAACACGGCCGTGCAGCGAATGGCGTACCGTCTTCTTCGGCGGGTAGTTGTAGGTGTCGGCGGGTACCTCGTTCATGAACAATATATGGTCGAGGCCGCAGGTCAGCAGAAGGCCGGAAAACGACCGCGCCCAGGCCAGCCCCTCCTCGCCTTCGTATTCGTGCAGGCCGGGATGGCGAAAGCCGCTCGGCGAATGCCAGCCGATCGCCTGGCCCCTGAAGTCGCAATCGGCGATATCGAGCGCCCGGTCGACCAGCGCGGTGAAGCGCAGGCCGGAGCCGGTGCGGAATTCGAGCATGCGGATGCCGCGCTCGACGCCGTCGCCAAGCGTCATCAGCCGCACGCCGGCGAACTGCGACAGCATGCCCGAGCGTTCCGAGACCTGCCGGCGCGACAGCGTTTTGCCGTAAAGCTCTACCATGTGACGGCCAGTTCTTTCACTTTGCTCCCGTCCTTCACTTCGCTCTCGTCTCCTTGAGCAGGGCCGACATGTCGGCACCGGTGATGATGCTTTCCACGGTCAGCAGATCGGTATCGGCGACCGTCTGCTCGGCGACGATCTCGCCGCGGCGCATGACGATGATGCGATCGGCGACCTGGAAGACGTGATGGATGTTGTGGGTGATCAAAAGCACCGAGTGACCGGCGTCGCGCACTTCCTTGACGAAGCGCAGCACGCCGTGCGTTTCCTCGACGCCGAGATTGTTGGTCGGCTCGTCGAGGATGATGACCTTGGCGGCAAATTGCATGGCACGCGAAATGGCGATCGATTGGCGCTCGCCGCCCGACAGCGTGCTGACCAGTGCATCGGCGTCGAGTTTCTTCGAGATGCCGACGCGCTTCAAAAGCGCCGAGGCGGCATCGCGCAATTTGGCAAGATCGAGCGGCGCGAACACGCCCAGCCATTTGAGATTGACCGGCTCGCGGCCGAGGAAAAGATTGCGCGCGATGCTGAGGTCGGGCGCCAGCGAGGTGTCCTGGTGGATGGTCTCGATGCCGAGATCCATCGCGTCGCGCGTCGAGCGGATGGAGACCTTCTGGCCGCGCACATAGATCTCGCCGCGATCGACCGGAAACACGCCCGAGATCGCCTTGATCAGCGTCGATTTCCCGGCGCCGTTGTCGCCGAGCAAGGCCACCACTTCGCCCTCGTTGAGCGCGAAGGACGCGTTCTTCAGGGCGCGGACGCTGCCGAAGGATTTTTGCAAATTCTGCAGCCGAAGCACTTCCATGATCAGCTCCTGGCGGCGTTCTTCTGCAGCAAAGCGTGCAGGATGAGCATGGCAAGGATGATGACCCCGACGAAGATGTTGTAGGCGAGCCCAGGCACGCCGATCAGCACGATGCCGTTGCGGATGCTGCGCAGCATCAGCGCGCCGACGATGGTGCCTAAAATGGTGCCGCGTCCACCGGTCAGCGCGGTGCCGCCAACCACCACCATGGCGATCACTTCGAGCTCGTAGCCGGTGCCGGCCACCGGCGAGGCGGCAGAGATGCGGAAGGCGCTGATCATGCCGGCGAGACCGGCCAGCACCGAGGTGAGGATGAACAGCCAGATCTTGACCGCATCGGCCGGCACGCCGCGCGCTACGGCGGCGTTACGGTTCGAGCCGATAGCGCTGATCCAGTTGCCGAGCTTGGCGTAGTGCAGCACATAGATCGCCAGTAGCGACAGGCCGATGAACCACCACAGCGAGGTATAGAAACGGAACGTTCCGATATTGAAGCTGCCGGCCAGCAGCGTCACGAAGAAGCCTGGCTGGTTCCAGGATTTCAGCGGAAAGCCTTGGGTGATGTAAAGCGCTGCCCCACGCACGACGAGCAACATCGACAGTGTCACCAGGAAGGACGAGATGCCGATCTTGGTGACGATCAGGCCGTTGATCGCCCCGATCGCTATGCAGAGCAGCAGGCCGGCCAACAGCGCGACGCCAATATCAAAGCCGCCGTTCTGCACCAGCAGCATGACCACGACCGGCGCTAGCCCGAACACGGCACCGACCGAAAGGTCGAACTCGCCCGCCGTCAGAAGCAGCGTCATGCCGAGGGCGATGATGCCGAGCTCGGGCAGGAACGCCATCATGTTGGAGATGTTGAGCGGCGACAGGAAATTGGCGTCGGCGATCGCGAACACCGCCAGCAGGACAATCAGGATGACGAGCGAAGAGAACTGTGGCGAGCGCATCAGGCTCGACCTGCGTTTGGCACGCGGCATTTCCTCTTCTGCGGCAATTGTCATGACTGTTTCGACCATATCTCAGGGTGACGCCCGCCGCCTGCGCGGCGAGCGTCAGTTCCAATCACTTGTTGTAGAGTTTCAGGATCGGTTCGACGCTCGACGCGTCGTAGAGGCTGAACGTGTGGATGTCGTAGCCGATCGGTTCGCCAGCGGCGGCCAACCCGAGCAGCGCCACCGGCATGAAGCCCTGCGCTGACGGGAACTGCCAGGCAGCCGCGTTGATGAAGCCGGACTTCACTGACTCGGCCGTTTCCTTCGAATTGCCCCAGCCGACGACCGGGATTTTGCCGGCCGGCACGCCGGCGCCGTCGAACACCCGCTTGACGCTGGCCGCGACGGAATCGCCGAGCGCGATGATCGCCGGCGGGTTGTTGGCGACCATGTAGTCGGTCATCTTGGCGATGATGCCGGCCGGATCGGTGCCGCAATCGACCACATCATATTTGATGCCGAGCGGATCGAAGACGCTGGCGATGCCTTCGGTCTCGAGCTGCTGGTAGCTGGCGCCCGGCACTTCGACCGGCAGGAACACCTTGTCGCCCTGCTTCACCATCTTGTGGTCGACCAGATATTTCGCCCAGATGACACCGGCCTCCTTGAGATCGGCGCCGACATAGGCCTGCCGGCCGGTTGCCGGATCGTCGGTGTTGAAGAACACGATCGGGATACCGGCCGCCTTGGCTGCCTTGACCTCCTCGGTCCACAGGCCGGGCTGCGCCGAGGTCGTGGCGATGCCGTCCGGCTTGGCGGCGAGTGCCGAGTTGAAGGCCTCCTTCTGCGCCGCCATGTCGCCACCGCTGAACGAGATCTTGCAGGTCACCTTGAGCTGGTCGCAGGCCTTGGTGGCGCCGGCATTCCAGTCGATCCAGAAGGCATCCGACGGGCCGCCATGCGACAGCAGGTAGAACGTCTTCTGAGCGTCCTGCGCCAGCGCCGGCGTACCCAGCGCCACACCGGCGAGAACGGTCGCCGCGGCAGCGATTTTCAACGCGAATTTCAACATTTCTCTTCCTCCCTTGTTTCGTAGCCGAACCGCGCCATCACAGTCCGTTGGCGCGGAATTTCCCGTCGAGGAATTTCTTGGCGCGCGGCACGTCGTCTTCCGAAAGATGCTCGATGATGACCGGGATGTTCGGGTGCTTTTCGGCCAGCCGCTTGAGATAGAGGTCGTAGTTCAGCGAACCGAGACCGGGCGCCGGCAGCTCGATCTCGCCGACGCCGCGGAAAGTGTGGCTCTCCAGCGCGTCCTCGTCGCCGATGTCGGCGTGCTTCTCCGACTTGTCGCCGCCGGAGCGTTTGACGTCCTTGGCGTGGGCTATCTTGATCTTGTCGGTCAGCGTGTCGAACACCTGGTTCAGGATCTGGTCCATCCTGTCGATGTTGTGCGTTTCGAAATAGTTGGTCGGGTCCATCAGCAGGCCGAGGCCTGGGTGGTCGACCTGCGCGAACATCCTCACCGTCTCCTCGACCGAGCCGACGACATTGTTGACATAGGTCTCGAGCAGGAAGACCGCGCCGTGGTCATAGGCGGTCTGGGCAAGGTCGGCGATGACCTTGCGGCATTCCTCAAAACCTTCCTCGGTCTTGTTCTTCGGGTGATGCACCCAGTCGGACTCGGTGTTGTAGGTACCGGTTTCCGAGATCACGTAAGGGGTGCCGAAATGGCGTGCGTTGCGGATGATCTCCTTCAAATAGCCGACGCGCCTCTCGCGCTCGCCCATATCCGGATGGATGATGTTGGTGTAGCCCGATACGCAGCAGATCGGCAGATTGTGGTCGCGGAACGTGTCGCGGACAGTCTTGGCCTTGTCCCTGGTGATCTGTCCGGCGGAAAGGTCGATATCCCTGAAATGCAGGTCGAGCTGCACGGTGTTGAAATCGAGCGCACGGATCTTCTGCGCGGTCTCCTTGAGGCCATACGGGAAATAACCCGTGAAAATACCTGCCTGCATCATGGTGTGAAGTCCTCCCTGTAAGTGATTCAGTCAGTTGATATTTCGGAAAGTTTGACTGTCCGGCCCTTGTCGATCGAACGATAGCCGGCTTCGACCAGCGCCATAGTCTTGACGTTGTCGGCGACCGACAGCGCCGGCGGCTCGCCCGTCTTGACCGCGTGCTGGAGCTGCTCCATGACGCCGATAAAAGCATGCGGGAACCACATCGTGTCCCAGCTGGGTGTCACCCATTCACCACCGGTGGTCTCGGTCGAGGCATAGGTCAGCGTCGAGGCAGCGCCAGTCGGCCAGCCGATGGTACCCTTGGCGACGCCCTTGGTGCCGTCGACGCGCCAATTGATGTGCTGGTCGTCCTTGTAGCCCTCCTGGCGCGGCCCGGACCAGACATCCTCCAGCGATACGGCGAGCACGCCGGACGGGAACTTGATCGTCGACACGGTGATGCCGTCCGAATGGTCGAAGCGGGTGCGCGGGTCCTTGCGGGTCAGGGTGGTGATCTCCAGGGGATCGCCGAACAGGAAGCGCAATACGTCGAGATGGTGGACGCTCATATTGGCGAGCGTCAGCCGGTCATAGTCCTCGAGGAAGCTCTGCCAGTGCGGGATCGCATGCATGTCGATCTGGGCGAAAACGATGTCGCCGAGCGCGCCGCTGTCGATGATCTGCTTCAAGACGCGCATCGACTGGTCGTAACGCATGTTCTGGTTGACCGAGAGGATCTTGTCGGCCTTGGCCGCCTCGTCGCGGAGTTTGACGGCCTCTTCAAGGGACAGCGCCAATGGCTTCTGCGCCAGGATCGCCTTGATATGTGCTTGCTTCAGCGCATGGCGGATCAGCGCCGGCTGCTGGTCGGGCGGAAAGGCAAGGTCGATGATCTCGACGTTCTTGTCCTCGATGAGCTGTTCCGGCGTGTCGTGGACGGTTGGGATATCCCAGCGTTTGGCGACCTTCTCGGCGCTGGCCTTGGTCCGCGAGGCAATCGCCACCACGGGGAAACCGGCTTCCTTATAGGCGGCAAGGTGACATTCGGCCATGATCATGCCGGCGCCGACGCAGCCGATCCTGTATTCCCTGGTACGGACTTCAACGTCCGGCTCGAAGCCGTTGCCCACCATTTCTTGGCTTGCCATATGTTCCTCCCGAAGCTCGTTCCTTGCAGCCGCCGTCATCGTGCCAGCGCTCCCCCGCTCTGTCCGAAATAATGCACCCTGCCCGGCTCGCAGGATATCGCCACCATCGCGTCCGGCCTGATGTCTGGCTGGCCGCGCAACAGCGCCCGCAGACGCGCCTGCCCGGCGGCGAGCGTCACAACGGTGTAGCCGCCGAGCGGCTCGACCTCGAACACTCGCGCCGGGCGGCCCGCGCCCCCCTCCGACCAGGCCTTGACCTTGATGTCTTCCGGCCTGAGTCCAATTTCCACGGCATCGGCCGGGGCGCCGGCATCCGCGATGCGGACTGTGCCTTCCGCCGCCTCTACGCCTTCCGCGCCGTGCACCGACTTCAATATGTTCATCATCGGCGACCCGAGCAGCCGCGCCACATAGGTGCTGGCCGGCCGGTCATAGATCTCGGCCGGCGCGCCGATCTGCCTGATCTTGCCGTTCTCCAGAATGGCCATTCGGTCGGCGACCGACATCGCTTCTTCCTGGTCGTGCGTGACATAGATCAGCGTCTTGCCGAGCTCGCGCTGGATGCGCTTCAGCTCGACCCGCGTTTCCTCGCGCAGCCGGGCGTCGAGCGCCGAAATCGGGTCGTCCATCAGATAGGCGGCGGGATCCCGTACCAGCGCACGGGCGATCGCCACGCGCTGCCGCTCGCCGCCTGAAAGCTGTGCCGGCGGCTTGTGCAGGATATGGCCGATATGCAGCTTGGCCGCGACGTCGGCGACGCGCTTTTCGATCTCGGCTTCGGCGACCCGGCGTTCGACCAGCGGAAAGCGGATGTTGGCGCGCGCGCTCATATGCGGAAACAGCGCCAAATTCTGGAACACCATGGCGACGTTGCGCTCGGCCGGCGACACCGTGTTGACCGGCTTTCCGCCGATCAGGATCTCGCCCGCGTCCGGGGTTTCCAGCCCGAGCACCAGACGCAGTATCGTCGACTTGCCCGACAGCGGCGGCCCGAAGAAGCAGAAGAACTCATTGTCGTTGACAGTGAACGAGGCGTCGTCGACGGCGAGCGTGTTGCCGTAGCGTTTGGTCACATTGCGGAAGGCGATATTGGCCATGGTCTCAGCCCGCTCTCAAGGCAAGGCCGGTGACGGCGTCGAAGACGCGCACCGCCTCCACCGCAGGTGCGACGACGGCTGTCTGCCCGATCGCCAGCCCGACATCATTGTCGAACACCGCCTTCACCGCAGTCTCGCCGTCGCCAAGGTGGATGATGGTGCGCGCGCCGATCCGCTCGACGAAACTCACCGGCATGGACAGGCCACGGCCGTCTTCAGCCAGCGTCACCTGCTCCGGTCGAAAGCCATAAAACACCTCGCCGCGCATCCTGCGTACGGCATTGGCGATCTCGACCGGCAGCGGCGGTGTCACGCCGAGTGGGCCGAGATCGACGACCAGGCCACGGTCGCTTTCCGCCGGCCAGCCCTTGAGCAGGTTCATGCCCGGCGCGCCGATGAAGCGGGCGACGAAGACATTGGCCGGATCGTTGTAGACTTCCAGCGGCGTGCCGACTTGCTGCAGCACGCCATGGTCCATCACCGCGATGCGGTCGGCCATGGTCATCGCTTCGAGCTGGTCGTGGGTGACGTAGACCATGGTCTGCCGGAACTGCCGCTGCAACTGCTTCAGTTCGGTCCGCATCACCGCCCGGAATGCGGCATCGACATTGGAAAGCGGCTCGTCGAGCAGGAAGATCGCCGGCTCCATGATCGCCGAACGGCCGATCGCCACCCGCTGCAATATGTTTACCGACAGCCTGTCGGCCTTGCGGTCGAGCAGCGGCGTCAGTTGCAGCATCTCGGCAATGGCGCCGACACGGCGGTCGATCTCGGCCTTTGGTGCGCCGCGCATTTTCGGCCCGTAGGCGAGGTTCTGCCGCACGCTCATATGAGTGAAGATCGCATAGTTCTGGAAGACGAACCCGACGCCGCGCCGCCCCATCGGCACGCCGGCCATGTCGCGCTCGCCGAACAGGATCTTGCCGCTGGTCGGCTCTTCCATGCCGGCGATCATGTTCATCGTCGTCGACTTGCCGCAGCCGGACGGCCCCAGCAGCGCCATGAACTCGCCGTCGGCAATGGCCAGGTCCATCGTCTTCAGCGCGATGAAATCGCCAAATTTCTTGACCAGGTTCTGCAGATGGATGGTGCTCATGCCGCCACCTCGCGTACCCGAGCCATGCGTTTCATGGCAAACACCGCGGCGATGGACAGCACGATCAATATGGCCAGCGCGATTGCCGCCACATAGCCCCAGATCAGGTCCTGGGTGGTGAGCTTGTATATGTAAACGGAGATGGTTTCGGTAGCGACGCCAGGACCGCCGCCGGTCATGATGTAAAGCGTGTCGAAGATCTTGAAGTTCTCGATCACCCTGATCGCCAGCGCGATGATGATGATCGTCTTCATCTTCGGCAGCACGATGGTGATGAATCGCTGCCAAGGGTTGGCACCGAGCAGCGTCGCCGCCTTGATCTGGTCCTCAGGCACGCCGACCAGGCCGGCAAGCAGGATCAGGAACATCAGCGGCGTCCACTGCCAGATATCGGCGACCATGACGGCGATGAGCGCCAGCGTCGGGTCCGACAGCCAGGCGATGGTGACGGGAAAGCCTGAGATCGCCGACAGGATGTCGTTGACCGGGCCGCCCGACTGAAACAGCATGAAGAACATGTAGCCGGCCACCGCCGGCACCACCATCATCGGCATCAAGAGGATCGAGTAGAAGATCCGCTTGCCGGGGAACTCGTCCGCAAACAGTGTCGCGAGCGCCAAGCCGAGCAGGAACTCCGCCGGCACGCAGACGATCATGACGATGGCCGTGCGCTTCAGCGCACTCCAGAAGCGCGCATCGGCGGCAAGGTCGGTGTAGTTGGCGAAACTGTTCCACATCGACCAGGCGTTCCACCAGCCGGTGCCCGACAGCGGCGACCAGTCGGTCAGGCTGATGTAGAGCTGCATCAGGAGCGGGAAGACGGCGATGAACAGCACCAGGATCTGCGCCGGCAGCGTCAGCCGGAATCCGAGCTTTGCGCCCTCGTCCGGCAGCACCGACGCCGCTTTGGAGGCTTGCATGTCGCCCTCCGAAATCGTCGCATTCACCGTGCTCATTGCTTGAGCGCCCCGAAGGTCAGCCCGCGCACCAGATGGCGCTGGATGGCGATGCCCATGATGACAGGCGGCACTGCGGCTATCAGGCCGAGCGCCGCCTTGGCGCCGTAGAGTTGGCCGGTCATCGAGGAGGACAGCGAGGCCATGTAGACAGGGACCGTCACCCATTCGCGCGTCGTCAGAAGCAGCGCAATCAGATAGTCCGACCAGTTGAGGATGAAGACGAACAGCGCGGCACTGGCCAGCGGCGCGCGCATCATCGGCAGCGTGATGCGCGTGAAGACGCGCCACCGCGAACAGCCCTCGACCAGTGCCGCCTCCTCGATCTCGCGCGGCATGTCGTCGAAGAAGGTCTTCATCAGCCAGAAGGCGAAAGGCAGCGTGACGATGCCGTAGATCAACGACAGCCCCCACCAGCTGTCGGTGAAATTGAGGAAGGCCCACATGATCATCACCGGGGTCATGACCGCCATCGGCGGAAACAGGCGAAGCTGGATCAGCGCCAGCGGCAGGTTCTGGCCCGAGCCGAAGCGCGACAGACCGTAGGCCGCCGCGGTGCCCGCCGACATGGCGATTGCCGTACCGAATGTGGCCGACAGCAGCGACGACAGGATCGGCTTCAAAGCTGTGCGGTCGAGGGCGACGATCAGACTGTTGGTCGACTCACCGAAGACGAAGCGGAAATTGCTGAGTGTCGGGTTCTCCGGCCACCATGTCAGGTCGGCGCCGGTCGCCGACCATTCGGCGATCGGCTTGAACGCCATCGACACCATCCACAGGATCGGCACCAGCGTCACCGCCATCGCCGCAAGGATCGCGGCATAGCGGAATATCTCGAAAGGAACTGAACGCTTCATCTTGCGGCTTTGCTGGGTCCTTCGTTGCCGAGGGGAAGAGCGACCGCTCCTCCCCTTCTTGGTAGGATCCTGGAAGGATCAGGCGATCGGATCGAGGACGGTCGGCCAGGCCTCCTTGTTGGTCTTGATCGCTTCGAGAAGCTTCTCCTCGCCGGTGCGGCGGGCAATCTTCTTCCACTCGGCCTCGGTGTCGGCCATCGCCTGCTCGGCTGTCTTGGCCTTGGTCAGCGCGGCGACGAGGTTCTCGTCCAGCGCGTTGTGGAAGGCGGTGGCGCCGGGATAGTTGATGGTGGGCACGGTGCGGGCGACCGTCTCGCGCACCACGTCCATGTGGTAGGCGTGGTAGGTCTGGCGAACCAGCGGATCCGAGAAATCCGATAGCCGGAACGGATCGAAGTAGCCGCCCGGATTGGCAGTCATCCAGGCGTAGATGCGGCTTGAGCCCAGCCACTGCAGGAACAGGTAGCAGGCCTCCGGATTCTTGGCTTGCGAGGACACCGACGCCGACAGGTTGAGCCACAGCACCGACCGGCTGACCAGCTTGCCGTCGATTTCGCGGCCGGGCGGCAGCATCGAGCCGATCTTGCCGGTGACAGCTGAATCCTTGTTGCCGGCATTGTCGAGGAATTTCGGCAGATTGGAGAAGGCACAGGTCATGGCCGCGCCGCCCTTGGCGAAATTGCCGTACTGCTCCGGCCAGCCCCAGGAGATCGCATCCGGCGAATGGTGCGAAAGCGACGCGATGTACTCGCTGGTCGCCGCGATACCTTGCTCCGAATTGATCAGCGGCTTACCGGTATCGTCGAACAAGAACTGATTGGGCGAAGACATTGAGACATAACGCTGATACCAGTTGGTGTAGCCCCAGCCCTGGTTGCGCAGATCGGTCGAGCCGAACAGGCCCTTGTCCGGGCGCTGGAAGAAAGCCGCGATCTCGTCATGCTGCTTCCAGGTCTTCGGCGCCGCCAGTTCATAGCCGTATTTGTCGGAGAAAGCCTTCTTCTCGGCTGCGTCGCCGAACAGATCGGTGCGGTAGACCCAGGTCTGGAAATCGCCATCCAGCGACACGCCGTAGGTCGAGCCGCGATACTGGTTGAGCAGCGAGACGCCCTTGGCGCCGTCGACGTAGCCGCGCTCGGGATCGTCCCATTCCGGCTTGTATTGCGCGACGAAGTCGTCGAGCTTGAGGATGCCGCCGGTTTCGGCAAGGTCGCCAAGACGGTTCCATTCGACCGCGTAGATGTCATACGCCCCACCCTTGGTGGAGATGTCCTGCATCGTCTTGGTGAATTCCTGGCCGTTTGGCACACCGACGATTTCCAACGGAATGCCGGTTTCCTTCTCCCAGAGATCCTTGATCGACGGCGCGCCGGCCGGAAACGGCTGGGTCAACTGGCCGATCGAGCCGTCGGACAGGCCAAGTACGATCTTGGCCGGCGCCTTGCCGGCGCCCTTCATCGCCTTGGCCGCCTCGATGGCGCGGCCCTCCGGCGTATCGGCACCATATTGATAGCGCTCCGAACCGTCGAAACCCGTCGGGCCGCCGATCATGCCGGGCGCCAGGGCATCGGCCGCATAGGCACGGCTCGGGCGAATGAATTTCGGTGCAATACCTGCGGCGGCAACAAGGACTGCCGCCTTTCCACCGGACGCCAGCAAACGGCGCCGCGACACGCGGATCAAATTCGACATTGGAACTCCTCCCTCAGGGCCTTGTTTCCTCCACGGCCCTTATGATGGATATTGACGGCACTATACGAAGCCTGTCAACATCATAAATAATCAAAATACATCATAACATCTCACGGGAGGGGAAGAATGGCGTTTGTAAAGGCTCTCATACTGAAGCCGGTGCTTGAATTTGAGGGAGCCCGGCTGCCCACCTCCCCGCTTTGGTCTGCTTGGGCACTCTGGTGTAGCGCAACGGCTTGCGCATCGGCCAAGGCCGGTTACATCATTTCCCATCAGAATCGCGGACGGCGATGAAGCCGCTCTCCGACGGTGGACCCATGAAATGCGTGATCTCGATGCGCCCCTGGCGCGTTTTGGAATGAGGTGATCGACAGTGCGGTCCACCCTGACAGACATAGCCCGGGAGGCCGGCGTTTCGGCCGCCACGGTCGACCGTGTGCTCAACAACCGCGCCGGGGTCAGGGCGCGCACCCGTGAGGTCGTGCTCGAAACGGCACAGCGGCTTGGCTATATTGCTGAAAATTCGAATAATCCGAGCTCGCTCAACGCGCTGCGCGGCGAGGTCATACGGCTGGATTTCGCCCTGCCCGCCGGCACCAATTCCTTCATCAAGATGCTGCACCGCCAGATCGAGGCGCAGGCGCAGGCGCGGCCCGACCTCGACGTCCGTGTCGCTACTATCGAAGGTTTCAATCCGGACCGGCTTGCGCGTCTGCTGCAGGAACTGCACGGGCAGACGCAGGGCGTCGGCGTGATCGCGCTCGACCATCCAACGGTCCGCGAGGCGATCCGCTCGCTTTCGGCCAGCGGCGTCAGGGTCGTCACCATCGCTTCCGACATCCTACATGTGCCGAGGGTTGCCTATATCGGCATCGACAACCGCGCCGCCGGCCGGCTCGCCGGCTACCTGCTCAACCGCTTCATGGGCGCAGGGCGTCCGGGCAAGGTCGCGCTGTTCGCCGGTTCGCTCTCCTACCGCGGCCACGAGGAGCGCGAGATGGGCTTCCGCCACATACTGGCGGAAGAATCGCCCAATCTGCAGATCGTCGAGATGCGCGAGATGCTCGACGACCGGGAGAAGGCCTATTCGGAGGCCTCCGCCCTGCTGGACCGGCACCCGGACCTGGCCGCCATCTACAATGTCGGCGCCGGCAACACCGGCATCGCCCGCGCACTCAAGGAGCGCGGGCGCGCGCTGTCGACGGTCTTTCTCGGCCATGAGGTGACGGAAGGCACCAAGGAGCTCTTGCTCGACGGCACGCTCGACGCAGTCATCGACCAGAACCCGCGCGTCGAAGCCCGCGAGGCGCTCAACACCTTGACCCATGCGGTCAGGGGCTTGCCTTACGAACTGCACCAGCCACGGCTGCAAGTGATCTTCAGGGAAAGCATCCCGGAGATCTGAACCAGGTGAAGCACGGGATGCGTCACAAATTCATAATCGCTCGGGCGAGATTTTGGCGGCCAGATCAAGGGTCCGACCGAGAATCTTCGATCAGGCTCAGACCTGCAAAATTAAATTGACTATTATCATCATGTTTTAATAAGTACCCCTGCCCGGCCCGTGTGTCGAGGCTTCTCCATCATGCCAGCCAGGGCCAACGGCCGCCGCCAGCAATCTTTGCTTTTCCCGGGGCTGCACGCATGAAACAGACAAGCAACAAGACCTTGATGGCGAGCACCGCGCTCGCCTTCGCGCTCGGCCTGCGTGCCGCGCCGCTGGCCGCCGCGCAGGAGCCGGAGAAGAACGGCGCCGCCGCCAAGGCCGATCGGCCGGTCAAGGTCGCCCAGCAGGCTAGAACTGGGCAGAACGAGCCGACCGTGCTCGACCTGATCACCATCTCGGCGACGATGATCAAGACGGCGATCATCGAATCGATGGCCGCCATCAGCGCCGTCGATCAGGAAGAGCTCGAACGCATCCAGCCTGACACCGCCGCCGACATGTTCCGCACCACGCCCGGCGTTGCCGCTTCGATGAACGGCGACGATCCGGCAACCGCCATCAACATTCGCGGCCTCGAACAATATGGCCGTGTGGTGGTGACGCTCGACGGCGCCCGCCAGGATTACTGGCGCGTCGGCCACGGCTCGGGCTCGTTCTATGTCGAGCCGGAACTAATCAAGGAAGCGACCGTCATTCGCGGCCCGGTCTCGAACGCCTATGGCTCGGGCGGCATCGGCGGCGTTGTCTCCTTCGAAACCAGGGACGCCGGCGATTTCCTCAAGCAGGAGGAGCGCTGGGCGCTGAGCGAGAAGCTGGGCAATGAGGATAATGGCGACGACTTCACCACCAGCACCACCGGCGCCTACCGTTTCAGCGACGACGCCGACATCATCGGCAACCTCATTCATCGCGACCGCGACAGCTACACCGATGGCAATGGCGACGCCGTGCCATGGACCGGCGAGAGCATCACCAGCGGCTATATGAAGGCGACCCTGCGGCCGGCCGACGGCCACGAGCTCAAGCTCGGCGCGATCCTGCAGCGCTACAATGACCAGATCACCGGATCGAGCGGCTCGACCTCGCCAACGCTGAGCCGCTACGACACCGACACGACCAACCAGACCTACACGGCTGCTTATATGTGGAGGCCGGACGACAACGAACTGATCGACCTCAGTGTCAACGCATACCACAACCGCACGCGCGCCGAGCAGACGCAGGTCTGGCCGGCAACGGCGATCGGCAACTTCCGCTATTACGACGTCGCCACGACCGGCTTCAACCTGAAGAACTCCTCGCGTTTCGACGCCTGGGAGTTGGCACATACCCTCACCTACGGCCTCGACTACTACTATCTGGAGGCCACGTCGGAGGCCGCGCATTTCGGTTCGGGCGAGCAGCAGGGTTATGGCGGCTTCCTGCAATGGCAGGGCGACTACAGCGACTGGCTGCAGCTCATCGCCGCCATGCGCTATGACGGCTACCAGCTCGACGGCAAAACGAAGACCGTGCCGCCGGCGGAAGCCTCGATTTCGGGCGATCGCTGGTCGCCTCGCCTCACCGTCGGCGTGATGCCGTTGGATGGCTTCCAGCTCTACGGCACCTATTCGGAAGGCTACCGGGCACCAGGCCTGCAGGACGTCTATCGCGGCGGCGGCGCGCATGGCGGCGGCGACAGTTACCAGCCTAACCTGCTTCTGCAGCCCGAAACGGCGAAGAACTGGGAAGCCGGGATCAATCTGAGATATGACGATGTGCTGGCCGCGGGCGACCTGTTTCGTGCCAAGGTCAACGTCTTCCACACCGCCGTCGAAGACTATATCGACGTCGACCTCACCGTTTTGCCGCGCATGGCGATCAACATCGGCGACGCGCGGCTGAAGGGCGTCGAGGCCGAAGCCGTCTACGACTATGGCTGGGGGTTCGCGAACCTCGCCGGCGCCCTGATCGACGCCAAGGTCGTCAGCGGCGTCTATTCCGGCCAGACGCTGAACAACACGCCGCTCGACCGCTTCTCGGCGACCGTCGGCTTCCGCATGCTGGAAGACCAGCTCACCATCGGTGCGCAATATCTCAGCGTCGGCAAGATCACCCGGACAAGCCGCACCAATCCCGACGCGCCGGTCGTTGTCGATGACGGCTTCGACCTGGTCAACGTCTTTGCCAACTGGCGCATCAACGACTACGCCAAGCTCGATTTCAGCGTCGATAACGTCTTCAACACCGCCTACACCGACCCGCAAAGCGCCTGGTCGACGACGGCGGCGACGGAACAGGGCAAGGGCCGCACCTTCAAGGTGGCGCTCACAGGCAGGATCGGAGGTTGAGAATGAGGGAAGCTTCAGTGAGCGGACTGGCCTGCGAAGCGCGCTTGAACCTGCGCAACCTGCCGCATTACATCGACCGCATCAGCGACAGGCTGCAGAGCTTCGATGCCGATGCCTCGCGGGAGGGGCAGCGGCTCGACTTCCGCTTCGCCTTCGGCGACGCGTCCCTTGACATGGAGCGGCTGGTGATGCGGGCCAACGCCGCCGACCGCGATGGGCTGGCCCGCATCAAGGACCTGCTGGCCACCGCCGTAGAGGTATATGCCAAGGAAGAAAGTCCCGAGATCGTCTGGACCGGCGATCTCGCCGAAGAAACCCGCCTCGCGCAGTTCCGTGAGATGGTCGTCACCCAAGTCGGCGACCTGACGCGGCATATGCGCCGCATCCGCTTCGCCGGCGAGGATCTCTCTCGTATTGCGAAATTCGGCGGCATGCATATCCGCATGCTGTTTCCGACCAGGGACGTCCCCGATCCGCTCTGGCCCGTGCTCGGCAGCAATGGCCTCCCGGCATGGCCCTCGGACGACAGGCGCCCGGCAGCGCGCGTCTACACCATCCGGGCCCTCGACGTCGAAATGGGCATCATCGAGGTCGACTTCCTCATCCACCCCGGCGACAGCGTCGGCGCCCGCTGGGCCATGCAGGCGGCGCCCGGCATGAAGATCGGCATGATGGGGCCGGTCGGCCGTCGGGTGCGACCGGCGTCCTGGTATCTCATGGGCGCCGACGAAACCGGCCTGCCGGCGCTGGCTCGCATGCTGGAGACTCTGCCCGCCGAGACCAAAGGCGTGGCCTTCATAGAGATCGCCGACGATGGCGAACGGCAGGTCGTCGACAACGCAACCGGAATAGAGGTGCACTGGCTGCCGAGAAATGGGTGCCAGCCGGGCTCGACGACAGGCTGGCGCGCGCCATCCGGTCAGTCGCATGGCCGACCGGTTCGGCATTCGGCTGGTTTGCGGCCGAAGCGGCAGCCGCCACGACGGTGCGCGAACACTGGCGCGGCACGCTGGCGCTCGGCCGCAACGAAACACTGGCGGCAGCCTACTGGCGGCGGGGCGCGGCGGGACTGATGGCCGGCTAGAGCTTGCTCACCATCGCTTGCGCATCTTCGCCCAGACCGATTGCGATCCGGTCGCCGGATGCAATGCCTGACACGTCGCAGACAACCAGCGGCATGCTGATTTCGTAGAGGAATTCGGCAACGATGGCGCCGACGGCAAGGATCGGGTCCGGCCGCTCCAGGATAATGCCGGCCGGCGCCGTGCCTCTGCGGATCGCTTCGGCCAGAACCGAAGACGAGGACGACGACCCTCGCCCGCTCGGCATCACCAGGATCTTGCCGGCGATATTGCCGCCCAGGTCCGGATGCGAATGGTCGATGATGTCGCCCGTTTCGACGTCGATCCCGCCCCAGAAGCTGAGCGCCTGCGAAAGCACCAGCGCTGGGCCTTGTGCCGAGCCGGAAAGGTGGAATGTACCGGTTCTGGCCGGCGTCTTCATGGCGCGCCTCGCACGACGCGGCCGGCCGCAGCGGAGCGGACGCAGTCTTCCATGTCACCGAAGGCCACCGAGACACCGATATTGCCAGGTGCGTAATGCGCCCATTTGCCCGAATTGGTCATCACCACGCCATCGAGACGCTCGAGGATCGACGTGACATAGGTGCAGGTGTCGGTGACCGGGACAAGGCCGAAGGCTTCCATGCCGGCCAGTGCGCCTTCGTCCTGCAACCGCGTCAGCGTCGCGCGCCCTGTGTTGACATAGATCGGGACACCTTTGCCTGGACCGACTTCGCGCAGCAGCGGCAACAGGCGCATCCACTCTTCATGGGAGAAATGCGGCGTGCCTAACGACACGGCTGCGAGCTGCACGCCGTCGGGAACGCTCGACAGCCTGGCCAGCGCATGGTGGATGTCAGCGCGAGAGATCCGGATTTTTTCCTCCGGCGCCAGGCCGTGCAACGCCTCATCCGGCGTCTCCGCCTCTGGCGTGATGCCGACGGCATGAAACAGCGCCACGGCACCAGTCGTTGCCGCCGCCGCCCCCAGCGCCTTCAATTGGTCCTCGTCGCGCGGCTGCGGCAGGCCCGATATGACAGGGATGCGGTCGCCAGCCCTTTGCCCGATGATCAGCCCGACGCCGACAAACAGAGCGTCGCTTGGCTCGAAAGCAGCGTCAGTCAGCTCGAACAGGACCTGGCCTCGTCGATTTTCACTCAGATGCAGCCCCCATGCCGGCGCGCGCCCGGTCATTGCGCAGCACAAATCGATAAAATCGCCATAGCGGTTGGTCCGCGCGCCGATCACCGAATTGGCAAAGACGATGGCGTTGGATTCACCCCAGGCGATCTGCTCGCCGAACCTTGGCCGGAACCGGGTCTGATAGGGTGCGCAGGTGAAGGTCGCCTGGCAGCCGAGTTCCAGATGCGCCTTCATCAGGCGTCGCGCCGGCGTTTCTTGCGACACCGGCATCTTCACCAATCCGGGATGGATGAGGTCGAACGAACCGACATTCAGCGTCGTCGGCACCCGAACGCGGCCGCCGCCCTCGATCAGCCTTTCGACGAAATCGAGGCTGGCCTGGCCGTGATAGAGGCAGCCGTCGATATGGGCACCGGCAATGTCCAGCAACTTGCGCGCGCCGACCGCCTTGGAAAAGGCAACCAGGATCGTCATGGCGGCAGCCGCTGCCGAGCCTTGCTCGCCATGCAGCATCGACTGGTCGCCGGCCGTCAATTCCAGCGTCATCGGCAATATTCCCCGAGCCCGCACTATGCCGATCAAGCACTCCCTGATTACGGAGCGTCTGGCAAGACAGAGCTTTGGATCTCTTCTACTTCGCAGCCGTCAGCAGACCAGACGTTCACAGCTCATCGCGAAGCAAGAGAGACGCGAAGCACGGTCGCAGAGCGGGCGATCCGCGGCGGAAACGGCGCTATTCCTTCGGCGCTATTCCTTCTGGGACGGTCCGTCGGCCGCGCTGCGGTCACCATCTGCAGAATGCGGCAGAATGCCGAAATCGCGCGACTTGGTCCCATGCGCCGCCGTCAGGAAACCATCGGCTGTGAGACCTCGTCTCAAAAGCTCACGTACCGCGGCCGACCGGCTCGGCATGTGCTTGTCGAAGCGCCAGTTCTCCAACGCCGCCAGTTCATCGACGGTCAGCATGATCTGCAATCGTTCCGGGCGTTCCAGTTCGGACATCTCGGCCTCCTGTCACACCAGCCTAAATGCAGCTGAGTTAGTGTGTTCCTAATTTTCTGTAGAGTTAGGTACGTGAGCAGAATGCGTCAAGGCCTTCGGATCAGCGAGTCATGCAGAAGTCAGATGAAGCGGATCAAGCGTCAGATAGGCAATCAACAAAATACGCTAACTATTTGACATAAAACGAGTTTTTAAGGAATTTCGCTTGCCAATCGCGAATCCTGGGCGCATCGTGGAACATGAGGGACAAACCGCTCCTGAAGGGAAGGTTTTCCATGCGCTACGGATTTTCGGTTCGCCTGCACGAAGACGTCAGTTCCCGAGTTCGGGCTGTATTGCGGTCCGGGATTGCCATCAATCTGACTGCTGTCGCCGAAGCCGCGCGACTGCAGAACCTCGCCGAGAATGTTGCGCGCGAGGACATCGAATGGCTCGTCATGCAAGCAGCCCAGCTCTACGGGGCGGCTATCGAGTTCGACGGCTTCGCGGAAACCGATCTGGCGGAGTTTGCGTGCCCTCAGCTGATGCAAAGCAGCCCCGCCGCGGGTTGGGACTCCCTGGAAGACGAAGCGTCCGCTTCGCCGGATCCTGGCCGTCAAACACACTGAGCGCGTGCTCGTGTGAGCCCCCGCCATGCTGACGCCACGTGCTCGGAAAAAAGCCCGCCGCAATGGCGGGCTTTGGACTGCTGGAGCTTTGGTGGACGAAGGCCTCTCGGCCTGGTCCGACATTCATCCGATGTATTCGCCTTAGCGGCGGGCGATCAGCAGGCACAATTGGCGCAGATCGCTGTCGTAAGTGCCTCCGCTGCTGAGCACGTCAACGCAGCGCTTCTTCATCCTGGCCAACTTGTCGCCCGACATGTCGGCAACGACCTGAGGCAAGCTGGGATTGCTGGGGTTGCTGGGATTGGAAGGGCTGCCCGGGTTGGACGGATTGCTCGGATTGGTACCACCGCCGATCCCGACACCGGCGCCGACATTGATGCCGCTGCCGATCCCGACCCCCGCGCCAGCCCTAACGCCGCTGCCGATACCTACCCCCGCGCCGGCAGCAATGCCACCGGAACCGCCGATCGTCGCGCCGGCACGGGCGTTGATGCCGCTTCTGCCCCCGACCGATGCGCCGGCGCCCGCCGCGATTCCGCTGGAACCGCCAACCGTCGCGCCGGCACCGGCGTTGATGCCGCTACTGCCGCCCAACGACGCACCGAGGCCTGCCTTGATGCCGCCGCTGCCGCCAACCGTCGCGCCGGCACCGGCGTTGATGCCGCCGCGACCGCCAACCGTCGCGCCGAGGCCGGCTTTGATGCCGCCGTTGCCGCCGATGGATGTTCCAACACCAACGGCAATTCCGTCCGCGGCATTCACGGGCATCGAGAGCATGAAAATAACTGCGCTGCCTGCCACCGCATCGGTGATTGTTTTGATTAAGGTGGTCATAACACTCTCCTTGCTGTAGTTGCGCTGAACAGCCCGCGACGTCGCCGGTTGCATACCTACTAATTTGCAAGAAGATGATCGGTTTCGTTGCCGATCAGCTCGCTGGCCTCATGGTATATTTTCAAATAACAGCCGCGTGAAATTTGTAGTGAAATTTTCCGAAAGTTTTACTTTGGGATGGCCTCTACCGATTGAAGCGATGCGAGACTCAGCTGATGGCGCCGCAACAGACGAACGTTGCGACGGTCGGCGGCCAAAGAAGGCGAATTCCTAATCAGCAAACCACAACATCAAACCTACCTACGGTAATAGAACAAGGGGGGCCGAGAAGATCCGCGCTGCGCGGGTTTGCTTCACTGTGCTGCGTCATTTTTGCCGGAACCTTTCCATCACCCGGGTTGTTTTTTCTGTAGTCGCCACATGATGATAACCCAATGATGGAGATCAACATGCTTACGAAAATCGTGACAGCTTCCATACTTGCAGCCGGTCTGGCGACCGCGGCGATGGCCCAGAACGCCGGGTCGGACAACAATGCGCCTGGCAGCGAGAAGAGCATCGTCGTCCAGCCCAAGCCGAACGGTATTGACCCTGGCACGACCCGCAGCACGATGGGCACGACGGGTACCATGAACTCCAATGCGGATGAAAACTGCCCTGCAACCCCGCAAGGAGCTCAACCCGATGCATCCAACAAGCCTGCCGGGACGGTTTCACCGACTGTCAACGACAACAATTGCGGTAAGTAGTTAGCCGCGCCGATCGGGCTTGCCATCGCGGGCTTGCGGCAGCAGGTCCGGTCAGGATTGGTTTTGCTGCCGATCATGGAACGATGTATGGGCCGACCACCCGCGAGATCCAGCGTTGGAATCAAATCCGCTTGCGTTCACGCTTTACGTGGTCGCGCCTTGGATTTGCTTCCGTCCTTGCTGGCGGCCGGCCTAGGCTGGCGTGCTTTCGGCTTCGGTCGGCTGGCGGTCTCCGGCGCGGCGGTTTCTGCGTCGATTTCGGCGGTAGCCTGATCCCAATGCTGCTGATGCGCCCCGTCGGGCCTGCCTGCCTGTTCCCAGATCGCGTGTGCTCGCTGGCGAATCCGTTCCTGCCTGTCCGTCACTGATACCTCCGTCGGCTCGGTTGATGCGTAAGCAACCTTGTTCTAGCTGAAATTTCGACCGGCGTCTTGAGCGGCAGGCGACACCGTCATTGAACCTCTCTGTCACACAGGACGGCGACCCCGAGGAGCGCCGCCTTCTTGATGATCAGCCCTTCAAGGTCCGCGTCCGAGCGCTCGGTTCCGGTGCGTTCGCGCAACAGTGCTATCGCCGCCTTCATCGACAGCAGGCCATCGCCTCGTTCAGCAAGCAGTTTGTCGACGGCTGCGGCCACGTTGACCGGCTCGACATGCGGCAGCATGGGAATGGCTCCTTTCCTTGTTTCGAGACGACAGCGGCTCCATCCCGATCCCTCGGGATGGAGCTCTCATTTGATAATTTAGGCCATGACCTTCCAAATCCGGTTCGCGGTTTGGCAACGCCGATCACTCGATGACCTGCACGATCTTGCGGGTGTCTGGGTCGACGAGCACGGTGCGATTGCCGACGACGACGTATCTGTACCGCACGTCTGGAACATCGATCGGTTGCAGCTCGACCGTATCGGGCAACGTGGAACCGATATTGAGCTCCACCCCCAGAAGACTGATCGACGCCAGCGGGTGCTTGTGGACGTATTCGCGGATGACCGTCTGCTGTTTGGGCGTGACAATCACCTGGTCCGCGGTGGCCACGCCGACGCCGGCAAGCAACGCCAATCCCGCCGCAGCAGGAACAAGGTGGATTTTCATCGTCTACTCCTGTTGTTACGGGCCTCGCCCTTACAATTGCGACGCGGCATTCCGGTCGAAGCGGCGAACCCTCTAGGCAAACGCCCACGCCACCTTGTTGTTCCGTAAGTGGCGGCTAATCGAACAGCGGTGAAGTGCCCGCGCGATGCGGCGAATGGACTGCGAATGAGCTTGCGGTGGCCCGCGTCGCAAGACGCGGGCCGATCGGTTTCCCGATCAGCAGCGATACCGGAGGGGGGGTGATATCTACTGCGTCTAAAATAACATTTAGGACAAGCTAATGTTCCTCAGCGAGTGCAACAAACCTGCCGGCGCGAGCGGCGCGAAGTTGCCGCTCGTCGCTGCTACTGCTTTGGCGGCTGTGGCGGCACCTCGCCGGGCTTGATCACCGGGGTCTTGCCCTCATCCGGCGGTGGCGCCGCCATGCCCTGATCGCCCGTTGGCGGCGGCTTCAGGACCCCACCGCATGGCTCGAGCGTATCAGACAAATTGTTGCCGGCCGGCTTCTGCTGCTGGCTGTTCTGGTCCGGCGGCTCGACTTTGCAGCGGTCGGATTGCGCCTGTTCGCCCGGCTGCGCGGCCGCCGGCACCGCCAGCAGCAGCGCACCCAACATGTACGGCAAGAAAATGAGCGGTCTCATGTCGAGCTCCTTTCGCGCCAGTGTCTTCTGAATGTGAAGGCGGGCCGGCGCGATTGGTTCCGTCGTGCGGCAATGCGCGCGGACCGCAGCGGCCCGGAACCGGCTGCCAGACTTATGAGTTCAACCACTGAGCCAATTCAGGGCCGCTGACATTATGGAGAACCGGCGATGGAACCGCGCAGCAAAGAACGAACCGACGACGAGACGGAGAGCCCGACGATCCAGCAGCAGGACTGGGATGCCATCCGGAGCGGGAGAATCCTCCCTGACGGCGTGCCGCAAAACGGCGATATTCGCTATGACGTCGAGAAGAGCGGCGAACTGCCGGAGGAGGACGACGATAACGCTTACCAGGACAGCGACGAGGCCTTGCCGGACGATACCGATGAACGTGTCATTTCGCGCGATCTTGCACGCGAAGGTGGCCCTTTCGACGAGGAATGAGCCGCCGCCTGCTTTCAATTCGGGAGGTCGAAGAGCGGCTCCTGGCAGCGATAGACCAGACATTGACCGTCGAGCGTCTTGATATACGCGGCGCGCGGCACCTGCGGCCAGTCGCATTCATTGCCGAATTGGCGGACGTAACGGTCGTAGGTGTTCTGGCCGGTGGTGAGCACGACAGAGCGATGCCTCTGGATCAGAAGCTGCGTCTGTTCGCATGTCATCGCGCGGCTGTCCGGCCGCGCGTAGGCCGTCGCGGCAAACAGAAGTGCCCCGGCTGTCAGGACTGCCGCTTGTGTCTGGACCTTGGCAAGCATGACACCATCTCCCATGCCTAACGCGCATCTTGGTCGGGCAGCGCCGGATCGAGCCGCCCTGTCGCGAAAGAAAGATCGTACAGAATGCGAGCAAAAATGCAAAAAGCCCGCCGCACCTTTCGGCGCGGCGGGCTCCAACTGAACGTCACTATTTCGGCGGGCTTGGGCGGCTTATTCCTCCTTCACCGGCCCGAACCGGCGCACGATAACCTCGAAGACGATGTCCGAGATCCACATCGCCGAGACGCCGATGAGGAACGCCGCGGCCAGCGTCGTGGTGTCGTCGTCCGGAGAAGGAATGGGCAGGCCGGCGGCGCGGAAATAATGCACGACCGGCAGCGTCAGATAGGCCGCCGCCAGCGCGCCGCAGATCGGCGAGGCCACCATCTCGCGGACCTTGTAGCGGTGGCGCGACAAGGCCCGCAAAATGCCGCCAGAAAGGCCGGCGACCAACACCGGCGCCTTGATGCCCAGAACGTCGAGCAATTCGTGCATCATGGCGTCCACCCGCACCATCTGGCGCCCTGCCCGTTGAAGGCGTTCATCTCGTCGAGCTCGGGCCGGCTCATGGCGGCAACGACCGGGGAGGATGGCCGGCGCGGCTGGTTGTGGTCGCACCAGACCTGGCGCGGATTGCCGGCCGGCGCGGTTGTCGTGCAGCCGGCGAGCACCACGCAGAGGATCAGCGCTTTGCCCATTTCTCGGCCTCCGCTCTTGCTGCCGCATCGGCCATGCCGGCGGCCTTGCGCTCTTCGGCGGCGGCCTCGCGCCTCATTTCCAGGCGATCCTCGGCGGCCGCGACTTTTGCCTCGGCCTGTTTGACCGCCTCCTTCTTTGCCCGGTTGATGCCGCCGGCAACGTAAAGGCCGATGCCGCCCGCCACGGCAGCGAATACCGTCATGACGACCCTGTTGCCGATGATGGCGCTGAGAATGCTGAGAAGCGCTGCCATCACAAGTCCTCCGCGCGGCGGCGGCGCAGGAACTCGGTCAAAACGCCGTTGATCACAAGAAACCAGGGGAACCATTCCCCCGGGATAATCGGCGAAAGGACCTGCGGGTCGACATAGGTGACGATAGTCGCGATGACGCCGATGGCCGCCTGAAGCCGCGCCCAGAATATTGTCTCGCTGTCGCGGAAAAAGCTCTTGATCCGGGTCCACATGTCATTTCCTTCCGAATAGCTTGAGGATGGCTGATAATTTGAGGATGGCGGCGATCAGCGCTGCCCAGAGGCCGGGCCTGGCGGCAGCCACGGCAGCCACGGGAGGCACGGGAGGCACGGGAGGCACGGGAGGCACGGGAGGCACGGGAGGCACAGAGGGCGTAGCGGTCGCTTGGGGAACGGCAATTGGCTTAGCGGGCTCTGGCGGGGCTGCGGGGACGACCGCGGACGACACCGGACCGGCAGACGGCCAGGGCGTGTCCTTGATGCGCGACCATTTGTGATAGGCCTCGGCAAGCCTGGTATCGTAGGCGTTCTTGCGATAGCCGGCGCCGTTGTAGCCCTTGGCGAATCCCGACCAGTCATGATTGCGCAGATTGTCGTCGAGCCGCTTCTCGACGATGAAATCGATCGCCGCGCCGAGTTGCAGCGCCTCGTCCGCCATCATCGCCTCGGCCATCGCCTGCACGGTAAGGAAGCCTGCCGCCATGAAATTCTCGCCGAGAACCTGGCCCAAGCCCCACGAAGCGGATTTGAGCGCCGCGGTTTCGTCGATCGCACAAGCTGCCCTGAGCCGTGGGTAGCTGTCCCTGGGATAGGGCTTTGCGCCCCACTTCGGATAAGCGAGGCCGGCGGCTACCGCTTGTGCCCGCTTGGCACCCGACAGGTTGCGGTAGAAGACGTGCGGTTCGAACAGGATGACCGGCCGGCCAACGGCGTCGAAGCCGTGCCCGCTGGTCTCGACATCGAGGAACGCGTGCATCTCGTCCTCGCCGACGCCGATCCGGGCACCGAGTTTCGGCAAGTCTATATCATCGAGGCGCCTGGCGGCGCCCCTGAACGTCATGTCCATGGGCAGTCCTTTCCGCCCTCGCGGGCAAGGTTTTGAGGTTGAAAAAGCAGATGCGCGGCGGCAAAGCAGAATTTGGCGGCAGCCCGCGCCGATGTGGCAAGGAAGGTTGATGTTTTCGACCCGCCGTGTGAAATGGCCGCGGGATGGTGCACATGTCTGATGATGAACAAACCGCTGCGGCACGCTGGTCGGTGAAGTCCGAGCTCCGCGCCGTCGCTCGCGACAAGCCGTTGCTCGCGGTGCTGGCGGCGATCCTCTGTCTCTATTGTGCGTTTATCGCCGGACCGATCGTCTATGCGGTGCTGGCCATCAACGGCATTGCGGATTTCTTCAAATGAAGCCGGTTCCGGCGATATCGCTGCGGTCAGGCGCGCTGCGTTTTCGGCCCCGAAATTGCTTGGCCTGGATGAAATTGCCTAGCCGGGATGAAACTGTTCCCGTCTATCGTTCGTAGCTTTAGCGGGAGGACACGTGACGATAA
This sequence comes from Mesorhizobium sp. M0968, assembly GCF_040319065.1. NCBI lineage: Bacteria > Pseudomonadati > Pseudomonadota > Alphaproteobacteria > Hyphomicrobiales > Phyllobacteriaceae > Mesorhizobium > Mesorhizobium sp. M0968. The sequence goes on from NZ_JAMYNL010000007.1 coordinate 36,866, forward strand.
GAATCAGGCTTCCGGGCGGCACCTTGAAGATCAAGAAAAGGAGCGAGCTGCGGCGCCGCGAGCAGAACCGCGAGGTGCCGGTTTGGCAGGTCGGCAATTACTTCGTCATCTGGTGGCCGAGCGGCGTGTCCGATCGCCCGTCCTCGCCCAGAAAATCCTCGCCCAGGAAATAGCCCGCGTACCCGACGATCCCGATTGGGCATGCCGCCTCGGTGATCAGGAACCGCCGTGCGCGCCAAAACTTCCGAGACCGCTCGACAAATCCCAGAAAAAGTCGGCGGGCAGGCATTGACTCTTCCGCAGCGGAAGGTCTCTAATGCTGCATTGCACAATGGGGTGGCGGAATCGATGGCGGTGCGTATCAGGATGCCTGGCGGCACACTGAAGGTGAAGGTGTACCGCGAATTGCGCCACCGCGAACGCGCCCGCCGCATACCCGTCGTCAAGATCGGCCGGATCTATTTTACCTGGTGGTCGAACCGCCAGCGCCTGGTTGACGATCAGTCGCCAGGGTGACGCATGAATTTTTCGGCTGCCATGCGCCTGGGAAAGCCTGCCCCAACCTCCGCCGGCCAGTTTGCAAAATAAGTTGATGAGGCTGCTGTTGACTCTCCCATAACGGAAGGTCTCTACTTACCGCATTGCACGAAAATTGCTGCGTTGCACAACGGGAGTTGGACCGATGGCAGTGCGTATCAGGTTGCCTGGCGGCACTCTGAAGATGAAGACCTATCGTGAGTTGCGGGCCAGGGAACGCGACCGCCGCGTGCCTGTGATGAAGATGGGCTCGCTGTATTTTGTCTGGTGGTCGAAAAGCCAGGACCTGCATCAGAAACCGCAGGACAGCAGACGGTAGCTGCTCCGCCGGCGGCGGGTCTGCGTCGGCGATGACCCTGACAATTCCGAAATACTTCCCAGCTATAGGATTTCTGGTCGGCCTGCTGTGCCATTGTTGGTGCGCACAGCATCCCGAGCGGCCTCGCAGAGCAATTCTTCTGACGAACTTTTCGGCGATTTTCAAATGGCCTCCAGACTGGCGGACACGCGCGTTTGCAAGCTTGCAAACCGCCGCCGCTTGTCGCAATAGCTAGGCCGTGAGGAGTCGCATGGATGATGGAGACTGACCTGCTTATTGCGAACAGCCAACTTCGGCTGTCGGTTCAGTTAGCCGAAGGGCAACTAATCCCACCCATAATCCTTGATACTGACCTCGAAGACGCGGCGCCGGCATTCTTCGAAGGGGTACACCAACATTGGAAGCATTTCAGATTCTTTGAGCAATCGCAGCCTTTCGCTGAGAGGTTGTCCAAGCCGCACTTCGACCGTAACTGATATGCCATTCGTTCCATCATTCCTCTACCGCCTAGCCGGCATCAACTCCGGTCCCGCGACGAAGCTAAGTTTGCGGAGCGTCCGCAGTTTGCGGCGAGGCAAGCATGCGATCGGCGAAGAATGCATCATCAACGGCGTCTTTTCCTTCGATCGCGCTGATGCAAAGATCACCGTGGGAAAAAGATCCTATATCGGCAAGAGCCACCTCGTCGCAGCTGAGAGGATCGAAATCGGGGATGACGTGATCATTAGTTGGGGTACCACAGTCGTCGATCACAACTCACACGCGACGGGTTGGCAAGACCGCAAGGAAGATATCGCCGACTGGCATCAGAGAAAAAAGGACTGGTCAAAGATCACCATTGCGCCAGTGAAGATTGAAGACAGCGTCTTTATCGGCTTCAACGTCATCATTCTCAAGGGCGTAACGATCGGCAAGGGATCGGTCGTTGGTGCGGGGTCTGTCGTCACAAAAGACGTGCCGCCCTTTAGTATGGTTGGCGGTAATCCTGCAAAGCAAATCGGCGGCGCTGCCGCTAGATCAGCGACTTAAGCACAGAGCTCCGGCCATGTAGGCCATGCTGCGCATCGCCATCTTGGGTGCAAACCTGAGAAATTCGGTCCGCAGTCTGTGTTTTACCCATCCTTTTTTTTCGCCAGCCAGGTGCTGTTCATAGGCGAGGTCGTGCGCAAAAACCTTTAGCCGTTCGACCTTCAGCCCGGACGTTTTGAGAAGGTTTTCAAACGTTTGGGTTGTGTAGAAGTTGATATGCCCATACGGCCCTGACATCCGAATGGCCTTGCTGAGATCTCGCGTATGCTCCAAAGGCACTTCGATATACAGCTTCTTGCAGACCCGAGCCGCCTCCCTGAGAAACATCCGTTCGTGTTCGACGTGTTCGACGACGTGAATGGCAAGCCCGAGATCGAACGACTTGTCGGGATGAGGGATGTGATAGCCGTCGAATACGTCGATGCTGGCCAGTTTGGCGATTTTTCTTGCCTTGATAGCCTCGACGCCGCTCTTCGAAATCTCGACGGCGCCAAGCTTCTTACCGAGCCCCTTCCTGTTCAGCTTATCCAGCACCGCACCTTCGCCCGCCCCGATGTCAAGAATCCTGCCGAAGAACTGGCCTTGAATGATCGCTTCGATGTGCCCGACCGACTGGTTCGAAGCTATGTCCCGTTTTGCGGCTACTTTTCCATCGGCGTAATAGTCATCATAGATGTCGATGATGCTGCCGGCATGCGCCATGGGACAATCCTCCAAGGATAGCCCCCGCCGACCTCATCCTGCCATTGCCTGCGAACGGCGTCCAGCGTCGACTACGGCGCCGCCTGCCCAGACCTCAATGAGACCCTCAATGTCGCCGTCAGGAACCGGGATTTCGCGGCTGCGTGCCGATTTCGCCCTTGTGCTGAATAGCAGATGGCATTGGGCTATCCCCGCTCCGCAACTTGTTCGATGAAGCGCAGCGCATTGCCGTCATGGCCGGCATCGTTGAAATGCAACCCCTCTTGGTAGTTCCCAGAGTTGATGTAATCGAAGCCGTCGATCGGGATGGTCAGCACGTTCCGGGACCTGTAGGTCTGTCGGATTGCGCCGAGAGCGGCGTCATAAGTTCGGCCGCCGGTGTAGCTTGCATCCCATGCCGCCGAAGGCCGCGTCGGCGGCATGACAAGGATACGCGGTGCAGCGGCCGCTTCCAGCGCGTTGATGATTGTTGCGATGTTTGCCGATATCGTGGCTGGCGGCGTGCCAAAGCTGTCATTGATGCCGAGCGCCAGGATGGGCACGATCTTGCCGCCGGCGTAGCCGCATTGAGCGGCGGCCGATGTAAGACGCGCAGTGTTGAATGACGAGAAGGCATAGCTGCCGTGTGCCGCGCGCAAGGTGCGCAGGCGCGGACGCGAGCCGGCCGCCTTGACGCCAAGCCTGATGAGCCCGGTAATCTCGACAGGACCGCCGACAGCCGTAAGAGTGTAATTGCCGCTTGCCGCCTGCGCGGTGAGCGACGGCCCCGAATATCGGTCAAGCGCCAGGGCGCCGGCGCAATTGACGGTTTTATAGGCCGCGCCGCCGTCGAAGGCAAAGGCAAGTGAGCCCTGGGCTGCGTCCTGGGTGTAGTGGACGTCGACCTGTTCATAGGCGCCGGTGAACGACAGGGTCGCGCCGGCCGCTAGGATGATGCTCTCGCCGATCGGCCCGCGCGACCCTGTCGACACGCTGCCGGCGACAGTGACGCCATAGAAGGTCGGAACGTAGGTAGAGCTTGGCCGCAAAGCAGTCATGCCCGGTTCATCGTCGGCAATGCCGATATTGGCAAAGCGGGTAACCAGGTTGAACCAGTGTTTCGGCCCGTCGCTGGCAAGTGCCCAAAGGCCGATGCTATCGGCGATCAGGCAGAACACATCGTTGTTGGCAATATGTTCGGCCATCTTCGCGCGAAAGCCGTCATAAAGATTTTGCAGCGACGGCTGGCGCGGAATGAAGAAGCGCTTACCGTTGACAGCCGGCTTGCCAGGTCCCCAAAAACCGTCGCCAGATGCAGGAATGGCCGTCAAAGCGAAATTCCCAGGCGGCACATAGGGATTAGGATGAGCGGCGGTCGCCGACGCAAACAGCGCGGTCGCATCAACGACGCCATTCGGATCTGCGCCAGCCAGCAGATTCATGCCGTCATTACCGCCGCCCCGGGTCAAGGCGCGGTCGGCATCGGCGAGCAGACCGGTTTTGATCGTAAAGCGAAGCTCATATCGATGCTGGGCGGACGATGCTACGGTCGCGCCAAGCGACAGTGCGCCTGCCTTGATCCATGCCGGGATGCCTTGCGGGTTGACGCTGTTTTGAAACTTGTAGGCGCCGCCGCTGATCGCCGGATATTTGCCGGCTGGGATTGGGATACCCAGCGGAATATGGGCGACCCCGTTGATCAGCGTCACCGCACATGTGCTTAGGACGTTGACCACCAACCCGCCGAGATAGTCCACTACATGAATGAGCGCAGCGCCGGCGCCAGCGCCAGCGCCAACTTCGACCGCTGTAATATAGCCGTCGGCCGGCGCTGGCGTCTGCATGATGACGCTGTAGCTGCCCGGAACGTCCGACCCGGTGTTGACCAGCGCCGGCCAGCCGATTTCCTGGCTAATGCCGACAGCGGAAACGAGACCGTTTGCCGTGGAATAGGCAGCGCGCGCCTTGACGGCGACTTCGCCGGTGAAGGTCGCCTTCCACTGCGGGCCATTTGCCGCGCCTATGGTCTTGGCAGTATGCGAGGTCGGTACCACCGCTGTGAACCACTCGACTCCACCGTTCGGAATTGCCCCGGCAGTATAGTACCAGCTGCCAACTCCAGTGCGCTGGACGCCCATGACGCTCCCGGCCGGCTTCAGAATCGCGAGTCCCGAAACAACTGACGACGGGCCGGCTGGAACGGATATCGTTTGCTCGGAAACAAGGCTAAGCGTCCCGTCGCCCTCGAGGTGGGCGAAGACAATATGGGCTGTCCCTGGCACGGCGCCGAATCCAAGCTCCAAGGTCGAGAGATATTCATCGGCCGCAGACACCGATCCAGGCCAGAAATAGACGCTGTCGTTGGTAATCAGCGTGCCGCCGACAGAACCAGTGATCGGAACCGGCCCAATCGCCCGCGAGCTGATCGGGGCAATTTCCGCCGGTGACGCACGAATACCCGTATCGACGGCAATCGGGCCTGTCCCGACGCTGTGAAGCCCCACAATGCCGGCGCTGACCTCCGTCCAGAAATACTCGCCGACAACGACATTCCTGCCCAGCACCGCCGCTGCGGCGGCGCCGGCCAGCCCTGCCGACGCCGCAAAACTGAACGTCGGCGCCACTGTGTAGGAGCCCGGCGCCGTGATCAGTATCTGCGTCAGCGCCCCGCCCGCCACGACGAAGCGGCCGGCGGCGCCCGAACCGGTGCCGCCGGTAAACGCCAGGTCGAACGTGCCGTTGGCGCCGCCGGAGCCGGCGGTGATCGCACCGTTGCCGGCGACGCCGAAGCCGATTGCCGCCGCCGTCGTCGGGAAAATGCCCTTGCCGTAGAGCGAAGCGTCGCGTGCAGCCTGGGCGCTGATGACGGCCGCCGCGGCGGCGACGGCATCGGAATTGGTCGCAGCCCGGTCGGCTGTGGTTTGTCCGGCATTCGCGGCGGAAGCGGCAGCACTGGCGGATGCCTGGCCGGCGCTGGCTGCGGCAGCATCCTTCAGCGCCTGGGTTTCATCGCGCAGCGCTTCGACCTCATCGACCACGTCCGCGATGTCGGGCGGGACGGATGCGGCGATGGTGATGGCATCGGCGCCGACGGCCGGCTCGTCGGCCGTGAACTCGAACACGCGATCCGCATTGACCGATCCGATCTGGGTATGGACCGTCGTGCCCTTCTGCAGGGTGCGCGTAGAACGGGCGTCGGCGGCGCGGAACCATTCGCCTGCGCTCGCCGTGTAGATGCCGTTCTGCGTCGGGTCGGCCTGATCCTTGACCAGCACGCGGTCGCCGACCTCGACCGGCACGCCGTCGATGGCCTGCAGGCCGTGCAGGAGGATGTCGGCCGTGGTTGCGAGGCGCACGGGTTCGCGTTCGCCGGTCAGGAGACGAACGGCGGCAGTTGCAGGTCGGGACATGAGGGCTTGCTCCATAAAAAAGCCCCGCATAAGCGAGGCTGGAAGGGGTTCAGTGCTGTCGGTGGGAGACTTAAGCTACGCGGCCGGACACCGCGCTATCTGGCGCAGCCGGCGATTTACATTTTCAGGACAGAGAGCGGCAACGCGGTCGAGACTACAGCAATCCGCCAATCAGCCTTCTTGTCCCGCCGATGGCCACCAGCCCGCAGGCCATGCCGGCGCAGTCGGCAACCCAGTCGAGGATATCCATATCCCGCGCGATCAGCTGCGCGCCCTGAAGCAGCTCGATCGCCGCGCCGGTGATGGCGAGGAGCACGACCAGTCTCGTCTTGTGTTCCGGCCAGCCGAGGCTTCCGAGTGCCGCCAACACCGCGAACGCCGCGGCGTGGTTGAGCTTGTCGTGCTGGAAGGTGAAGCCCATGTCCAACTCCTGCAGGAAGCGCACCGGCGAAAGCGCGAGCAGGAGAACAACGATCAGGGTGAGCAGAAAAACGATCCTTGCCATGGTCGGAAAAGAGTCTGTGCGCAACAGGTCAATCCTTCATCTGAAACAGGAGGCGATCCAGAAGGCACCACCGACTGGGACCGCTCGGCGGTTAGCAGGCCATAAGCCAGCATCGTGACCACAATCAGACCGACGGCACGTTGCGTGCCTGGTCGCCATTTCCGGCGTGCGCACTCACCAGTGATTGCGCCAGTGCTGATCCGGTCGAACCGAGTGCCGGGCTTGCATCCGCGACGAGCCACGGAGCACGCCAGTACATCACTTCGGGAGCAACGAAAGCACGTTCTCGTCAAGGAACTGACGGCGCTTGCCGACAAGCGGCAGCCGATCACTCTCGAAGTTCCGGCAACACCCTTTCGTCGAGAAATTTGAGACGGCTATCCAACATTTCGGCGTTGGCTGGGCGAGGCGGCACGTTGACCGGGATTAGATCTGCCACCGAGTCCCCCGTCGCGCAGCTTCGACCCACGCTTCCATGGCGCCGATATATCCATCCAGCGCCTCGTATGGAGTCTTGGCGTCTACCGCCGGCAGATATGTCGGGGGCACATCGCCGACGATTACCCATATCCATGGGTCAACTTCCGGCCTGCCCGGAACAATCTCGAAGAGAAAAATATAGGTTATGCCGTCGGCCCCGTATCCAAGGTATTCCCCCTTGATGTCTGAAACCCAATCATAGAAATCAAGATATTTTCAGGGCTTCCAGACGTGCAGCATCAAGCTCTTCATCGCCTGTGCTTTTGTCAGTCGACGGCAAGCGGGTGACGCTGGTCAAGTCGGGTTTGACGTCGCTATAATTTCTCTCGACCACTGTGTTCCCTTTCATTTCTTGCTTGAGCCATCTTCTTCTTGCCCAGCGAGCATAGTCTCCTGCATCGCCATGGTGTTTAATATGATCTGCTCTCGCACGATGCGTGATGTTTGAGAGGTGATCTGCCCCCCGTCGGCCAGCGCTTTCTCGTGAGACACATCCATATTCCGGCCCGTGGGCTGATTGGTCCTTGCCAGAACGCTCCGTGCGAAGTGACGCCCCGGTTTCTTGCACCGCTGTCGGCTCCGCCGCTCAGCGTCGCAATCACCCATGTCAACCGTTACAATTGGAAGTCGAAACTAACTCCGCTCCGATTCTGGGTGTTCGTCGAGGGTTTTGCCTCGCCTCCATGGCGAGGTTTTTGTCTCGCGCCAAGCATACCAGCCGTAAGGTAAATCAGCCAACTGCATAATAGTCTTGTCTTTTTCAACCATATTTTTCAGGCTTATGATCATAATATCGCTTTCATCGAAATCTTCGGATTCATCCGCGTCGGGAGTCTTTGTCGGATCAACTGGAATAAGCGGATCGATGTGATCAAACTGTGATTCGTTGGCGGAGGAGTAACGCCTTTTTTTACTTTCACCGGGTCAAAGCAGAGTAAACTCCGCTACCATTCAGAATGTGTTTAGGTGATTTTGTCGCGCTTCCATGGCGAAGACTTTGTATCGCGCCACGCACGCCAGCCTAACGGCAAATCCGCCAACTGTGCAACAGTTCCATCAAGCTCGACCACCTCGACCAAGGCCACTAAAATTAGGTCATCTTGATCAACTTCAGCTTCATTTCCGTAGAATTGCCACGACTCATTATCGTCGCCGTCATCATCATGTGACACATACGCAATCCAGCCGCCCCCCCTAAATATCTTCCGAGTCGAAATAACGGCTGTGTTTTTTGGGTTTTCGAACTTCCATTCGGTCATATGTCACCTATTTGTTCGATTTTTCTATATTCTCAAACCCAGCCGTAAGACGAAGATTTTTATAGCTATTTGATCCTGACGATTTTGTCTTGTCAGCGGGATTAACTGGATCTATGTGATCGATATGAGCTTCGTTTTTTGGAGGAGTTACGCCTCTTTTGCTTTTCTTTGCTGGAATTATTTCTATACCACTCTCATCCGATCTCAAAATTCCATCATTCACCCTTTTATTTTCCTCGAAAATAGCTATCCTCTGCTTCTTTGTTGGATCCTTGCCGGACGCAACGTTGGGAGGATCTTCCAAATGCGTATAGGGCCTCCTTATTTCTCGGGCCTTGCCGGTCGAGATCGGAATCTCTTCTGCATTGACAGAAACCGGGGGAGCCCCACTATCCAGTACGATATCAGGTTTAGCATTCGCAGAACGCCCGGCAAGCCTTGCCAACACCTGGCTGCCAACTGCACTGAGCCCTTCGGCAAGGACATTGCCGCCCGCCCCCCAAAGCGCGCCGTTGGCAATTCCCCAGGGGACGCTCTGTCCTGTGTTGAAGGCGTATGCCCCGCCATAAGTGCCACCCACCACACCCCCGACGCCAGTTCGGGCAGCAAGACCGATCAAGCCGTTCTCTGCCGCCGCGCCAACGCTTGCCCGGCCCAGCAAACCGAACAAACTCTCCGCCAGGCCATATCCGCTTAAGCCGGTGCCGAGGGCTTCCGCCGCCCAACCGGCCGAACCGGCCCGGTCCTCGGCGTCCTCGGTCTTGGCCTGTTCATCTTCGAGGAGGTTCTGGTAGTTTCCTCCGGACCAAGCGGAGTCCAGCCCGGCGGAGATCGCATCCGCACCGCCGGCGGCCGCGCCCTTAGCCGTGAGGCGGCCGACATCCGAGAACGCCAAGCCGAATTGCTGTAGCCACGGCATGGTGCTGTACTGGGCTTGGGCCGGATGTTCCCCGATCCACGCCAGCCCGTTCTTGAGCACTGCAACCTGGGCTTCCAACGACGCTGGCGCGACGTTCGGATCTTGGGCTGCCTTGGCTCGCCACTGGGCTTCCGCCGCCACAGAAATCTGTTGGGTTGTCGCCTTGCGGGCATCAGGATCGCGAACCGCCAGGACGATCGAACTCAACTTGGCAAGGCGCTTTTCGAACGGCACGCCTTGGTCGATGTATTTCGCCGCCTGCTGGCCAGCTACAGCCCAGGGCATTGGCAGTATTCGGTCGAAGCCCAACTCCTGCTGAGCAGCGACGGCCCAGGTGACGGCAGCCTTATAATCCTCAGGAGCTGTGATCTTATCCCAGTCCGGAGCATGGTTCGGGAACAGTTGGCCGACGTAACCGGCGGGATCGGCGCGCCTGGCACCCAGCACCAATTGCGCGGCGCCGGCCCTTATCTCATATTGCTCCCGCTCTTCCGGCGAGCCGTAGGGGCCGGGTTCAAAATCCCGAATCTGGGCGTGTATCGCCTGGTTCGGGACGGGTCGCATGTCGAAAACTGCGCGGCCGATATCAGCCGTTATGTCGAAGGCTTGGAGACGCTTGCCGCCATCTTCGGCGCCGTACACGGCAGTGAAGTCTTCGGCACCCGGTGTCTTGCCAGAATAGCTGCCGGTATTGGCAATGGCAGCCGGCGCGTTCTGCAAGGCGATGTCGATGTTCGTGCGCGCATCGACCAGGCTTGCCACAGTCGCTACCTGCGCCTTCTGGCCGAGATCCTGAACCGTGTCCGGCGACAAGTCGGCAATCCAGGGTCCTGCGGCAGCCCAAGCCGTATTTCCGACGGGCCCCACGGAACCCGTGCGGATAGGTGTTTCGTCGGACGGAAGGCCACCTACGGGCGCTTCGCGCGTCGCCAGCACGCTGGACCCACTCGCCCGAGGTCCGCCCACAGCTTCGATGGTATCGTCCTTAGTCCTGCCGTCCGTTGAGACCGGCCCAGTCCCCAGCACCTCCGCAGCACGCTTCGGGTCCTTGGCGATCATCGCGTCGGCGAGCGCCTTTGCCGTGTTGCTGCGCCAGGCAGCCTCGGCGGCCTGGCGGGCCACCGGGTTGCCCATCTTGCCGATCAGGTCGAGCCCGCTCTGCCTGATCGCCTCGAACGTGCCGCTATCGTCCGGGTCGCCCTGCGCGATGGCGCTTGTGTAGCCGTCCTCGACCTTGCTCCACTCGGCCTGCTCATAGTTCTGGCGCCGCGCGTGCTGCTGCGCGGCCATGCGCGCCGAGCCGGCCAGCCGCAATGCCTGCTTTTGGGCGAGAAAATTGGCGCGTTCGCCCTCCGGCACTTTCGCTACGGTGTCGTCGAAGATCTGGTCGAACAGGCCGGGCCTGACGACGCCGTCGCTGCGCGGATCGAGCTGGCCATACATGAAGTCGTGCAGGCCGCCGCCGGCGGCCGGCGCGGTCTGCACCGCCACGGCCTCGGCGTGGGCGATGCGTGCGTTCAGCTCGCGGCCGATAATGTCGGCGTCGAACGCGTCCTGCTGCTGCTTCTGTTGCTTGAAGCGCTCGGCAATCGCCGAGAGCTCGTCGCCAAAGCCTTGCATGGCGGCGCCCACCGGCGAGCCGTCGGGATAGGAGGCCACGGTGCCGGTATCGAGGCGGCGCTGCGCAAGCTGGAGCGGGATGGTGGCCATCAGTAGAGGCCTCCACCCGGCGCCGGCGGGAAGGCGCTTCCGCCGAACGTCACCGCCTTGGCCGGGTCGTAGATGCCGGAGATGCCGGACACGAGATTGCTGCCGGCCTTGAAAATCGAGGCGCCCACCGCCTGCCTGCCGGAAAAGCGCGCGATCGCCGCCTGCGTGGCGAGACCGTTCTGGCGCAGCTGCGAGCCGTACTGGATCGCCTTGAGGTCGAGCTGGCCCTGCCTTGCATTGGCCGCCATCACCTCGGTCGGCGAACCAGAAATAGCGACGCCCGAAGCGCCGGCCTGGGCACGCGCCTGCGCCTGCAGCAGATCCTGCTTATGGCGCTCCTGGCCCTGCTCGAAGGCCGAGCTTTGGGCGTCGGCCCGCGCCTGCTGTTCATAGGCCTTGGCCTGGTACTCGGCCATTTGCTTCGACTGCTGGCCTTCCGCCAGCGCGCCGCCGACCGAAAGCGCCGTGCCGATAAGAGCTAGTGTGCACATGGTCAGCCTCGTTCGCCGGCGGGAATGAATTTGCTTTTGATGCCGCCGACCGGTGCGCCGATCGCAGGGCGCCGGTCGAGCACACCGCCGGGGCTGAGGAAGGACAAAAGCAGCCGGTCGGCCTGGATTGCCGGGCGGCTGAGACGCGATGGCGCGGCGGCCCGCGGGCCGGCCATGGCGGTGCGCCGGATGGTGGTCACGTTGATCTTCAGGTCGACGGCGCCGTCGGCATCGAAAAGGCCGTTGGCGGCGATGATGGCGCGGCTCAAGGCATCGGCCGCGAACAGCTCCTGGCGCAGCTGCTCGATCAGCCAGTGGACCGTGCGCCAGCGCTCGCCGAGCGCCTCGGCCTTTGTCCTGACCTCGTCGCCGGGCGCAGGCGTGGCGACGGCAGCTTCGGCGGGGGGTTCGTCCAGGGGGGCGCCAACGCGGCGCTCGTCCGCGTCCTCGATGGTTTTCTCGATCAGTGCGATTTCAGCGTTGCAGTCGTCCAATGCGGCACGCGCCGCCGTCAAATTTCCGGCGCCGAAGATCGCGTCAAACTTTTCCGTTTCCAGCTCGCCCTTGCGGGCGATCGCATCGTTGAGGTCGGTGTCGAGCAAGGCGATGACGGCTACAAAATCGGCAGCCGTCCGCGCCTTGCCGAGTTGCTCGGCATGGGTTGGGGTCACGGGTGGGTTCCTTGGTTGGGGAAGCGATGGAAGACGGAGCGGGTGATCTCCCCCCTCGAGGGGGAGATGGCCGGTAGGCCAGAGGGGGTCGTCTCGCGTGGAGCGCCGGCGTTCTTCCCCCGCGATGGAGGCGATGGGAGGCCGCGTCAGGACGTGCCGACCCCCTCTGTCGCCTTCGGCGACATCTCCCCCTCGAGGGGGGAGATCAGCAGTTTCTAAGGCTCGGCGTCGAACACCGGTGTCATCGCCCTGATCGTGCAGGGCGTTGGATTGACGTGGCGGATCTTCACCCGCCCCTGCCCTTCCCAGCTATCGTCGATCGGCACCTCGACATTGCCGGTGAACAATTTCGCCATGCCGTCGGGTGCAACCAGAGACGGAATGCGAACCTGCTCCCAGCGGCCGCGGATGAACGACTGGACCTGAAGCCCGGTTGTGTCGGTTTCCAGCAGCGAAAGAATGAGCTTGGCCACCTTCTTGCGCCGCCCGACGATCGATCCGTCGCGACCGCCGACGTCGAGCTCCAGCGTGTTGGCTTCGGACTGGTAGCCGAGCCCGACCTGCCATTTGGCTGCCGTAGCCCCACCGGGCAGCGAAACCGCGCCAGCAGCCACAGCAAGGCCCTTGTAGACCTTGCCATCGGCCAAGACGTCGAGTGTTTCGCCGTTGAGATGATCAAGCCCTGAGACCGTGCCCACAGCGGCGCCCGAATAGGTCAGGCCGCAGTCGACTTCGAATGCATCGCCGATCCCGCCATACTCAAACGGCGCGGTCTTGATTTCGATATAGCGCCTGGTCACGCCGCCGATCGTGCGCTTGACGATCAGCCAGAGATCGTCGTTGCCGTCCTGGCCGGGCGTCACCACGGCGCTTTCGACAACGGCCCAGTTCGATCCTGCGAAGCTTCCGGCGATCTGGTGGATGTGCATGCCGCGAACGTCCTGCGACGGCTGGTGCGTGTAGCCGCCGAGTTCGCCATCCCCGAGCGGGAACCAGAGCAGCGGATCGGGGTCGGTCTGGAAGGCGAGTTCGACGACGCCTTTCTTGGGAATGTGCTCCGATATCTGACCGACATCGTCGGAGGTGAAGCGGCCGGTGGCGTTTTGCGTCAGCTCGGCGATCGATTTGCGGGAGCGGGTGACATAGAGGAACGACTGCCCCGCATCGACGGGACGCAGCGGGGCACAGCCGAAAGTCCGCGACCGGCGGTTCTTGAACGAGGACGGCGTCAGCGCCTCGTCGATGCCGGAACCCGACAGCGCCCTCACCCCGCCAAGCGTCCCGATGATCAGCGCGCCGTCCGATTCCGCCACCCACGTAATGTCGTTGGCCTGGCCGCCACCTGCCTGCACGAATTCCAGCGCGTCGGTGTCTTTCTCACCGGTGGCGAAGTTGTCGAAATCGCCGGTTTGCGAGGCATAGACCGAGAATTTTCGGCTGAACGCCAGGCGCTCCTCGTAAAGCGAACCGCTCTGGACATACTTGCCGGGCACGAAGGTGCCGAGACGCCAGCGGATGATCGGGCTGAGATCGGGCAGAGCGTGCCCGTACAACTGGACCGTGACTACCGTCGTGCTGGTCCGGGCAACGACCTTGGCCCAGCGCCAGAAGCCATCCGCGCCAAGCAGACGAATGGCGCGGCCGATATCGCTGGTCTGGAAGCCGATGCCGTCATTGATGCCGACGATCGAGGAGGCCGAGAGATCAAATGGCGTTTGCGACGGCGCGTATTCGTGCAGGGCCAGTTCGGCGATAGCGGTTCCGTCGCTGCCGCCACCTGAAAACAGTAGCTGATAATATTCGTAGGCAACCGTGTTGTTGAAGCCGTCGAAGAAACGGGTTTCCGACTTGGACCAGCCGGTCTCTCCGTCGCGGCTGTCGAGCGTCGTCCAGTCGGTGCCGTTGTGCGAGGCCTGGAATTGCCACTGGGTCGGCGATGCAGTGTCTGAGTGATCATTCGTGGCGGTAATCCAGTAGGCGTCGACCGTCTTGGCCCCGCCGCCGCCGAACTGGTAGCGCAGATACCCGCTCGGAAAGCCCGCTATGTTCTCCCCCTTCTGCTTGTCGCCATCGAACACCTGCCACACGTCGGATGAGCCGTTGCTGTTGCTGACCGTGCCGCTTGGCAGCGTATTCGAGGCCATGACCGGCATGGCGTTGCCGGTTGCGGCCGGCGTTAGCGTCGTGGCCGTGGTGTTGATCTTGTCGTATGGGCCGTCGAGAAAGACGAAATCGGCGAGCGTCCAGGTCGTGTGCGCAGTGCGCGTCAGCACTTTGACCGGATGATCCTTGTGGGTGATCCACATCTGGTCTGCCGACTGGACGAATTGCAGGTCGAACAGATCGGCCTCGGGATAAGGCGAAACGACTTCGACCGTGCCGACACGCGCGCCATAGGCATAGACGCGGATGTAGAGATCGCCGAATTCGAGCGCATAGGCCTGATCGGCCGAGAAGATGAACGGGATCAGCCGTGTCGCCTTTGATGAGTCCCTCACCTCCGCGCAAAAATAGGTGCCGCCACGCTTCCTGATACCGCCATGCGGCAGCGTGACGAAATTCATGCATTTGGACAGCGCCGCCCGGTAAAGATCGAGCGAGGCGCGAGCATGCAAGCGGGGAGAAATCTCGCCGCGGATGAAAGCATCTTGGACCGGATAGAGCGTGGTCATCGGCCGACGCCCCGGCTGTCGCCGCGCTGGAAAGCCCAGGACGTCGTCGAAAATCTGCCGCCGCGCTGGATGGCATTGGCTGAATAGGCGGCGTCCAGCGCCCTGTCATAGGCGCTGCGGGCGACGTCGATCATGCTGGCCTTGTGGGTCAACGGATGGGCGATCTTGATGGCGAGCGCCGCCACCAGCACTTCGCTGAACAGCGCGTCCCAGTCGTTGGGGTCGGTCAGATTGGCGACATAGCGGATGACGCGCGGTCCGGCCTGATCCGAATAGATCAGCCCGGCCTCCTGCCGCCATGAGAGCGGCACGCCATCCGGCTCGCCATTATGGGTCAGCGGCAAGGGCCGCAGGCAGTCGGCGGGAAGCTCATAGGCGAAGTTCAGCGTGCCAGCGCCGCTGCCGGTGTCGAAGCCGGCGACCGAGGCCGCCAGGATGGCGAAGACAAAGGCGTGCTTGGTCAATTCGGCCTCGCGGGTCAGGTCAAAATGCAGATTGAGCAGGCGCGCCGCCTTGGCGTCCTGGTCGAGGCTGTCGATCGGCGCCTCGTCGAGCACGGCGAGCGCCATGTTGGCGATGTCGAGCGGGGTGATGGCCATGGCTCAGCCCTCTGTCTGTATGGTTGGTCGGAGAAAACGGGGCATGGTGCCTCCACGGCAAAAAGCCGCTTCGAAGCGGCTGGGGATTTTTTGTGATTTTGGCTTGGGCGGAACGTTGCACGTCTCGTGCACGGGGGCCGTCACGACGCCACCCGCCCGTCATGAAACGGCGTGGCAGACGCTTCGTCAGCCGTCTTTTTCCCATTCGAGCAAGGAAGACGGCAATGCTTCGGCTATTGCAGTTTCACGACACCGCCGCGCAACGCGGCGATGTCTTGCATGAATTGTGTCAGCCGATGCGTGCGCCGGTCGAGATCCCTGTTTCAGCTGACGTGGCAAAGACGGTTGCTTTCACCCTTCCGGCACCTCCCGCCAAAGCCAAGCCCCTGTCCAGGGCATCCTGAAGACTTGGCGTGTAGTAGGCGGTGTCTTCCAGGCCGCTGAAGAAGTTTATGCGATGAACTTCCCCCTTCTTACTCATGACAATGCCCGCTTTTCGGAGCACTTCCTGAACTGTTTTGTACTTCATGTTCATGGTGACCTCCCTTACCAAGACAAGGCAGCATCGCCCTTTCTTGTAACTGTTTGGTGCCGTCGATTGGCCAAAGGGCAACATGAATGTTGTAGCGAACGCCAAAATTCACATCACTCCGACGCAGCGCAGCGGGTGAACTTGCGGGTCGCCACGGTGGCCGACCTGGTGTCCCGAAGGGGCGGACGTCTGACGCCCGCCCCTTCGCCCGATCAGGCCTCGGTCGTCTTCAGCGCGATGAACGTCATGTGCTTGACGCTCGACGCCGTGCGGTCCCAGTTTGCCGCCAGTGCCAGCTCGGCATCGGTGGCGAATTCGCCGGCCGAGGACGCATCGAGGAAGCGGGTGCCCGGCACATGCGGCACGAAATGCCGGCGGCCGACCATTTCGGTGACACCACCGCCATGGCCCTGCCGCGGCTTGCGGTCGAACTCGAGCGGGCCGCCTTCGGTGTTGACCGGCAGCTCGTTCCAAAGGATCGCCTGGTCCTTGAACATGAACGCCGTGTAGACGCCGCCGGCAACCGGAATGTCGTCATCGACGACGGCCCTGAGCCCCATGTAATAGGGGATCAGCGGCCCGCCCTGCTCGGACGACGGCACATAGTCGATGAGGTCGGCGAGCTTCAGCGCCTTCATCTGTTTGGAATGCATCCAGATCGTCTTGAACTTGTCGGCGCGGTCGCCCATCAGGTAGGCGGCCTCGATGATGTCGGTGTCGACGATGGAGGCGCCGGTGACGCGCACCAGGTCACTGCCGTCATTGGCGATGTTGTCGGCCAGCACGCCTTTCAGTATGCCCAGCAGCGTCAGCTTGTTGGCGCGCTGCCAGTAGTCGGTCTGGCGGCGCACGATAAGCTTCTGCGGATCGTCGCCGGCAAGGATCGAGGTCAGATCCGGGATGCCCCAGGCCTGCGCACGCACATTGCGGGCCGCGACTTCGCGGCGCGCACCGATCTTCTTCATCTCGATCGAGTCGGCCGGGTCGTCGTTGACCGGCTCGGACGGATCGTTGCCGAGGTCCTTCCAGCCGGGCATGTCGACGGAACGTCCGCCCAGGCTGAGCTTCGAGGCGATCGACGGGTCGGAAAACAGGATCCCGGCCTGGTAAATCTCCAGCGACTGGACGTGCTCCTCGAACGAGTATTGCGCATAGACGGACGGAACGATCGCGTCCGCGATACGGGTATAGGCGTCTGCCATTTTTGTCTTCCTTCAGGTTCGGGTTAAAGAGGATTGTTGGGCATCCACAGGTCGGGATTTTCGCCGGCCTCGCGTGCCAGCCGCCGGGCGCGGGCGGGGTCGCTTTTGACGAGCGCCGAGATGCCAGTCAGGTTGCGCTCGCCGGCGGCATTGCGCTTGAAGGGATTGCCTCCGCTCAAGGCCGTGCCGCCGTCGATCGTGTCTTCGCGGAACATCGCCTCGCCGATGGCGTGGAACGCCTTGGCGATCTGCGGGTCGGTCAAGGCGCCGTCCGGCAGAAGGATACCCTTCGCCTTGTAGGCATTGACCAGTCCGAGCTTTTTCATCGCCCGGTTGGCGACCTCGAGCTTCTGGCGAAAGCCATCGCTGCCGGTCGGTCCCCAATCCCTGACGAGGTCGTCGTGGGTCGTCTCGACCGAGCGGGCAACAGCGATTTGCTGTGCCTTGGCCTGCTCGGCCATGTAGCCGACGAAGCGGTCGTGATAGGCCTGTGCGACCTTCGGGGTAGCACCTGCCTCGACCGCCCAGGTCTTGGACGCATTGGCGAGCTCGTCCGAATAGGCGAAGTTTTCGGGGAGCCCGTCGGGGCGCCGGTACTCGACCTTCTCGGGTGAGGTCAGCGGACGCATCGCCTCGGGCAGCCGGGCATGGAACCTGTCCCAGTCTTCCGCGGCTGCATCGGCTGCCGGAACGCGCAGGCTCTCGCCCTGCTGCCGCTCCAGCTCCGCATAGGAGGCGAAGACCCGATCGAGGCTTTCAGGCTTGGTCCAGCCCTTGGTTTCAGCAAGCTTGCGGTTGCCTTCGGAAAGACCGTCAAACCAGCTTTTGGCCGCAGGCGGGGCGGACCCGTTGTCCCCGTTGGCCGGTGGCCGTGCAAGGTTGCCCGCCGGTGGCGCCGCCACCACGGACCCGGCGTCTGCCAGATCTGTCATGAGAAGATTCCTTTTGTTGACGTTTCAGAGGAGAGCCGATGGCGACGCTTGGTATCTCCCCCCTCGAGGGGAGATGGCCGGCAGGCTAGAGGGGGTAGCCGCGCGTGGAGCGCCGACCTCATCTGTCGCCGGGCGTCGCGCCCGGTCGAACCGACCCCCTCTGTCGCCTTCGGCGACATCTCCCCCTCAAGGGGGAAGATTAGCGCCTCAGGCATTATCGCCCCAGTTCTCCCAGAGCAGCGTGATGGTGCCCGACACCGCCAGCGTGCCGTCGGCGTCGATATCCGTGCCGGTGGCAAACGCCAGGTTGAGATAGAGGTCGACCGGCGTCACGGTGCCGTCGAGCGTCTGCGCGGCGGCGACATCGGCAACCGACGCGCTCGACAGGGCGGCACCGGCGCCATCCAGCGTGCGGCCGGTCGCCGCCAGCACATTGATCATCGTCAAGGCGAGCGCTGGGGTCGACGCTGCCGTCGAGCCGAGCGACCAGGTCAGCGCGGCATTGTCGTTGATGGTCGACGCGCGGGTAGTCAGCACCGCGAACTGCAGCCGGGCCGTACCGCCCCTGATGCGGATCTTGCCATCGATGAAATCGAACAGCTTCTGGCTGGCATAGGCCAGTGCATCGGTGACCGGCACCGGCATGGCATTGAAGGAGAAGACGGTGCGGTAGGCGCCGCCCTGTCCGGTCGTCCTGGCGGTGAGCCCCGCCTTGGGCGGGGCAAGGCCGGCTTCTCTGGCGGCGGCACGCGAAAGCGTCCGGGCAAGACCTCGGGTCATTTGATTTCTCCATTCTTGCGGGATTGAAAACGGGGTCGGCTGGGCCGCCGCACGCAACAGCGGCAAAAGCTCATGGACATTTGGATTTATGTGTATTTATACACAACATGAAGTGCGCCGATGTCATCCACAGGCTGTTGGCGGATGGCTGGTACGAAGTGGCTCGAAAAGGAAGTCACGCCCAGTTCAAGCACAAATCCAAGCCGGGCCAGCTGACAGTTCCGCATCCCAAGCGCGACATCCCGATCGGCACTCTCAAGAGTATTGAAAAACAATCCGGCGTGAAGCTGAGGTAGAGAAATGCGGAACCATATCGGATTGATCCACAAGCAAGCGGACAGCGACTTCGGCGTCTCCTTTCCCGATTTTCCGGGCCTGGTGACAGCCGGCGTCAACCTGGATGATGCCCGTGCCATGGCCGGGGAAGCACTGGCCTTTCATGTCGAGGGGCTGGTCGAGGATGGCGAGGCCATTCCCGAGCCGTCATCCCTGGAGGAAGTGATGTCGGACAAGGACAATCTGAGCGGTGTCGCCATCCTGGTTCCCTTGAAAGCTGAAGCTGCGAAGGTCGTGCGTGTCAACGTCACCATTCCGGAAGATGTCCTCGATCAGATTGACCGATATGCGGAGCGCCACGGCTACAGCCGATCCGGATTTCTGGCCGCTGCGGCGAAAAAGGTAATGCAGATCGAGGCGGCGTAGCGCCCTGGAAGGCGCGACTGGAGATGAAGCTCTTTGGGTCTTGTTCGGTTACTTTCTTTGCGGATCAGGCCGTCAGACAAAAACAACCATGTCTTATTTCGTGAGGCACGGTGCCTATGTTCCGCCGCAAATGCGACCGTACTTGGCAAAATCAGCCTGCGAATTAGTTCATAGACTTCAAGGGAGTATCAGACGATGACCATGTCCAGAGCCATTGCCGCCATGTTCGTAACCGCCGCGCTGGCAGGCTGCGCGCAGACCGAAGCACAGCAGAGAACCAGCACCGGTGCGCTGCTCGGCGCCGGCGCCGGCGCGCTTGCCGGCCAGGCGATCGGCGGCAACACCAAGAGCACGGTCATCGGTGCCGGAGCCGGCGCCTTGCTGGGCGCCGTCGTCGGCAACGCCACCACGCCGCAGCCGCGCAGCGAACAGCTTTGCCGCTATCAGGATCGCACCAGCGGCCGCATCTACACCGCCCCCTGCGACGACCGGTATTATAACGGCGATTATTGATTGGTCCCTTCTCCCCGTTCTACGGGGAGGAGGTCCCGGTAGGGGGATGAGGGGCAGCGCAAACTTCTGAAATGCCGGCACCGCCCCTCACCTGCCTGCCGGCATCGCTCTCCCCGTAGAACGGGGAGAGGGGCGCAGCGTCAACCTCGCGCATCCGTTTCCCCCGATGATTTGGTCCTTCCCCTGATTAGAGGTCAGCGCTATCGTCCAGGGCTACCCACGGGGGCGGGCAATGCGGACTATTGCAACATTGAGGCCGGCGATCCTGCGCCTCATAATCCTTTTGTCGCTTTGCTTGTTTGCAATGGAGCCAGTGAACTCAAAAGATGGCGACGTCTTCATATGTTCAGTAAGCGACTTCCACACATGGTCCGACATACCGTCATCAGATGACTCGGGATTCGTCGCAGCTAACAAGGCCAGGAAATTTGATATCCAAGAATTTGCCGATCACTTCATTGTAACCAGCAAATCGGGCACGCTCAAACCATCGTCAACGAAATACGATATCTTCCGACGAAACGTATATCAGATCGCTGCATTTGACAGCACGACATTTATGCTCGACACCTTCGTTATGAGGACAGCAAATATTGAAGGTCCTCCGACCAAGGCGCGGGTCACGCTACAAACTCCAACATATCTGAACACGTGGTATTTGGACTGCACCTTGCAGAATTGATGCCCGCAGAACCGATGGCTATTCGCGTTCAGGTTTTGCAGTCCATCAGCTAAATCTCTGACGTGCGAAGTCACTAGGATCATTCAATCCTTTTCCGGCTCGTCGAATGAATGAATCCCGGCCGACTCATTGCCGAGGCGCTCAAACACGTCTAGCGCCCGCTCTGAAACAACAAGCGTGTGGTTCGAAGCCATGCCGAAGTCATCATGTCCTGGCTGCCCATGGATCTTCATCCAGACGAAGGTTGGAAGTTCTGTTTCTGGCTGCAGCCGATGAAACAACTCCGAAGCAGTAACCTCGACGTCGGCAAACGTCGCCCCTGAAACTCGCATCTTCAGCAGCTCCAGCTCGGCTTCTTTGGTGACAAGATAACAGGGAAAACTCCTTATCAGGACATCACCTATCCAAACGTCAATCTCGTAGTGAAGTTTGTGCACAATCGGCGGGTGAACGCGGTTATCGAGAACCGTATTTTTGCCAAAATCACCAGCAACAAATGGCTCTACATAATAATAATCCATTTTTCACCTATATTTTCCGACAGGCGGCACGAAATGATGGCCATATTTCTTATCCATCATTGTAGAATGATCCAGAATCTGCTGCTCCGTTGGATACGGGTACTTTTCATAGAATTTGTCATTTTCGCCCCTAATGATAACAAGATGCAGAATATCATTTAAATCCTTAGGGATCCCGCGTAGATTTTCTATCGAATTGATCTTTTTCTTCGATAGGAAATTTAGAAGCCTCTTAAGTAATTGCTGCTCAGCCGGATGATGAATTACTACATCCTCGATGTTCACGTCGGGGTTCGCCTGAGCATACGCTTTCCTAAAGCCCCTACGCCTCCAGCCTCGCCGCCTTCTCCAGCGCAGCCAACTGCGCCTCGTCCAGCATCAAAAACCCCATAATATGCTGCACCACTTCGGCCCGCGCATTGCTCAGCGCGCTGTGCAGCTCGAAGCCGTTCGGCGTTTTCGTCTTGGCCAGCCACTCGCCATAGGACGGGCGGCGGTAATAACCGGTTGCGGCCGCCAGGTCGGCCAGCACCATTTCGCCGTCCTGGCCCGAGAACACCCTGAGATAGGCCTTGGCTAGCGCATCCTGCGCCTTGGCCGGGCCGCCGGCCTGGCTGGAATGGGCGAAGCGTTTCATGCGCCCTGCCCGCCCGAAGCATCTTGCGCAGCCTGCGGCATCAGCCCGCCGAGCCCGTCGAGCAGGCCGCTGTCGCGCGCCTGCACTGCCGCCGGCACGGCGTCCCTGGCGACCTTGCCGGCGGCAGCCATCGCCGCCATGCCGGCCTGTTCAGCTTGAGCCTTGGCTCTGGCATCGCGGATGCCGGCCACCTCATCCTGGCGGCGAAAAATGCGCTGCGGGCTGCGGCCGGCGCCCTGCACGATCTTCAGCGCCGCGTCGCCGTCGATATTGTCCATCACGCCGGGATCGAACTGCGCCATCTGCATGGCGGTGGTGACAACCTGGATGGTGTCGCGCGCCTCGGCCGAACGGCGCAGCACGTCGAGCGGGCCGGTGAAGGTCGGCCGCAGCGCTTTGCCGGCAAGGCTCGTTGGCGGCAGGAAGCGGCTATCTTCCTCGTAAAGTCCCTTGTCCTCGAGAATGCCCAGCTCGCGGTCGAGATTAGAGGCAAAGCCGGCCTGAATGATCGAGCCGGACGGCCCGAGCAGCGCGCCCTTCTCCTCTTGCCGGATCAAGGCCTCGGTCGCCGTCATCTGCGGGTTCTGCACCAGCGTTTGAAACAGGTTGACGAACATCATGTCCCGGATCTCCTCGGCCCGGCTGTCGGCATAATTGAAGGCATAGGTCGGGTTCTGGCCGGTGGCGATCGGCGCGATCAGCGGCCGGCCGGCATCGTCGATGAGGCCGGGATAGTTCTCGCCGGGATTGAGCACCGGCACATAGTCGAGCCTTGCCTTGGAGGCGGTCGCCGGATCGGTGATCTGCTGCAGCGCGCGCAGGCCGGAGCGCCGCACCGCGTTCTCCTCGCGCACCGTCGTCAGCGCTTCAATGGTCGGCGAGATGCCGTAGGGATCGCCCTCGTAGCGGCGCCAGTTGAAGCACGACACCGGGAACGAGCGAAAACCGCTTTCCTTGACGACCGCCTCCTCGTCCTCGATGACGTGATAGGAAGCGAACGCCGTATCCAGATACTGGTAGGAACCGGAGAGGCTGTACATCTTGCGCTCGTCGCGCGGCTGGATGCACTGGATCAGCGAGATTTTCGTCTCGCATTTGGCGGGGTCGTCGACCAGGATTTTGATCAGCGCCGGCAGTCTGTCGTAGCCGAGCAGTTGCGCCGCCTGCCGCGCCGTGCGCTCGTAGCGGCGGTGGAAAATGTCGACCTGGCCCCAGCGGTTGCGCGAGAGATAGCCCTCGACCACCGGGATCGAGGCATAGCGGATCAGCGTGCCGCCAAAACCTTCCTCGGCATAGAGATAGGCCGGGCCATAGCGCACGACATTGCGCAGGCAGGCCTGCGTTGCCGGCACGAAGTTCGAATTGGCGGAGTAGCGCAGCGAGAAAAGGAAATCGCGCAGCGCTTCCGCCCATTCCTTTTCCTCGTCGGTCTCCTCGTCGTTGATGGCCGCGGTCGACAACCCATGCCATTTCTCCGACTGCGGAATGATCAGGCTCTCCAGCCCGGCGGCCAGCCGGTTGGCGGCCGAGTTTATGGTATTGGCGTAGACACGCGCACCGCGCCGCTCCTGCCGCTCAGCCTGCGAATCGACGCCGGCCTTTCGGCTGCCGCTCCACATATCGGGCGCATCGGGATCGCAGAATTCGGACACCGCCTCCCAGACATGCTCGTACTGGCTGCGTTCGCTCTCCAGTTCTGCCTGTCGCGACAGAATATCGCGAGCACGGGAATCGCTCATGGTCAGCCTCGCTTGATGAACTCAATGGGAAAAAGAAAGAAATGGCGGGACGCCGAAGCTGCCGATCTCCCCACTTGAGGGGGAGATGTCCGGCAGGACAGAGGGGGTCGTCTCGCGTGGATCGGCGACCCCCTCTGTCGCCTTCGGCGACATCTCCCCCTCAAGGGGGGAGATCGGCAGCGCCTTATTCCGCCGGCGTCGTCTCCAGCGCGGCTTTGCGCCCAAAGCGCTGCACCACGAAACGGCCCATCTTCTGGCCGGGCACTTCGATCAGCGTGTAGGTGATCCAGGACAGCAGGCACACCACCGGCAAGACGACGACAACAACGACCGCGAAGCGCAACGGCGCCGACAGCTCGTGGCCGAACTGGGTGATGACCAGAGCCGCCACCGGCTGGAGAACCAGCAGATGGATCAAATAGATGCTGAAGGAAAGCTCACCCATCAAATGAAAGAACCTGTTGGCGAGCGTCATGGCGATCTTTCTGGCCACGATGCCCATCGTTCCCGGCAGCATCCGGTAGAGAACCAGGGCAAAGAACCCCAGGACGAGCGCTTCCCGCATCAACAGCTTGCTCAGCCCATAGCCGCCGCCGAAGGGCAGCGCCGCCAGCAGCATGGCCAGTGCCAGATGCACGAAAGGCCGCTTCTGCCTTTGATGGACGACGCCCGCCAGCAGCATCCCGCACAGGAAAATCTGCATCTTCAACGGCAGGAACGACGGCATCGGAAAGTGGACCGACAATTGTCCCATCAAGAACACGATCGCGCTGCCGATCGCCGCGACCAGCATGGCCGCCCATAGCCAGTCAAGCCTGCGCACCAGCAGCATGATGGCCGGAAACAGTGCGTAGAACTGCATCTCCAGCCCGAGGCTCCAGTCGGGCAGCGGCGTGCGATAGGCGAAATTCGGCACCAGGCCGAACAGGAACAGCAGATGGGCGCCGATATTCTTGAGGCCGCTGTCGAGATAACGCTCGGGCGCCTGCGGCGACCGCAGCAGGAACTCGTCGATGACCATTCTCGACCCGTAGAGATAGGGGCCAAGCGCCAGGGCAACGAACAGCATGACGTAGAACAGCGGCGCTATCCTGAAATAGCGGCGGGTCCAGAATTTCAGCCAGGTTTCCGGCCTTTGCCAAGGCTCCCTGTCCTGGCGCAGCTGGTAGTGGAACACCATCAGGAAGCCGGACAGCATGATGAACAGATCGACGCCGAGGTCCGGTTCGCCGAGAATAGGAATCTGCCAGCCGGTCAACAGCAGGCAGTGCCCGATGAGCACCCAGATCGCGGCGAGCGCCCGAAGCCCGTCCAGGCACTCGATGCGCGATGACCGGGCTTCTGTCATGCCGAACTCCTCGATTGCCATGTTGCAATGCAGCATGGCGGCTGAGGGAGGAATGTCAACCGTGCGGAAGGAACACGATTTGCGCTCGGTTGTTACGGAAAAGGCGGAACATCTGAGGGCAATTGTAGAGGCATGCAGTTGAACACCCGGGGCGCGAAGGATCGCGGCTTACGCGATCCCGGCAGGCAAGCTCCCGTCTATCTCTTCTTCACCAACCTTGCGTGCCGGCGCCAGTACCACCAAGCCAGCACCCGGTTGCGGAACACTCTTCTCATGGCGCCCATGTCACACCCCCAGCAGCACGCGGCGCTGGCCGGTCAGCTCACTGGGCGACAGATCGGTCTTCACCGTTCCTGCGGTGCCGTCATTGGCCGCAAGCTGGGCCCGCAAGGCGGCTTCGCGCGCCTGCACGTCCTTGTCGGCAATGGTCGGTGTCGGTGGCAACGGCTTCAGCGCCGGCGGCTTTTGAAAAAGGCACATGGTTTTCTCCAAAGTGAGAGGCTCTTGTCCAGTCGTAGAGCAGAAAATCCTCGCCGTTCCGGCCATAGCCCGGCAGGCGGCAGCGTTGCGTCGCGCCCAGCCGGGCAAGCCAGCGCAGCCCCAGTTGATTGGCCGCCAGCGCTCGCGCCTCGACCCGCCATGCGCCGCGCGCGGCAACTTCAGGCCCGAGCACGGCATGAAAGAATTCCGTAATCCCAGGCACGCAGCGCCTCATGCGGCGCGTGCCCCAGCTCCAGGCGATCCACAGCCCGCTGCGCTGCTCGGCAGCGCCGAAGCCGGCCTCCGGATTGCCGTCGAGCTCGGCGACATAGGCAAACCCCTGCAGCGCCGTCAACGCCAGCAGCGCCGGCGACCAGTGGTCGAACTGGCAATCGATCTCGGCCCGGTCCTCGAGCCGGAGGTTGGCAGCGATGTAGGAGAGGTCGCGCAAAGTGGCGGGAATGATGCGGAGGATCATGTTGGGTCACTTTCCGGCACGCTGCGAAGCGGAGAGCCCTAGGGAAACGAGGCGCCAAGCTAGATTGACTCTCTTTGCCGTCTGGATTTCCTTGGCCTGTGACTTGTGGATGTACCTATGGGAACAAGCGCATGACTTGTAGTAACTGCGCGCCGATCGAGGAGACCCGTACGATCTTTAGCACCGGTCGTCTCGCGGCGGCGATCACGATGGCCAAAGAGGCCATACGCGACGGTATTCTGCAGGAAGTACCGGGTGGTCCTATGTCGAGTGTCATCCCGCTTTCGGATCTCAACCCGGATGGACCATGGGACGATCTGCTTCGTTACCGCTTTCGCTGCACGACCTGCGCACAGGTTTTCTTGCTCTCCGCAGAGACCTATCATGGCAGCGGCGGCGAATGGGCTAAGGAGCCCGGCTAAGCTTTTCGGCGCTTCGTCCTATGCGTCCGCCGCGAATCTCAGTCCTGGCGTATCTTCGCGGACATCCGGCTGTCGATCTCGGTCAGCTTGGCGAGAATGCCTTCCTGCGCCTGCACCATCGCCTGTTGAACGCGGATCAGCTTGAAGGTGAGCCAGATCGTTACCCAAAGGCTTGCTGCGAGATAAATCAGCATCGGCATCCAGGAGATGAATATCCCGAGCAGCGAGTTTTCCGATTCCATATTGCCCCCCTAATATGATGTTGCCGCTACATCGTCGTTTTGCCGCCGGGCGTGCATAAACGCAAGCATCGTCACCGAAACGCCCCCAGCGGATCGCTCTGCCCCGCCTTCCGCCGCGCGGCCTTGAACAGCGCCGGGTCGACCTGCGCTTCCCTCAGCATCATCACGCCGTAGCGTGTCGCCGCCATCAAATCGTCACGCAGCTTCACCACCTGGCCGCCCCTGCGGTGATAGAGCCGGAACTCCTCGAACCACGGCAAAAGCGTCGAGAAAACCTTGAAGCGGCCTGATTGCATGCGGCCGAGCATCGGCCTCGACCGATACCGAACCGTCGGCGAACTGCGCGCGGGTGCCGAGCCTCTACTTGTAAGCCACTGCTGCGCTTGCAGGTCCCGCCAACGGAATAATCTCGCAGCGACTAAACCCTGCCTCTTTGCACCACTCGGTGAACTGGGCGCCGGTGAAGTCAAACGCCTCGCCAAATTCGATCAGCATGTTCAGCGACATCATGAGACCGAAGCCGTTTTGCCTGCGTTCATCGTCGATGATGTTCTCGATGGCGACCAGCGCGCCGCCGGTCGGCAATGCACGATAGGCCTTGGCGATCAGCATTTTCTTGTTCTCGAGATTCCAGTCGTGAAGGATCATTCCCATCGTGATGATGTCCGCCTTGGGGAATTCGTCCGCGAAGAAGTCGATCGCCTCGGCGATGACCCGGCCGCCGAGATTGCGCTCCCTCAAGCGCCGTTCGGCGATCGGCTGCACATCGGCGAGATCGCACGTCCGGCATTGCATGTGCGGATGCCGCGCCGCGACGATGGCCGAAAGCTGCCCGGTTGCGCCGCCTATATCGGCCAGCGTCTTATATTTGGAAAAATCGAATTTCTCGGCAAACGCCGTGAAATTGCCCATGGAGATGCCGCTCATCGCGTCCATGAACTGCTCCAGGCGCGCCGGGTCCGCATAGAGCTCGCCGAACATCGACTTGCCTGTCTCCTTGATCTCGTTTTGAGGCTTTCCGGTTTGCAATGCCGGTGTGAGATCGCCCCAGAACCGATACAGTCGTGCGTTCGCCATCTCAAGGATTCCACCGATGTATTGGGGGCTCCGCTTGACCAGGAACAGCGCGGTCGATGGCGTATTGCCGTATTTGCCGGTTTCACCGGCGCCGTCCCTCTGCAGCAATCCGAGCGCGACGAGGGTGTCGAGAAAATCATACGTTGCGCGCGGATGCAGCCTCATCGCGCCTTGCAGTTCGAGGCCCGTTTTGGGGCCGTCCGCAAGCAGCGAGAAGAGTCCCAGTTCCACGGCGCTCAACAATGTCTTGGCTGGCCAGAACCCAAAGCCAATTTGCAGTATGTGGTCTGGAGAAATTCCGTTTTGCATCTGATCCTCCCCTATCGGCGAATGCCCCCGTGAGGCCACGCCGATGCGTCCCTTGAGCGGGATCATTCGATGCTACACCACGTCCACGGACGTTCACTACAGTTTTCCAATCGGAGCCGGAGCGCATTGCCTCCCTCCCCGATTTTCCTCACCGAAACGCCCCCAGCGGATCGCTCTGCCCGGCCTTCCGCCGCGCGGCCTTGAACAGAGCCGGGTCGACCACCGCTTCCCTCAGCATCATCACGCCGTAGCGTGTCGCCGCCATCAAATCGTCGCGCAGCTTCACCACCTGGCCGTCCCTGCGGTGATAGAGCCGGAACTCCTCGAACCACGGCAAAAGCGTCGCAAACACCTTGAAGCGGCCTGAATGCATGCGGTCGAGCATCTCCATCAGCCCGGCTTCGACCGAGACCGAACCGTCGGCGAACTGCGCATGGCTGGCGAGCATGTTCAGCCCATGTGCGGAATATTGCTTCGCCAGTGCGGTGCCGGCGCCTTCCAGCGTCTCGCGGCGGCCGTCGCGCGGCCATGCCCAAGGCAGCCATTCGCCCCATGGTTTCAGCGTCAGCGCCTGCATGGCCGGAGTTTGCTGCGAAGCCCGGCAGGCCTTTGTGACATAGACGACATCGGCCTCCGTATCCCAGGCGAGCTCGACAGCCGCCGAGGGATGGTCCCAGCCGAAATCGAGCGCGCCGAGCCGTGGCCAATAGCGCGGCAGCGGGAACGGTTCGCAGGCGATCAGCTCCTCGGCCACCGGAAAGATGCGGCCGGAGCCGAGCACCGGAATGCCTTTTGCCCTGGCTTCCCGCTCATGCGCCGGATAGGCGGCAACGATCTCGGCGCGCTGCTGCGGCGTATAGTGCTCGGCATCGTCGATGGTCATGAAGGTGACGTGGCGGGTCATTGTGCGCCCTCGCGGCATTGAATCGTAGTGGCAGGCGCTGGACGGATGATGTTGTTTGACAAGGAACTTTCCGATGGCGGGACAGCGCCCCTCTCTGTCCTGCCGGACATCTCCCCCACGAGGGGGGAGATCGGATGCCACTCCAGCTTTCGCCAACCTCCAACGTCGACTGCAAAGCGCGGCCGGTGAAATTGCCAATCTCGCCCCTCGTGGGGGAGATGTCCGGCAGGACAGAGGGGGCGCGAAGGAACGCAACGGATGAGAGGAGCGAATGCTTCTTTCCTGAACTTGCCTCACCCCCTCCCCATCCCTCCCACCTCCTCCGCCGACAAGAACAACAGCACCACATCGCTCATGCCGAGCAGCGGCGTGAAGGTGACGATGGTGATGCCGCCGGTGGCGTTGGTGCGGGTCAGCCCTTCGGAATAGATGTCGAGCGGCGGTTCCTCGTCGAACCAGACGCCGTGCAGCGTTTCGCCCTGCCATTTCTCGCGACCCTTCTCGTAGCTCTTGAACGACAGCACCGATTCACCGGCCTGGACGTCGCCGCCGCCGCCCCAGCGCACCACGACGCTGTCGAGCGCGCCCGGCGCCCGTCCCGCCATCGTGCTGACGAGGGCGTCGGCCGGGATCATGCCGGTGCCCCAGGCCGCCTGCTGCTGCGGCGGGCCGATCAGGATGCGCTGCGGGTTGTCGCGCGTGCTTTCGCCGGTGACGCCGGCCGCCCACATCCGAACCGGACAATCGAAAACCTTGCCTTGCCACGAGTCGGGATAGCGGCCGGTGAGATGCATCGCCCATTCGGCGCCGCCGGCCCTGGTCTTGCCGAGCTGGTTGCCGGCCATGAACAGGCGCTCGCGATTGGTCGCGCCGGCTGCATGGAACTCGGCCTGCCGGGGATAGGGCCGATAGGCGGCAAGCTGGTTAGTGCGGCGCCTGCGGTCCAGCTCCGCCAGCAGGCTGAGATATTCCGTCCTTGCCGCCCGGCTCTGCGAGGCCTTTTGCGAAGCCCGGCTTCTCGAGGAACGGCCTGAGGACGGCTTCGAGGCCGCGGATGCGCTGCCTGATTTCGTCATCGCTCAATGCATCCAGATTGTTGATGTTGACATTAAGATCCTTGGGCAGCACCGACAGCACGAGCTTCAGATACTGATCGGGCTTTTCGGCGCGCACCTCGGCGATGACGCCGGCGCCATGGGCGCGAAAATCGGCGCGGATCGCTTCGAGAAAGCCGTCGGCCAGCGTCTTCTTCGCCCGCCTGGTTCGGCCGGGCTTGCCGGGTGCTTGATCGTGCGGCTGCGGATCGCCGGTAGAAGGAGCCTTGGCCATGCCCTACTCCGCCGTCCCGGCGGACATCGGCTTCTTGTTGCCTGGCCGCACGATGCGCTTGCGCGGCCTGGCCTTCTTGCCGGCGAGTGCGGACTTCGGCTTCCGCAGCTGGCTTGCCGGTTTCGCATCAGTCGTCGTGCCGGGCTTCATCGCACCGGCGTCGGGCAAGGCATTCAGCCTTGCCCTGAGAATTGCCACCGCCTTGTCGTCGAGTGCTCCCGACCGGAAGCCGAAGCCGCCGACCGCATCGACGGTACCGCCGCGCACCATGCCGATCCGCACGCCGGCGGCCACCTGCTCGAAGCGGCCATGGCGTGCATAGGGTGCGGCGCCGGCGAACTCGCCAATAGCGCTGACGACCTCGCGGCCCTCATCGTCGGTGATGATGGTGGCGTAACGGTTGGACATGGGGATGTTCTCTGAAGTGGGCGCACGGGCGCGTTGGGAAATCTATGGACGATAGGTGATTGCGGACCGGGATAGTCGGTCGCGTTCATTCGCGCCGACATACCTCGGCAGCACACGCAACATTCGGTCGAACAGGAGCCCGAAATGAAAAACCCGCCTCGGCGGGCGGGTCGTTGGAGCCAATTGGCACCATACCCAAATTAGTAGCATAGCTGCCGGCACAAAGCAAGAACAAAATGTGGCACGGCGGCAGAAAAATGCGCTGCCGACTTCGCATCCCCGTCGGTGAACGGATGGAAAGAGGGGCGAAAAAGGCGGGGCATTGCGTGAGACTTGCGTTGATGGGATGGTGGTTGCGCTTGAGGGGAACGCGTCATGGGCAATGTCACCAGTCACTACGGCAGCGAGGGCAGCGACGGCATCGTCGATCGCATATTGGCCGCGATCCCGGACGCCGACCCGGCCGGCAAACTCGCGGCCGCGCAACTCTATCCGTTCGATCAGTTCCATGGCCGCGAACTGACCGCCACGCAGGAGCATGCGGCCCGTCTTGCTCCTTCGCCGACAGATCGAATCCTGGATATCGGCAGCGGCATTGGCGGGCCGGCAAGGTTTCTGGCCTCGGCCTATGGCTGCGAGGTCGACGGCATCGACCTGACACCAGCCTTTGTCGCCGCGTCGAGCCGACTGACCGCACTCAGCGGACTGGCAGACAAAGTTCGCTTCCATCAGGCCGACGCAACGAAACTGCCTTTTGGCGACAGCACCTTCGATGCGGCGATCTGCTTCTATGTGGGCATGAACATCGAGAACAAAGCCGCGGTCATCGACGAGGCCTGGCGCGTGCTGAAACCGCGAGGCAGGCTGATCTGGACCGAAGCCGTGCTCGCCGGCGGCGAGCCCTACTATCCCATGCCCTGGGCGGTTTCTGCGGCGACCAGCCACCTCGCCGATCGGGAAAAATTGAAAACCCTGTTTGTCGATGCCGGATTTCGCATCGACGAAATCGTCGACGAAACCGGCGAACATGTTGAGCTGGCGCTGAAGAGGGCCAATTCCGGCGTCGTGCCCTCGCCGGCGCAGCAGCAGGCAAACGAAGTCGTCATGGGCGCGGAATTCCTGCAGCGCCGCCGCAACTATATCCGAAGCCTGAGTGACGGAAAGCTCGCCTCGCTCGCCGTGATCGTCTCCAAACCGGCCTGAAAACAAAAAACCCGCCTCGGGCGGGCGGGTCGTTGGAGCCAATTGGCACCATACCCAAATTAATAGCATAGCGGATGTATACCGTTCGAACATGTACGTCGAGGAAACTCAATGCCTTGGCGGGGTGCGCTAATGCGCACGCTGTTTGGGGTGATTCTCTACCTCTTCACGCCGGTCGTAGTTGTCTTCACTTCCGCCATTGGGCTGGAAGCTCCCGTCGACGTAGGTGAACAGGAAACCGGACACAAACCTGTTTCCCTGTGTGTCCATGTATCTGAGTGTTCCCCTCACAAATACGTCGCCCCAATAGTAGCCTTCGGTTCCATCCCAGACCGCCCCATTATCGGGTCTCTTGGTCCTGACATCAATCTTCTGGCGTCCATCCGATTTAATAATCGCGTTCGGAAGAGCCCACTGCAGGACAAAGAAATTAACAGTTTCATCGGGCTTACTATTGTTCACCATATAAATCTTTATCGAAAGTTCCGTCAAAATTGCTGGCGTCTTACTAGTGTTGTGAAACCTGATAAAGGTTGTCACTTCAGTGCCATCGTACCCCCAAGACATAATACCGGCCGGATGATATTCCCAATCACGAGATGGCCGGAAACCGAGCAACTTAAGGCTACTTGGGAAGACAAAAGCCCTCTCTGTAGCGCGGATAATTTTCAATGTATCCTCAGCCGAATTGGCGGCTTGAACAGCGGCGCTAGTGGCTCGAATGCTGAACCCAATGGTAACGAGCAGCGCGATGATACCGGCGATTCCTACGCCGACCTGCCACCATGCCGTTATTACCTGCCTCTCAGCGGCTGTAGCGGCTCTATCGGCGGCATCAGCAGCCTTTTGTTGGGCTTTCAAATCATCGGAATCGTGCTTGTCGCCTGCGGCTTCGCGGTCCCTGGTACGCTGGGTCTCATCTGGACTTTCGATAATGCGTATCGGGATAGAAGGCTCGTAGGATTTGGGCTGAGTATCATTTGCCTTCCCGTCTTTGTCTTCTTGCTGGCTTGGGGCTTCAGTGGCCACCCCTTGGGCTTCCTGCGCGCTTACGTGGGTGGCTAGCACCATGAACGCCAACAACGCCAAGACTCGCATAACCGCCCCTCCAGCCCGCGCGCATAGTGCTTATGCGGCGACCGCTACACAAGCGCGGGGAATCCGGGCAGTGTGGGGGCCACTCTAATGCGCGCGCTTTTGGGGGCGATTCTGGCGACGATGGTCGGTTGTGTGACGCCGGCCTGCGGGTCAAACTTTAGTGTCCTTGTCACGAAGAACGGATGCTTTAGTGTTCACTCGCCAACCGACATCCGCCGGCTGAGTTTTGATGACATTTTGGGATCCCACGATAATCCCAACGATGTCGCCACCCGGCTCAATGGGTTCTCCAGCGAATTGGGCGTAGGTTGTCTGGAAAGTGGCAGTTCCAATTCCAAACATTCGGTAAGCGATAGCCACTGCCGTTTGAGGATAAATTCTGCGAGTCCTGTCCGCTTCCAACTTGTGGGCGTCACTCAAAGGCATCTTGAACTGCAACAAGAAACGATGAGGCTGCCCTGTGAGAAGATATGGGAGCGTCTCATCAGGCTTGATCTGCACAGCGGAGGTCAACGCCTTATCGAAAAACTCGCTGATTTCAGCAGGCAGAAACTCCGAGGAATCCACCATGACACCATAGACACGGACTTCTGCGGCAGGACTTTGGCCAGAGTTTATCAGCTCGAAAACACGCTTAACTACGAGAACATTGTCTGCAATTTCAAAGACGTGAGTAGTGCTCGTTACATCCGCGATCAACAACCACGGGCGCTGGGCATTCCGAGTGAGTTCATTTCCATCGCGAGTGTGGTCGGCGGCTTCTTTAGCGAACCAAGCGGCGGCACCGGCTGCCGCAAGAGTCAGCAAGCCCACGACAGCCCCAATAGTGGTCCAGTTCGCAGACTGTTGGGCAGCATCTGCTGCCTTCCATTGGGCGCACAGATCGGAACTGCGATCATCGTGACCTGCTTGGCATGGGTCAGCGTAACCTGGGGGTTCATTGGCTTGTTGAACGGGCCGCGGACTAACCGCAGCAGGGGAGCCTACAGTCTCTTGATGTTGTTCGGAATGTTGGGGCTCTGTGCTCTTGCGCTCGTCTGGCGGTGATGCCGCACCAAGCGAAACAAGACCGCAAGCGGCAACGACCACGCGCCAGTAACTGCCAAACATTGTAGAAAACGCCGCCCCAGTTTCCCATGGCGGCAACTATCACGTACAATAAGCGTTACGGCAATAAGGACACGATATGACCGATAACCAAAACGCCCGTTTTGACCGCCTCCTAAAGGCGATGGTCACCAAGCCCGCCCTTACCGTGCCGGGCGCGGGAACGATTGCAGCAAAAGGTCAAGCATCAAGTGGGGATGCTTCCGCAGGTTCTGCCGGAACTCGAATTCCCAAAGGTAAGTCTGCAACCACTTCTTCGAAACCGAAACGTAAGTCCCGCACATAGAGCGCTTAACGTGAGACCAAAAGGCTTCGATGTTGTTGGTGTGAACCTCGCCTGAAACGTACTCGCCTTCGCTATGGTTGACCGTTCCGTGCATGTAGCCGTTCTCTGAGATTTCGTTGAAGGCTCCAGCCGTATCCGTCGCAACGCGCGACCCCTGCTTAACCCACTTGAAGATAGCGGGCATGACATGGCGAGCGCCCCGGCTCGGCAGGATTTGGGTGACGACATCGCCGCCGCGCTCAATAGCACCGAATACAATGGCCTTGTCATCTTCGCCGCGCTTATCGACGCCACCGAAGAAAGCCTTATCGACCTCGACAATGCCGCCGTCGAAGCCGCCTAGAACGTTGTCGCCATCGACATAGCCCATGTACTGGCGGATGAGGTTGCACATGCGCCAAGCGGTCTTGTAGGTCACGCCGATGGTGCGCTGGACTTCCTTTGCGGACACGCCGTTGCGGGAAGCGCAGAACATGAACATGACGGTAAACCAGTCGCGCAATGACGTGCGCGTGGCTTCGAACGGTGTGCCAGCGGTCGGATAGACCTGCGCGCCGCAGAAGTCGCACTCGTAGCAGCGGCGGGACTTCACGCGGTGGAACTTGGCGTCCTTTCCGCATTTGGTGCAGACGTGACGCTCGCCATACCGCGTGACCATCAGGTGGTCGAGGCAGGCGTCCTCGCTAGCGAATCGCTCTTGGAATTGGCGAAGGGTAGGGAGTTTGTTGCTCATGCCCGATTATATAGCAGAATCGCCTACATGTTTCAAGGGGATACATCCGTAGCATAGCTGCCGGCACAAAGCAAGAACAAAATGTGGCACGGCGGCAGAAAAATGCGAATTCCGTTCAGCGCCTCGCCTTGTCTGCCTCCCGATTGACCTTCCAAGAAGACCGCTAGGCTGCATTCCTTCGCGCCCCCCTCTGTCCTGCCGGACATCTCCCCCACTTGGGGGGAAATCGGCTTTCGCGCCGGCTTTCGCCAATCTCCAACGTTGCAGGAAGAGCGCAGCGCCGAAACCGCCAATCTCCCCACTTGAGGGGGAGATGGCCGGCAGGCCAGAGGGGGTACTGTCCCGAGCGCTGTCCCGCCGACTTCACAGCCGGCAACACAAGCAACGTTCGATCAAAAAGAAGCCTGAAAACAAAAACCCGCCTCTGTGGGCGGGTCGTTGGAGCCAATTAGCACCATACCCGAATTAGTAGCATAGCTGCCGGCACAAAGCAAGAACAAAATGTGGCGTTGCGACAAAAGAACCGAATTCTCTTCGGCGCCTCGCGTTGCCCGCCAGCCACTTTGTGGGCGCGAACGCAGCGTCGGCAATTGGCGCTTCCTCCATTTGCCGAGGCATCTCACCGGCCGACGAGCAGCCGCAGCCGCGGATCAGAACAGGCATTCGCGCGTTTGAACCCCAGCCAATGGGAGCAAAAGCCATGAACGTCGCCAATCTGCAACTCGAAGGCCTGCTGATGGCCATCGCATCGATCAATCAGGTCCTGGTCCGCAAGGGCGTGGTCTCCGTCGAGGAGATAGACATCGCCTTGCGCAAGGCCGAAGCCAGCGAGACCAACGAGGAAAGGTCCGAAGGCATGTCGGCGTCGAGCCGCGACGCCGTCAACTTCCCGATCCGGTTGCTGGAGTTGGCCAATCAATGTCAGCCGGAGACGGACATGCCGTCCTTCTCGAAACTGGCGCGCATGGTCGGTCAGATCAAGGAACCTTACAACGACCAGATGTGACGCGGCGACCGAGGATGACCGCCGCAGCAAGCTTTGGCATCACCCCCTGCCAAGCCTCAGCGCCAGGACGCGGCCCGGCCCGTGCACGGCGGCAAACAGCAGCCCGGCCAGGAAGGTGAAGTGATCGACGAAGAAGCCGAACTCCGCCTGGTTGCCGGCCCAGTGCGACGGCCCGTGGAAGGCAAAGCCGAGGAACACCACATAGGCGGCGGCGACGAGTGCTGCCCAGGAGAAGAAGGCGCCGGTCAGGAAGCATAGAACGAGGACGACCTCGAGCAGGGCTGCGCACCAGGCCAGGAACAGCGGGAACGGAAATCCAGCCGCCGCGATATAGCCGGCGGTGGCGCCGATATCGATGAATTTGAAGATCACGGCCATCAGGAAGACGGCGGCGAAGATCAGGCGGGCGATAAGGATTGCCGCGGTCTGCCACGGCGACTGAACGGTTGATTGAGCGGTTTCCAAGGTCATGATGTCCTCCCAAGAGTTACGGTGGTTGTGCCCCAAGGACGCACCACCAGCCGCAAGCCCGACATCATCCCCCGAAAAACCTGAGAGATACAAGCGCCGGCACCAAAGTGGCGCCTTCCCTTCTCCCCTTGTGGGAGAAGGTGTCGCCGAAGGCGACGGATGAGGGGTGCTCCAGCTTGGCGCCGGCGGCACTCCGTCCAACACCCCTCATCCGTCTCGGCGCTGCGCGCCGATCCACCTTCTCCCACAAGGGGAGAAGAAAGGTTGCGCTACCCCAACTTGACCCCCGGCTTGCTGATCGGCTCGCGTACCGTTCCATACTGGCTGCCCCAGCGGTCGGTCATCGCCCAGCGTATGTCCCAGAGTTCCGGGAAGAAGCGGTGGCGGGCGCCGGCTTCCAGCAATTCGACCGGCCGGCCCTTCAGCGATTTCGCGCCGAGGCCGATCGTGCGGTGGATGAGACAGAGGTGGTTGGCACGGAATTTCTGGAACAGCTCGTCGAACTCGATCAGCGCTTCGGCAACGACATAGCTGTCGCCGTGATCGTAGCCGGTATCGTAGACATCCTCGACCGAAAGGCCGCGGTCGTCGAGGTACGACGCCTTGAAGGCCCGCCACAGATCGGGCGGCAGGCGCAGCAGTTGCTTGAAGCCCGGCGATTCCTGGCCGCTGCCATTGCCGAGCTGCAGCCGGATCTGCTGGTATTCCTTGGGCGACATGGTTTCGAGCAGGTCGAGCTGCGCCGTCATCAGCCGCATCAGCCGGTGCACGCGCCCCATCAGCGTGACGATGCGATGCGTGTCCTGCTTTTCCAGGAAATCAACGACATCGACCAGCGTATAGGCGATGAGCTTCATCCACAGCTCCTCGACCTGATGAACGATCTGGAACTGCAACTCGTCGGCATTCACCATCTCGGCCAGCGGCTTCTGGCAGGCAAGCAGCCTGTCGCATTTGAGGTAGACGCCATAGTCGCGCATCTCAGGCGTTTCGATGCGGGCATAATAGTCCTGCTTGTCCATGGCCATGCTCCTTGCCCCGGCCGTTGGGCCGCAGGCGCTTGTTGGATCCCGGTCCCTCAGGTCTAATCGCTTTCTTGCCGAACATTGTCCCTTTCTGTTATTCGATTGGCGGGAAACGAAGGACGAAAATTGCCGCTGAAGCAGATTGGAAGAACGAATGATGCTGGATGCGGTCGACCGGAAGATCGTCGCGGCGCTCGAACGCGAGGCCCGTATCTCCTTTGCCGCGCTCGCCGATGAGGTCGGCTTGAGCAAGACGCCGTGCTGGAAGCGGGTCAAGGCGCTTGAGGACGCCGGCGTCATCCGCGGCTACTCGACCCGGATCGACCCGGCCAAGCTCGGCTTCGGCATCGAAGCCTTCATCCAGGTGTCGATCGATTTCGAACTGTCGGACGCCTTCGAGGCGGCGGTCAAAAAGCATCCGCTGATCCGCCGCTGCCACGCCACGACTGGCGAGGCCGACTATCTCCTGCAGATCGTCACCGTCGACATGATGGCGCTCGACAGGATGCTGCGCGAGGAGCTCAGCCGGCTGCCCGGCGTGCGGCGCACCATCACCTCGATGGCGATGCGCGAGATCAAGGGCGGCATCTCGTTCGCCAATGCCGTCGGGCATACGCAGACCAAGCGTTAGACCGGTCAGGCCCTGGTCATCAATTCGCGTCCCAGCCGCTTCGGTTGCTCGGCGCGCAGAACCACATTTGTCGTCACCGTGCCGTACCGGCCGATGCTGTCGACGATGCTTTCAAGATCGGGCGGTGACGGGACCACGACCTTGACCAGAAAACAATCCTCGCCGGTCACCCGCAGCACCTCGACCACCTCCGGCAATTGGGCGAACTTCTTCAGGCAGGCCTGGATATGCTCATGCGTGGTGCGCAGGCGGATGACCGCCATGGTGCCGAGCCCGAGCGCTGCCGAATTGATCACCGCCTTGTAACCGGTGATGACGCCGCGCTCCTCCAGCCGCTTCACCCGTTCCGAGGTGGCGGGCTGGGACAGTCCGACGCGGCGGCCAAGCTCGGAGATGCCGATGCGGCCATCCTCCTGCATGATCTCAATGATCGCCAGATCGGTGGGGTCGAGCCTTGGCCGATAATCGCCGTTCCGCATGATCGCCCTTTAATCCATCGGATTTCGTCGCTGCTTTCCGATGATCTCTCATTCCGCCACCTGGGAGAAGACCTAGAATTGCACGCGCTGCATCAGGAAAGAAGGGCTTCGCATGACCGACTTCATCATTGTGCCGGGCATCGGCGGATCGGGCGAAGCCCACTGGCAGACACGTTGGCAGCAGGCAAACCCGGCGATGCGGCGGTTCAACCCGGCGAGTTGGGACGCGCCGGACGTCGACGACTGGGTGGCTGCGCTGGAAACCGCTGTATGCCAGGCAAGGACACCGCCGGTGCTCGTCGCCCATAGCCTCGGCTGTCTGCTGGTCGTACACTGGCAGCGGATCTCCCCCCGCAAGATCAGCAGCGCGTTGCTGGTCGCGGTTCCGGACCCTGCGTCGCCGGCCTTCCCCTCCTCCGCCCGGGCCTTCGCCGACGCACCGCAACAACGGCTTCGCTTTCCGTCGCTGATTGTCGCCAGCACCAACGATCCCTACGGCTCGCTGGACCATGCCAGGGCGAAATCCGAGCGATGGGGCAGCGATCTCCATATCGCCGGACCGCTTGGCCACATCAATGGCGACAGCGGGCTCGGCGACTGGCCGGCGGGAATGGAGCTGCTGACAGCTTTTCCAGGTCAAACGCAGGCAATCGCCCGAGGCGCCGTGCTTCAGCCGTAACCGCACCAGGACGGCTATCGCGCCGCCGCCCTGATCTGGTTTGCGCCGCGCCTCAGTTCGATGCTGCGGCAGGCGTGCTGAGTTCGAGGAACGGTACGGTCGAGCCCGGGATCATCGACTTCGGCAATTCGCCGTTCCATCTCTCCGCCTTGGTCAGTTCGACCAGCAGCGGATTGTTGGCGATTGCGGCGGCGCGAGCCTTGATGGCGCCCGCGGTCGCATCGCCTTCGACCCTGGTCTTGTAGGCGCTGGCCTCGGCTTCGGCCTTGACGCTGTCGGCGCGGCCCTTGGCCTGGGTGACGGCGATATCGGCCTTGATCTTTTCCTGCTGCAGGTTCTGTTCCTGCTTCTGCACCTCGACCTGCGCCGTCATCCTGGCTTCGACCGCCTGCTCGTAGGCATCGGAGAAGTCGATGTTCTCGACCTGCACGCTGTCGATCATCACCGGCCCGTCGGTTACCGCCGCGATGGCCTCGGCGACGTCCTTGTTGAACTTCGCCCGGTTCTGGATAACCGACACCGCGTCGTACTGGCCGAACACCGTCTTGATCTCCTGCGGTGCTTTCCTGGCAATGACGCGGTCGGCTAGTGCCTCGATCGATCCATAATTGGTATAGACGTTGCTGACTTCGGCGGCCGGCACGTGGAAATTGACGGTGACGCGCATGTCGGCCGGTTGCTGGTCGCGCGAATAGGCCTGCATGGCCGGCAGGCCGC
This sequence comes from Mesorhizobium sp. M0968, assembly GCF_040319065.1. Taxonomy (NCBI): domain Bacteria; kingdom Pseudomonadati; phylum Pseudomonadota; class Alphaproteobacteria; order Hyphomicrobiales; family Phyllobacteriaceae; genus Mesorhizobium; species Mesorhizobium sp. M0968. The sequence goes on from NZ_JAMYNL010000007.1 coordinate 76,820, forward strand.
TGCAATCGTTCTGGTTCTCGCAGCCCCATTTGAGCACCTGCTGGCGCAGGCTGATCTTCTCGACACGCTGTAACCACGGCAGCTTGAAATGCAGTCCGGGATCAACGACCGAACTCAGCGCTCCGTTGGTCAAGAGCACGCCGCGGTCGCCCTGATCGATCGTGTACCAGGATCCAAACAGCGCAAAGACGCCGAGCGCCACGATGACAAGTGCGATCAGGCCGGAACCGATCGACCCCGATGCCATCCCCGGCTTGCCCTGCGGACGGCTTGAATTGCCTTGCGTTTCGGTCATCACCCCACCCCAACCTGATTGCCCGTGCTGCTTTTGCCCACAATAGTGGCGGCATTGCAATCCTCTGGATATGGAAAGACCTTCGGGGCAGCCGGCCGGACCGGCGGGTGGTTCAGGGTGGCTAGCCGATTTCCCCTGCAGCCGCGGCTGCGGGCTGGGACGCGTTGCCTGGCGTCTGCTTCTGCCGTCCGGCATCGGTTCTGCGCTTCGGGCAATCCTCGTAGTCGTGGTCGCAGATTGCGAAGGCGTGCGCACCGGCAAGGTCGATTTCGCCACGGAACCGCTGCCGCCGCATGAAAGTTATCTGCTCATTGCAACGGGAGCACAGGACATGGCCGACGACCCGAACCGCTACGAGACCGGAGCGAGGAAATATCCGGCAAAGACGAGCCGCGACGCGGCCGACGAATTTTCGCAGGATGCGGCCGGCAACAAGCCACCTCCCGGCGGCATGGGATTGACCAGGCCGGCTGACGATTTCGACGACAGGACCCTGCATTCGGAGGGCCAGAACCCGCCGCGCGCAGCGATCCGGCCAGACGGCAAGGCCACCATCAAGAAGCCCGGCAAGGACGCAAGACGATGAACGTCGCCAATCTTCAGCTCGAAGGATTGATGATGGCGATCGCGGCCGTCAACAACGCGCTGGTCCACAAGGGCCTGCTGTCGGTCGACGAGGTCGACATGGCGTTGCGCCGGGCCGAGGCGGCGATGACCAGCGAGGAGCGTCTCTATGAAGACATGTCGCCATCCAACCGCGACGCCGTCTGCTTTCCGCTCAGGCTGCTGCAGGCGGCCAACAATGCCCAGGGTGAAACCGGCGTACCGTCCTTTGCCGAACTGGCCAGGATGGTCGGCCGGACCAAGGAGCCCTATAACGACCAGATGTGATGGAGGACGCCATGGCCGACGACAAATCCAAGACCAAGCAGGATCGCAAACTGGTCTCAGGCGAAGAGCCTTACGAGGTCGCTGCCTTTGCCCGCAAATACGGCATACCGCAAAGCGAGGCCGCGACCATCATCAAGCGTTACGGCCCCTCGAGGAGGAAGCTCGACGCGCACATGGCGAGCCGCAACGCCTGATCCAACTCTGGCGGCGGCCGCCGTTCACGCCGGAAGCGTCCCTGCCCTGCTGCCTTGTCGAGAGCATCGGCACCGTCAGCCGTGACCTGTCGGGTTCGCCCTTGTGGGGATTCAACGCCTGGTTTTGACAGCCGCGGAATACTCTCGCGGCGCAACAACTCATTTACCTCGACGCTGTACCAGTCCGATGAGCAAAGCCGGGGGGTCGGATGCAGGAACAATTATTGCGCTACGAATGTGTCATGGAGCCGAACGGCCGATGGATGGTGTGGGACATCGTTCACGATCTGCCGGCGCAATTTTCGCAAATCGCGCTGATCGGCCTGAGCCGTCGTGAAGCGGTTTCGCTCTGCCGGCTGCTCAACGAGACGAGCCGTTCCGAGACGCGGCAGAGCCGGGCCTCCTGAGAAGCGTGCTCTCAGGCCTGCCCAAGCGCGGGGGGATCTACATGCGATCGGCAATATTCGGTCTGGTCCTGCTGCTGCCGGCCTCCGCCCTGGCAGAACCGATCGAGACGCAGAAGATCATCACGGCGGCGACCGGCGACTGGAACGGCGACGGCGCCGCCGATCTGGCGATGATCGTGGAGACCGAGCCCGGCCATCCCATGGACATGTATTTTTTCCTCAAGGATCGCGATGGCGATTTTCTAAAACCTGCCGGGGTCGTGCATGAACAGATTTACGGCGAATGGAAGGATTATGACCGGCCGGGCCCCGCCACATCCGACACCGAGCCCGAACTCACCGCGCTCCCCAACGGTTCGATCAAGCTCTATGTTCCGGCGATGGAGATCGGCAGCGAGCGGACCAATAAGACGCTGACGCTCGCCTGGCGCAACGGCACGTTCGTCGTCGCCGGTTTTGCCTACGATTATTGGGATTACATGGACGACAATGTTGCCGGCGACTGCGACTACAATGTGCTGACCGGCAAGGGCAAAAGCAGCAAGAAGCTGGCGGACGGCAGCACCAGGCAAGCGACCGTATCGGTCGAAGGCAAGGTCATCCCATTTGCGGAATGGACCCCGGGCACTGGCTTCAGCGCTTGCGGAGAGTGAGAGGTTTCGGTTGCCTCACTGCAGCGGCGGCTTCCACAGCAGGCTGTTGCGATCGGCGGACTTGACGCGCAGCCAGGTTTCGCGGCCATCGCGCAGCACCCGGAGCGGGATCTCGGCACCCGCCGGCCCGCTCTTCCAAAGCTTGCGATAAAAATCGGCAAGCCCATCGACCGCCGTGTCGCGGACATCCGAGATGACATCGCCTTGGCGAAGGCCCGCCTGGGCGGCTGGACCGCCCTCGGCGACGCTCATCACCACGACCTTGCCGTCGCTCTCGGCCGAGAAGGCGCCGAGCCACGGCCGCGGCGGCCTGGCGACCTGCCCGCGCGTCAGCAGATCGTCGAGGATGGGCGGCAGAAGATCGATCGGCACCACCATGTTGATGTCGGCGACCTCGCCGTTGCGGCTCATCTGCAGGCGCAGTGAACCGATGCCGAGCAGCCTGCCATCCGCGCCGATGAGGCCGGCGCCGCCCCATGAGGGGTGAGCCGGCGCCGTGAAGATCGCCTCGTCGAGCAGATATTCCCAATAGCCGGCGAATTCCTGCTTGGTGACGATCCGCGCCCGCACGGAGCGGCCGACGCCGTCGGCGAGCACGACGGGATCGCCGATCTTGGCCCTGGACGCATCGCCGAGCGCAATGGCGGGCAGCCCGAGCGGCGCCAGCGCCTGCACCAGGCCGAAGCCCGACTCCTGGTCGTAGGCGAGCGCATGGGCGGGAACCACGCGCCCGTCCTGGTCGGCCAGCCAGACCTCCTCGGCCTCCGTGATGAGATAGCCGATGGTGAGTACCAGCCCGTCGCCGCGGATGACCACGCCACTGCCCTCGCGGCGGGTGCCAAGTGTATTTGCCGTGAAGGCGTCCTCTGGCACGGTGGCGCGGACGGCCACGATGGATCGCAAAAGGGGTTCGATATTCATGCTTTGGTTCCTGGCAATGTTCGCAGCTGATATGGGCTATAGGTATGGCGCAGGTGATCAGGCGCAAGAGGTGGCGCCGGCTTTGGCGTGGACCGGCGCCGCGCCGTTCGCGCCGGGGTTTTGCAACAGCGCCGGCAGCCCTATCTGTACCTACGGCTATCCCAAGCTGCCCTATGCAAAGTTCCTCCGCCATTGCCCACGTTGATATCTGATATCCTCCCAACCCAACCCTTCCAAAGGCCTCCCAAATGAACGACTACGCAACGGACCAATACACGCCGCCAAAAGTCTGGACCTGGAACAAGGCAAATGGCGGCGCTTTCGCCAGCATCAACCGGCCGATCGCCGGCCCGACGCACGACAAGAAACTGCCGGTCGGCAAGCATCCGCTGCAGCTTTATTCGCTGGCGACACCGAACGGCGTCAAGGTGACGATCATGCTGGAGGAACTTCTGGCGCTCGGCCACAGCGGCGCCGAATACGACGCCTGGCTTATCAGGATCAACGACGGCGACCAGTTCGGCAGCGGCTTCGTCGAGGTCAACCCCAACTCGAAGATCCCGGCCATGATGGATCGCAGTGGGAAAAAGCCGGTCCGCATCTTCGAATCCGGCTCGATCCTGCTCTACCTCGCCGAAAAATTCGGCGAATTCCTGCCGACGGAGCAGCCGGCTCGCGCCGAGACGCTGTCATGGCTGTTCTGGCAGATGGGCTCGGCGCCCTATCTCGGTGGCGGCTTCGGCCATTTCTACGCCTATGCGCCGACGAAGATCGAATATGCCATCGACCGCTTCGCCATGGAAACCAAGCGGCAGATGGACGTGCTCGACCGACGCCTCGCCGAAAGCGAGTATTTAGGCGGCAGCGACTATACGATTGCCGACATTGCGGTGTGGCCCTGGTATGGCGGGCTGGCCAAGGGCCGTATGTATGACGATTCCGGCGAGTTCCTGCAGGTGGAGCAGTACAAGAACGTGCAGCGCTGGGCCGACGCCATCGACGCGCGGCCGGCGGTCAAGCGCGGCCGCATGGTCAACCGCACCTTCGGCGAGCCTTCGATGCAGCTGCACGAGCGCCATGACGCCAGCGATTTCGAGACCAAGACGCAAGACAAGCTCGCGGCGGCCAAAAGCTAAGCGGACGACTGAAACTGCTGATCTCCCCCCACAATGGGCAGGGCTATTGCAGATGGAAAGCCGAGGCTTTCGCTCTACGATGGACCCCCACCCCTAACCCCTCCCCACAAGGGGGAGGGAGACTTCCGTTGGCGCTGACCTCGGCAAATTGCCTGCCTTTCGGCGCCAAAAGGGGAAGTAAGGGCGGGCGGCAGCGTTCCCTCCCCCTTGTGGGGAGGGTTAGGGTGGGGGTCCATCTCCGTAAGAATCCAAATGCGATTGCCCTGCCACAAGGGGGGAGATCGGCAGCTTCGGCCGACTGCTCAAGCTCGCCTTCACCGCCGCCATCCACAGCCGGTCGATGTTGGCCAGGAATTTCTCGTCGAGCTTTTCGAGGTGCTTCCAGTACATGCCGTCCTCGAAGAAATAGCCGAGTTCCTTCTCGATCCTGTCGGCCTCCTCCGCCTGATCGAGCCGCAGGCCGGCAAGCATCTCGGCCTTCATTTCCGAAAGCCGCGAGGAAGAAAGCGCGCCGACTTCATCGAGCGTCAGCCGCGGGAAGACCAGCCGGCTGCGCGGCAGGTCGGATAGGTTGACGCACAGGCAGCCGCGCCGAAGCGCATGGATGAGCAGGCGGGCCGACTTCGCCTCGAGGTTGCGCAGGGTGACGTCGTTGCGCAGCGGATCGGCGCGGCCGACGCCGTAAAAATGCGTGTTGCCGGGCTGGTCGTAAATCATGTCGCAGCCAAGGAATGCCAGCACGTCCGGCTTCTGACTGTGGATCGTCCAGTAGGCCGCCGTCATCGACATGGTGCCCCCGGCATAGACGAAGCCGCCAAAGCTGTTTTGCGCCGGCACGTAATGCGAGGCGCTGAAGATCTGCGCCTGCTGCAGGGGACCGCCTTGCGGCATCCGCTCCGCCGGGAAATCGCCGGCATGGACGAGGAAATCCCAGTCGGGCCGCACGCGCCAGGCGTTGTTGATGGCGACGATCTTGCCGAAGGCCTGCTTGGGCCAGGCGGCGCAGCGCACCACATCGGGGGCGCTGCCGATCAGTAAGATCACGTTTGGTGTTCCGTCGATCACCACAACCCTCTCGACCGGCCGAAATGCATCCCGATGCCGCCCGGTTGAACGGCTTTATAGCCTCAACCGCCCATCGAAAACACCAGCCGGATTTAGGCTGGCATCAACAAAAGGGAGCTTGCCGGCCGGTTGTAAAATGTGGCCTTAGGCACAGTCGTACAAGCAGCAGGCAGGTTTTCCCGCTAGCCCAAAAACGACGATATGAGTTGGGCGATATATATTAGTTGGCTAAACTAGCGGAACGTCCAACGCACATTCCCAGAACCGAACATGTCCTGTCTAGACCATGATATCTATATGGGACATTACTGCATAAGCTGAATGCGACCTCGACGGTTCGGCGGCACAGCCCTCAGACGCCGCGGCTTTGCCGCCGCGCCTTTCGCCCCGGATCCGTAGATCAACCGGACGACGAACAGGAAATATCCAACCTGCATGACGATCAAGGTCAAGATCGTCCAGGCCAGCGTCTTCCAGATTGAACCCGTCGCAAAGTAAGTCGAGATCGCTACGATGGACGATGTGGTGGTCAGCCCCACCAGGAACTGTGGAAAGTTCATGACTTTTCTGCGCCGCCCCGAAACTCGCAACAGCCGGGACGAACTCCCCTAACCCATTACCCCGGGCCAACGTTTTCACTATTTTAGCAATTGCGCAAGCACCAAATAGAACAGCAGTTAACGCATGCTTCCGTGATCAAGGGCTGCATGTCAGGTCACCAAGGTGGGCTGGCTTGGACAGCGGCTGCGCGTCCCCTACTCCCCAGCAACCTCCCTATACGCCCTCACCGCCCCATCAAGCGCACGTATTCGCCACGTCTCCGCTTCGCGCGCCTCGAGATAGGACGGGCCGAGCGGGACTTTCCCTCCGCCGTCCGGCAGGTCCAGCACGTAGACGGGATTGCAGATGCCCGACAGGCGCGCACGCAAGGCGCTGACCAGCGCCTGGCCCTCGGCGATCGTGGTGCGCCGGTGCGCCATTCCGCGCACGAGATCGCCGTGGTGCAGGTAATAGGGTTTGACGCCAAGGCGATACATCAGCTCGCGGCACAGCTCTTCCAGCACCTCGACCGTATCGTTCACGCCTTTCAGCAGAACGCTCTGGTTCAGCAGCACGAAGCCGCCCTGCCGCAACGTGCGGCAGGCCCGCTCGGTCGCCTCCGTGATTTCGCGTGGGTGGTTGAAATGGGTGACGACAGTGACCATCAGCCGGCCCTGCAAGGCTTGAATCAACCCGCCGGTGACGCGCGACGGCAGCGCGACGGGTACGCGAGTGTGGATGCGCAACAGCCGCACATGCTGGATCGCCTCGACACCGGCGCGGATTTCCGCCAGCGCCCTGTCCGGCAGCGATAGCGGGTCGCCGCCGGTCAGGATCACCTCGCGGATTTCCGGATGGGCCGCGATATAGGCGAAGGCCGGCTCCAGCGCCTCGCGCGAAAAACCCCGGCCGACCGAGGTCAGCTGCTCCTTGCGAAAGCAGAACCGGCAATAGACCGCGCATTGATAGGTCGGGAACAACAGAACCCGGTCGGCATGTCGATGCGTCAATCTAGGCACGGGACTGAAGGCGTGGTCGGCGATCGGATCGTCGAGTTCGCCCTCCTGCTCTGCCAGTTCGTCGGGCGACGGGATGACCTGAAGCCGTATCGGATCGGCGGGGTCGTTCCAGTCGATCAGGTCGAGATAGGCCTTGGGAATGCGAACCTTGTGGCGCGTGGCCGCGGCTTTGGCCGCCGCCCGCTCGGCTGGCGACAGCGGCAGCGAATCCAGATCGCCTACCTGCCGCACGCCCTCGCGAACATCGTCCCGCCATGCGGCATCCGCCTCGCGAGCGCGCCGGTCATCGGCTGCCACGCCGGCCGCATCGACCGCCATGCTGGCGTCGGGGATGTCGGGATGTGAGGTCATCGCAGGCTCCTTGAATTTCGGGCCGGGGTACAGCATTGAAGCCAGGACTTGAAGGCAATAAGCGGTGTTTGGCCGGATTGGAGGGCGCGGCAGGAAGCCACAACCGGCCATGATCAGAACAATCGTCCAACATCGCTGACGCATAACATTAGCTTGCTCTTATATTAGCTTGAGCGTATACACATAAACGGCCGGTGATCTACCCCCCAACCGGTTAGGCTCGGCGCCAGTTCCCTCCCTACCCCTCAGGTCAACGACGCCGGGCCGCTCGGGCCCGCCCGGTCGCCCGCGGTCGAGACCGGATCGTCGACCTCTTCGATGTCGATCATGCCCCCTGCTCAAGCAGCACCCAGCTGAACATGCCAGCTGAACACATCGGCGATGCCCGCGTCTCTCGGCCTTCCCGTCGCCGGCCGCGGTCGCTAGTCTCGGATTGTGAAAAAGCTGGAGAACAGCGTATGGCGAACGACTTGTCGCCAAGGCTTTTGGAGATCGTCAATGCGCTGCCTTTGCGGCAGGGCATGCGAGTGCTGGAGATCGGCTGCGGACCGGGTGCTGCAGCGCGCGAGATCGCGCGCCGGATCGGCGGCGGGCACGTGCTGGCGATCGACCGCTCAGCCAAGGCCATCGCGCAGGCCGGGGCCGCCTCGCGCGCCGAGATTGCGGCAGGCCGGCTGAGCCTTCGCCAGATCGCCATCGAGGATTTCGAGTTGGAGGCCGATGAGAAGCACTTCGACATTGCCGTTGCGGTGCGCGTCGGCGCGCTGGACGGGCGTCATCCCGAAGCAGGAAAAATTGCCCTGCGACGGCTCAAGGCGGCGTTGACCGCGCAAGGCCGGCTGTTCATCGACGGCGGCGATCCGCTGCGCGAAATTGCGATACATGGCTGAGCATCTCGTGCTTGGCCTCCGGCATCGAGCGTCTACGTGACCGTGAGCGGCAGAGCCGGCCTCAGCTCCGCAACCCCGGCGCCTCCTGCCCTGTGCGCTCGACATATTCGGTATAGCCGCCGCCATAGGTGTGGATGCCCTCGGGCGTCAGTTCCAGCACCCGGTTCGACAGCGCCGCCAGGAAATGGCGGTCGTGCGAGACGAACAGCATGGTTCCCTCGTACTGCGACAGTGCCGTGATCAGCATCTCCTTGGTGGCGATGTCGAGGTGGTTGGTCGGTTCGTCCAGCACCAGCAAATTGGGCGGATCGAACAGCATCAGCGCCATCACCAGCCGCGCCTTCTCGCCGCCCGACAGCACGCGGCATTTCTTCTCGATCTCGTCGCCGGAAAAGCCGAAGCAGCCGGCCAGCGCCCTGAGCGGCGCTTGGCCGGCCTGCGGAAACGCATCTTCCAGCGTCTGGAACACGGTGCGCTCGCCCTCCAGCACTTCCATGGCGTGCTGGGCGAAATAGCCCATCTTGACGCTGGGCCCGCGCGCCACCGTGCCATTGTCCGGCTCGGAAGCGCCAGCGACCAGCTTCAGCAGCGTCGACTTGCCGGCGCCGTTGACGCCCATGATGCACCAGCGCTCGCGGCGGCGCACCTGAAAATCCAATCCCTCGTAGATCGAGCGGCTGCCATAGCCCTTGTGCACGTTCTTCAGCGTCACCACGTCCTCGCCGCAGCGCGGCGCCGGCTGGAAGTCGAACGATACCTTCTGGCGGCGCTTGGGCGGCTCGACCCGGTCGATCTTGTCCAGCTTCTTCACCCGGCTCTGTACCTGGGCGGCATGCGAGGCACGCGCCTTGAAGCGCTCGATGAAGGCGATCTCCTTGGCCAGCATCGCCTGCTGGCGCTCGAACTGCGCCTGCTGCTGCCTGTCGGCAATCGCCCGCTGCTGCTGGTAGAATTCGTAGTTGCCGGAGTAAGCGGTCAGCGAACCGCCGTCGATCTCGACCACCTTGTTGACGATGCGGTTCATGAACTCGCGGTCGTGCGAGGTCATCAGCAGCGCGCCGTCATAGTTCTTCAGGAACTGCTCCAGCCAGATCAGGCTTTCCAGGTCGAGATGGTTGCTCGGCTCGTCGAGCAGCATGGCGTCGGGCCGCATCAAAAGGATCCTGGCCAGTGCCACGCGCATTTTCCAGCCGCCGGACAGCTTGCCGACGTCGCCGTCCATCATCTCCTGGCTGAAGCCGAGGCCGTCCAGCACCTCGCGCGCCCGGCCATCCAGCGCGTAGCCGTCGAGCTCCTCGAAGCGGTGCTGCGCCTCGCCGTAGCGGGCGATGATCTCGTCCATCTGGTCGGCCTGGTCAGGGTCGCCCATGGCGTGCTCGAGCTCGCGCATCTCGGCCGCCACTTCGCTGACCGGTCCGGCGCCGTCCATCACATCGGCCACCGCACTGCGGCCTTCCATGTCGCCGACATCCTGGCTGAAATAGCCGATGGTGACGCCGCGATCGACCGAGACCTGGCCTTCGTCGGGCTGCTCCTCGCCGTTGATCATGCGAAACAGCGTCGTCTTGCCGGCGCCGTTAGGCCCGACCAGCCCGACCTTCTCGCCCTTCTGCAACGCGGCGGAGGCTTCGATGAAGACGATCTGCCTGCCGTTCTGCTTGCTGATGCTTTCGAGACGAATCATGGTTTTCCGGGGAAGGCCAAAGGAGAGTTCCTGCGCCAATACGCGATAGACCGCGCCGGCGGAAGCCCGCAGTAGTGAGGCGCCCCGCGCCAAATTGTCTGAACCCGCCAGTTGCTTCCCGGCTGGATCAGGCTTTGACGGCGTAGGGATGAGCCGGCGGATCAGCTATCGGTCAGGGCTTTTGTCGTCGCCAGCTTGACCCCGGCGGCGGCAAATGCCGCATTGTGCCGGGCGATGATCTCCGCGGCGGTCTCGCTGGCCGCGTCGAGCGTGCTGTGGGCGTCGGAAACCACGGTGACGCCCAGGCCCGCTGCAAAGGCGCCCTTCACCGTGGCCGCCACGCAGAAATCGGTCTGCGCGCCGATCAGAACGACCTCGCCGGCGCCCTGCCCGGCCACCCATTCTGCAAGGGCGGCATTGCTGAACGCATCGCCGACACACTTGGCGAAAGTCGGCTCGTCCTCGGCCTGGCCGAGCGCCGGCCACACCGGCCAGCCCGGCTCACCCGGCGCCAGAGGATCGCCCTGCGGCCCGTCATGCCTGATGAAGGCGACTTTGCGCCCGCTGCGCCGCGCCCATTCGATCAGCGCGCGGGTGCGGGCAACGATGCCGTCGGCATCATGGATCGGCGGTTCGGCAACACCGTCGAACATGCCGGTCTGAAGATCGATCACGATGAGCGGCACGGTGGCCGCGGGGCTGGTCCCTGACATGGCCGCGAACATAGCGTTGGTGGTAGGCGGGTCAAGTATACGCGCCGAAGCCGACGCTGGAGCTGCCGATCTCCCCCCACCAGCGCAGGGCTATGGCAGATGGAAAGCCGAGACTTTCGCTCTACGATGGACCCCCACCCCTAACCCCTCCCCACAAGGGGGAGGGAGACTTCCGTTGGCGCTGACCTCGGCAAATTGCCTGCCTTTCGGCGCCAAAGGGGAAGTAAGGGCGCGCGGAAGCATTCCCTCCCCCTTGTGGGGAGGGTTAGGGTGGGGGTCCATCTTCGCAAGAATCCAAATGCGATTGCCCAGCGCAACAGTGGGGGTGTCCAAGCCCTGGCGACGAAATTGGATATCCCGCAATCAATCCGGCGCCCCGGCGAAAAGCACCATCCTATCGGCGCCGCCAGCCGGCCAGTCCCTGATGCTGCGGTCGTAGCCGCCGGTCAGCACCGTGCCGCCCGCGGCAAAGGCAACCGCATAGATCGGGCCGGACTGGCTGTCGAACATGGCGAGCTGGTTGCCGGTCTGCCGGCGGTGAAACTGAGGCCGTTCGGCACCTCGCGAGCACGCCTCGCCCAGCGCCAGATACGCCTCGATGAAGCAAGCCGTGCCGATCACGATCATGAGGGCTGCAAGCAGCCTGTCAGCAAACCTGTTCATCTATCCGCTCTGCAATGATGGCGCTCGGCGCCTGGCTGTCGGTGATGGCTCAAGTCCACCCCAGCCCTTCGGCAGCAGCCGCAGGCATCGCCGCGTTTGCCGGGAGGCCGGTCGCGCGCTAGATCGCTGGCAGAGGCTAAGGCGAGGCCAGCAATGGACGATTGGAAGCTCCCTTGGGACGGCGGTTGCCTGTGCGCCGGAATACGCTTTCGCATCAGCGCCCCGCCCTTGCTGACGATGGCGTGTCACTGCGCCGGCTGCCAGAAGCTGAGCGCCAGCGCGTATTCCCTGACCATCGCCGTGCCCAGCGACGGTTTCGCCGTCACCCAGGGCGAGCCGGTGGTCGGCGGCCTGCACGGCCCGCACCGGCAGCTCTATTGCCCGCATTGCAAGAACTGGATGTTCACGCGCCCGCATGGCCTGGACTTCTTCGTCAACGTTCGTGCGACCATGCTGGACCAGCACCATTGGTATGTGCCTTTCGTCGAAGTCTTCACGTCGGAAAAGCTGCCCTGGGCTTCGACCGGCGCTAGCCACAGTTTCGCAACGCAGCCCGACCTTGAGGGATACGCACCTCTGATCGAGGCGTTCGCCCGCGAAGCGGCGCGGCCAACTTGACTGGTTGCCGCCCGAAAAGGCGGCGCCAGCCTCCGTGCCTCACTTCAACTCCACCCAGACCGGCGCATGATCGCTGGCGCCGGTCTCGCCGCGCACGTCGCGGTCGATGCCCGCCGCTACCAGCCGGCGCGACAGCTTCTTGCTGAGCAAGATATGGTCGAGGCGCAGGCCGGCATCGCGCGGCCAGCGGTTGCGGCGATAGTCCCAGAATGTGTAGAGCGTCTCGTTCGGGTGCTTCTTGCGCAGCGCGTCAAGCCAGCCCTGGTCGAGCAGCCGCTGGAACGATGCGCGGCTTTCCGGCTGGACCAGCGCGTTGTCGTCATAGGAGCGGGTCGGGTAGATGTCGCGCGGCTCGGGCACGATGTTGTAGTCGCCGGCCAGTACCACCGACAGGCCGGTGTCGAGCAACTGCGCCGCATGCGCCTCCAGCCTTTCGTGCCAGTTGAGCTTGTACTGGAATTTCGGGCCGGGCTGCGGATTGCCGTTCGGCGCGTAGAGGCAGGCGACGACGATGCCGTTGACCGCAGCTTCGATGTAGCGCGCCTGCTGGTCGCTATCGTCGCCGGGCAGCGCCTCGCGGGTCAGAACGGGTTCTGCGCCACGCGAAAGGATGGCGACGCCGTTCCAGGTCGGCTGCCCGACCCAAACCGCGCCGTAGCCGGCCGCCGCCAGCGCAGTGCGCGGAAACTGCGTCTGTCTCGCCTTGAGCTCCTGCAGGCAGGCGATGTCGGGTTTGGCGGCAGCCAGCCATGCGAGCAGGTTCGGCAGCCGGCTGTTGATGTTGTTGATGTTGAAGGTGGCGATCTTCATCGGCCTGCTTCAGCGCACGATGCGTTCGGTCCACGCCTTCACCGCATCAGCGAGCGTCTTCAGATGATCGGCGGTGGAGAAGCCGGAGATGTTTTTGCGCGGCTTCAGATCATGGTCGCCGTCTTCCAGCCAGAAGATCTCGATTGCGTCGGACAGAGCATAGGTCGCGACCTCGTCTTTGGTCCCGAACTCGTCGCGCGTGCCTTGGAAGATCACTGTCGGCGTCTTGAGATCGGCCAGGTGTTTTGTCCGAAGCTGCGTCGGTTTGTCAGGCGGATGGAAGGGATAGCCGAGACAAAGCAGCCCTGAAATCTCGCCCTTCGAAAACATCTCGTCGGCGATCATCGAAGCGACGCGTCCGCCCATCGACTTGCCGCCGATGATCAGCGGACCCTTCACGCCCTTCGCCCGGAGGTCGGCGATCGCCTTGACGTATTCCGGGTTAACCGTCTCGGCGCGCGGCGGCGGCTTGCGGTGGCCGTAGCGGCGAGCCGCCATGTAGTGGAATTCGAAGCGCGCGACGCGGAAGCCGGCCTCGGCCAGCGCTTTTGCCGTGGCTGTCAGCGAGGGGGAGTCCATAGGAGCGCCTGCGCCATGGGCGAGCAGGACCGTGATGGCGGCGGTGTCGGGGCCGTCGAAGAGGAAGGTTGTCATGGGGACTCCAACGCTGGTGACCCCTTCTCCCCTTGTGGGAGAAGGTGACCGAGCGAAGCTCGGTCGGATGAGGGGTGTTCCAGGGAACGCCGACGCCTCATTTCTTCCAACACCCCTCAACCGTCTCGGCGCTGCGCGCCGATCCACCTTCTCCCACAAGGGGAGAAGGAGGCGCTACTACCTATCCCGCCGACATCCGCGCCAGCTGCAAATCCACGAACTGTATCCCCTTGCCCGCCGTGCGCGCCCATTCGGAATTGGCGTCGAGCTCGAGGTAGCGCACCCAGCGACGCCGCGCCTCGGCGAGATTGCCGGCGTCGAACTCCAGCCTGGCAAGGTTGAACACCGCGTCGGCATAATTGGGATCGAGTGCGATCGCCTTCAGCAAATGGCGGCGCGCCGAGGCTACCCGCCCCTCTTCGCTCATCAGCCCGGCGAGATTGAACCAGGCCTCGACGAAGCCGGGATCGAGCTTTATGGCGCGGGCATAGTCGTGCGCCGCCTCGGCCGCGTGGCCGGCGGCGCGCAGGCAGTTGGCGCGGTTGAAGGCGGCGATGGCATCGCTTGGGTCGATGGCCAGGCAGCGCTGGTAGAGCGCCGCCGCCTGCTCGTGGTCTTCAGCCCCTTCCGCCGCCTCGGCATCGGCGAACAGCTCTTCCAGCGTGTCGTCATCCTGCGTTCCCAGATCGAACAGCAGCTGGCCGTCGAGTTCGCTCTGGCCTCCCTCGAGATAGATCGCGTCGGCCCGCCCATGCTGCGAGCCGACGGCGAGCGACTTGGCGGTGAGCGAGGCGACCGGGCCTGAGCGGTGCACCGAGCGCGCAATCGCCCCCCACGAGGCGCCGCCGGCAACCAGCCCGGCATATTTGCGGGCGAGGATCAGGTCGCGAAAGGAATACGGTTCGCAATCATGCTCGAAGGCATCGAACAGCGACAAAAGGTCGAGATCCTCGCCGGTCAGCCGCGACTGGTCGATCAGCGACTGCCGCGACAGCGCCGAAGCCTCCGGCGCTTTCATCAGGCCGAGCAGGCGCAGGAAGCCGTTCTCGCTGACCAGCTTGCGCCCGGCCGCGCGCTCCGCAGCAGCGCGACGCTCGATCTCGCCATCGCCGGCTTTGGCGAGCAACTTGCGGCCCAACACGACATGTGTGGTGCGCCGAGTGACGCCGCGCCGCAACTGGCCGTGCTGGCGCTCGACCTCGCGCGCCGCCAGCCTGAGCGGAAAGGCCGCCAGCGCGCCGACGATGCCGAAGACCGTGCCGGCGAGAGCCGTCACGCCTTGCTCTTGCCGACGGCTTTGAGAAGGTTCGCCTTGAGCGGGTTTTCCTTGGCCGCGCCAGCGCCGGCCTTGGCGGATTTCGCCGCGGGCTTGGCCGTTTCATCGGCCTTGCTCTTCGACTTGGCCGGCGGCTTGGCCGATTGCGACAGGCTCGCCTTCAGCGCGTCCATGAGATTGATGACATTGCCGCGCTCCGGGGCCGCCGCGATGATCGGCTTATGGCCCTTCAGCTTCTCGCGGATCATCGCCATCAGCGCGATCTCGTAGCGGTCCTCGTAATTCTTCGGATCGAAGGTGGTTTCCTTCTGCTTGATCAGCGCTTCGGCCAATTGCAGCATTTCGGGATCGGGGTTTCCGGCCGGGATATTGCCGAAATATTCAGCCGTGCCACGCACTTCGTTCGGATTCCTCAAGGTGCAGACGAACATGCCGTTCTCGCGCGCGCCGATCGTCACCACGCGCTCGCGGCTGGACAGCACCAGGCGGGCGATCGCCAGCTTGCCGGATTTGCGCATCGCTTCGCGCAACACGGCAAAGGTCTCCTCGGCCATTGCGCCGTCCGGCGCCAGGTAATAGGGCGCGTCCTGATAGATGACGTCGACCGAATGCTCGTCGACAAAAGCCTCGATGTTCATCGTATGGTTGGATTCGATGCGCACCGCATCGAGATCGGAGTCCTCGATGATGATGTACTGCTTGTCCTCGTATTCGTAGCCCTTGACCAGGTCCGAACGCTCGACCAGCCCGAGCTCGGGGTCGACCGGCTTCATGTTGATGCGGTTGTGCGTCTTCTTGTGCAGCTGGTTGAAGCTGATGCGCTCGCTGGCGCTCGTCGCCGGATAGAGCCGGACCGGACAGCTGACCAGACTGAGCTTGAGGTAACCTTTCCAACTTGCCCTGGGCGCCATGAAATACTCCTACGCGGCCTTGTGCTGTCGAACTGTTCGCAGCGTTCATTCGTCCGGAGGACGAATGCGGCTGCCGAAATCCTACATTGCCCTTACAATACCGGCAAATCCCTAGCGAAATCTTCCTCCGCCGGAGCCCCTGCAGGTAAGAGGTCCGTGGCGAAGAATAATTCAAATTTTCCGGAGCGTCGATGGAGTCTGCGGCCGCGCCCGCGGGACTATCTCGCAGTGCCCATCACCGGCAAATCCCGGGCGAAATCTTCCATGTCGGCCCAAGGGTCGCCTGACGTCGCCAGCAGGCCCGGCAGTGACGAATAATTCAGATCCTGCGGGGCATCGATGGTCGCCAGGTCGCTCCAGCTCACCGGTGTCGAGGCCGGCAAATTGGTGCGGGCGCGCAGCGAATAGGGAGCCGCCGAGGTGTGGCCGCGCGCATTGCGGTGATAATCGATGAAGATGCGCCGCTTGCGGTTATCCTTGCCCATGGTGGTGGTGAAAGTGTCGGGCGCGGTG
The DNA here is from genome assembly GCF_040319065.1 of Mesorhizobium sp. M0968. Taxonomy (NCBI): domain Bacteria; kingdom Pseudomonadati; phylum Pseudomonadota; class Alphaproteobacteria; order Hyphomicrobiales; family Phyllobacteriaceae; genus Mesorhizobium; species Mesorhizobium sp. M0968. The sequence goes on from NZ_JAMYNL010000007.1 coordinate 93,024, forward strand.
GCGGCAAGATGCGTCGAGATGGCGCTGGTCGCCTGGTGCAATTTCTTCCAGTTCTGCTTTTGCGTCACCGGTACTGATATGTGGATGCCGTGGCCGCCGGACGTCTTGGCGAACGGCACCAGCCCTAGCGCTTCCAGCTCGCCCTTAATGTGCACCGCCGCCTCAACCACCTCGCGCCAGGCGATCCCCTCGCCCGGGTCGAGGTCGAAAACGACCAGGTCCGGCTTGTCGAGCCGCGTGCGATGGGTGCCCCAGGTGTGGAACTCGACGACACCGAACTGCGCCAGGGCCAGATAGCCCTTGGCGTCTTCCACCGAGAGATAGGATTTGGTCTCGCCCTCCGAATTGGTCGCTTCGAAAGTCGCCACGGATGACGGCATGCCGGTGAAGGCGTGGCGCTGGAAGAAACAGTCCTGCGGCCTGCCGGTCGGGCAGCGCACCAGCGACACCGGCCGGCCGAGAATGTGCGGCAGCATGAAATCGCCGACCAGCGCATAATAGACGGCAATGTCGAGCTTGGTCGGGCCGGTCTTGCCGAACAGCCGCCGCGTCGGGTTGGTCACCCAGATGGTGGCGAGGTCGGCCTCGGCGATCAGCCGCTTGCGCTTGGCCGAAACCGGCGTCGACAGGCCGACGTCGCGCAGGCCGCGGAACACCGCATGGCGCAGCGCATTGTCGGTGGTCCGGTTGGCGTAGTGGATATGCGCCGAAAGCAGCGGCCGCACCCATTTCATCTCGCGCATGATTTCGCGCGGAACGCCTTCTGGCGCGGATGCACCCGCCCTTAGCGGCTCCAGCCTGGCCAGCAATTCGCCGGCGGTTCCCGCATCGAAGCCGGTGCCGACCTTGCCGCGATAGTGCAGCTCGCCGTCCTCGAATTCGCCGAGGCCAAGTGCAGCCAGCCCCTCGGCCGCGTCGGAAACTGTGTAGCCGGCGATGACGAAGTCGCCGGTCTGAAGCGCCTTGGTCTTGGTCCAGGTCTTGGTACGGCCGCTCTGGTAGATTGCCGTGGCGCGCTTGGAGACGACACCCTCGAGCCCCATCTCGGACGCCTGGTCATAAAGTGCCTGGCCGTCTCCTTCGACATGATCGCTGAGCTGGATGGCCGAATTGGCGCCGAGACCGGACAGCAATTGCGAAAGCAGCGCCTTGCGCCGGCGGAGCGGCGCTTGTCTCAGGTCCCAGCCGTCGAGATACAGAAGATCGAAGGCGTAGAAGTGGAGCTTGTTGCCGGCGCCTTCGGCCAGCGCATTCTGCAAAAGGGCAAAGCGGCTGATGCCCTTGGCGTCGAGCGCGACGACCTCGCCGTCGATGATCGCCTCGCGGCACGGCAGCCTGGCGAAGGCAAGGGGCAGGTCGCCATAGCGCTTCGTCCAGTCGAGGCCGGCGCGGGTGATCAGCCTGACTGCGCCGTTAGCGAGATGCGCCATGGTGCGGTAGCCATCGAATTTGATCTCGTGCAGCCAGACTTCGCCCGTTCGGGCCGCTGGGTCATCGCCGCCCGGCGGTTTCGAAACCTGCGTCGCCAGTTGCGGCTCGATGCGGGTGGGCAGCGGCGCCTTGACGGCGCCCGGCAAAGCACCTGGCTTCAGCACCACCGGCCTGGCAGGCTTGGCGGCCGGCTTCGGCGTTGCCGCCAGTTCCTCAATGCGGCGTCCGGATTTGACGCTTTCCGGCCGGGCTTCCAGTATGTCGAGCTTGGCGTCGGCGGCGAGATCGCGCTCCTTGAACAGCAGCCAGTTCTTCTTGCCCGCATCCTCGCCGGGCTTCGGTTTCAGCCGCGTCAGCATCCAGCCGCCATTCAGCTTTTCGCCGGCGAGGCGGAACTTGAAGGAACCGGTGCGCAGGCTCTTCTCGACATCGTCCATCGGCGCCCAGACGCCGGTGTCCCAGACGATCATCGGCCCGCCGCCATATTCGCCTTCGGGAATGACACCTTCGAAGTCGATATACTCGAGCGGATGGTCCTCGGTCTCGACCGCCAGCCGTTTGTCGGCGGGGTTGAGCGACGGGCCGCGCGGCACCGCCCAGCTCTTCAGCACGTCGCCGACCTGCAGGCGAAGGTCGTAGTGGTCGGCGGTGGCGTGGTGCTTGTGAACGACGAAGCGGTTACCTTCCCCGGCAACCAGCCCGCCGGCGGGTTCCGGCGTCCTCGTGAACTCGCGCTTGGCGCGATAGGCCTTGAGCTTTGGCGGGGCGGTCACGGCCACATGCTCTTGCGCAAAAACAACGGCTTGATGCGCATGTCTTGAATCATTTTGTCAGCATGCGGCAGGTCGGCGTCATGCCGCTCAATCGTCGGTGGCCGGCGTCAATTCGAGCTCGGCCGGCGACAGGCCCTGCTGCAGCTGGCTGAGCCGGAATTCGTCGACCCAATAGGCCTCGCCGTTGACCAGCACCCGCGCGCTGTAGCTGCCGGCCGAAAAACGCTGCGCGGTGATGTACACCTTGTGGCGGTCGAGCGCGTTCCGCACCGCGGCGCGCTTGGATTTCTGACTGGCGACGGAACTGGCCATGCTGGTTACTCACGCACAAGCCGCAAGGCGGCGTGCCTTAAGGATGGCCGAGAGCGTGTCGGCTGTCAATTTGGCGGTCGCTGCGAGCCGCGCGCGGTAGCGCGTTCTTGCGCAAAGCTCCGGCCTTGGCTAGCATCCGCCGGCAGGCACCGAGCGGAGGAGAACGTCGCGGTGGACCGGCTGGAGCGCCGTTGCGTCCCTTCAAACACGAGTTGGGCGCTCGAAGGACACTCCATTTTTGAATCGACGCAAGGAACCTTCCGGAAAACCCATTCCGGTTTCGGGGTCGTGCGCTCATCTGGGAGGAGACTAAATTGATCAACAGACGTGAATTCCTGCTGTCGACCGCGGCGATGGGCGCTTTGGCGCTGGCCGCTCCGCAACTGGCTTTTGCCCAGGACAAGCTGACCATCCTGGGTTCGGTGCCGAGCCTCGGCTTTCCGTTCTTCGTGCACATGCTGAACCAGATCAAGGCGGAAGCCCAGGCGCAGGGCGTCAACCTGGTCGAAAGCGACGGCCAGAATTCGGCGCCCAAGCAGACCGCCGATATCGAAGCGGCGCTCGTGCAGAAGGTCAACGCCATCGTCATCTCGCCGCTCGACGTCAATGCGCTGGCCCCAGCCATCGAGGAAGCGGTCAAGGCCGGCGTTCCCGTCGTCACCATCGACCGCCGTGTCGAAGGCGTCGAGGGCATCCTTGCCCATGTCGGCGCCGACAACGTCAAGGGCGGCGAGGCCGAAGCGAAGGCCATGGTGGCGGCATTCCCGAACGGCGCCAAGATCTTCCATCTGCAGGGCCAGCCCGGTGCCGGCCCGGCGATCGACCGCAACAAGGGTGTGCACAACGTCCTCGATCCGATGAAGGACAAGTACCAGATCATCTTCGAGCAGACCGCCAACTTCGCCCGCGCCGAGGCGCTGTCCGTCACCGAGGCCGGCCTTGCCGCCAACGGCAAGCCCGACGCGATCATCTGCGCCAATGACGACATGGCGCTTGGCGCGGTTGAAGCCTGCGCGGCGCGCAACTTCACCGACGTCAAGATCTACGGCTTCGACGCGCTTCCCGAAGCGCTGGTCGCCGTGCGCGACGGCAAGCTGGCCGGAACGGTCGAGCAATTCCCCGGCGAACAATCGCGCACTGCGGTGCAGATCGCGGTCGCCTACGCCAGGGACAAGACCGAGCCGAAGGAAAAGCTGGTGCTTTTGACGCCGATCGTCATCGGCAAGGACAATCTCGACAAGGCGGAGAGGCTGGGCGAGACGAAGTAAGGTTGCACAAAGGGCGCGCAGCGGAAAAAGTAGCATTCTGTCGCGCCCCCCTCTGCCCTGCCGGGCATCTTCCCCACTTGGGGGGAGATCGGGAGCTTCGCCGATGGCGCCTTTTCTGCAACGCAGGAAGATTGGCGAAAGACATCCAATCTCCCCCTCGTGGGGAGATGTCCGGTAGGACAGAGGGGGCGCTGTCCCGCCATCAATCGCAAATTGGGAGCAACCTTTGCCCGCAGCCGAAGCCGCAGCGCCTTCACCCTCTCCCGCCCTGCTCACCGTCGAGGGCGTGACCAAGCGCTTTGCCGGCGTCACCGCGCTGAACGACGTATCGCTTGAAGTCCGCCCCGGCGAGATCCTCGGCCTGCTCGGCGAGAACGGCGCCGGCAAGTCGACACTGCTCAAGATACTCTCCGGCGTGATGCCGCCGTCCAGCGGCCGCATCGTCTTCGACGGCGTCGAATTCAGCCCGCACAATCCGCAGGATGCGAAACGCCTCGGCATCGTCACCATCTACCAGGAATTGAGCCTGATCCCGACGCTGACGGTAGCGGAGAACATCTTCATCGGTCGCGCGCCGCTCGGCCGGTTCGGGCTGGTCAGCTGGCGAAAGATGGTGGAAGACTCACGCGCGATCATCGCTCGCGTCGGCCTCGACCTCGACCCGGCGACGCCGGTGTCGGCGCTGTCGGTGGCCGAGCAGCAGCTGGTCGAGATCGCCCGCGCGCTGTCGCTGAAGAGCCGCTTGATCATCATGGACGAGCCGACCTCGGCGCTGACCGAAACCGAAGTGCACAGGCTGATGTCGATCATGGACCGGCTGCGCAAGGATGGCGTCGCCATCATGTTCGTCACCCACCGGCTGGAGGAGGCCGCGGCGATCTGCGACCGGATGACGGTGCTGCGCGACGGCAGGCTGGCCGGCCATCTCGACCGCGAAGGCGGGCCGATCAAACTGCCGAAGATCATCGAGAAGATGGTCGGCCGCGCCGCTTCCGAGCTCTATGCCAGGCCGACGCAGCGCGACGTCGCCGGCGACGTCCGGCTCTCGGTGCGCGGCCTGCGCACGGTGCGCGATCCGCAGGCGCCGCACGCCATCGTGCTCGAAGGCGTCGATCTCGACCTCAAGGCGGGCGAAATCCTCGGCGTCGCCGGGCTCGTCGGCTCCGGCCGCACCGAGCTCGCCCGCGCCATCTTCGGCGCCGACCGCATTGCCGCCGGCACCATCATGCTCGACGGCAAGCCGATCGCGCCCGCCTCACCCGCCGACGCCATCGAGCTCGGCATCGGGCTGGTTCCGGAGGACCGCAAGCACCAGGCAATCTTCGCAGCACTCGCCATCCTCATCAATTTCTCGATCGCCGCGCTCGACCGCTACTCCAGTGTCGGTTTCATGGCCGAGCGGCGCGAACGCGAGGCGCTGGCGAACTACAGGAAGATGCTGTCGATCCGCATGGCTTCGCCCGAGCAGGCGATCGAGGGCCTGTCCGGCGGCAACCAGCAGAAGGTGATCCTTGCCCGCTGGCTGGCGCGCGATCCCAAGGTGCTGATCGTCGATGAACCGACGCGCGGCGTCGATGTCGGCGCCAAGGCGGAAGTGCACCAGATCCTGGTGGAGCTCGCGGCGCGCGGCATCGCCATCATGATGATCTCGTCCGAGCTGCCCGAAGTGCTTGCGGTGTCGGACAGGATCGTCACCATGCGACGCGGGCGCATTACCGGCGAGATGCCCGGTATTGAGGCGACCGAGGAGAAACTGATGGAACTGATGGCGCTCGACCAGAAGCAGGAAGCAACGCAATGACCAGCACGACCGAACGGAGCCAGCGCGGCGGCGTCAATATTGCGCGCCTGCTGATGAGCTTCGGCCCGCTGATGTTCCTGGCGTTGCTGATCGTCGTCTTCACCGTGCTGAAGCCGAGCTTCATCGACCCGATCAACCTGTTCAACATCATGCGCCAGATCTCGATCACCGGCCTGATCGCGCTCGGCATGACCTTCGTCATCCTCACTGCCGGCATCGACCTGTCGGTCGGCTCGCTGCTCGCCTTCTGCGGCATGGTCGCGGCGGTGGTGGCCAAGGGCGGCACCGCCAACACGCTGTCGCTGTCGACGTCTGGCACGCAAGGCTATGGCTGGTTCGCCGCGCTTCTCGCCGCCGTCGTCGTCGGTGCCGTGGCCGGCGGCGTCCAGGGCTTTGCCATCACCAGGCTGAAAGTGCCGCCCTTCGTCGTCACGCTTGGCGGCCTCACCGTGTTTCGCGGCCTGACCTTGACGATTTCCAATGGCGGCCCGATCTCCGGCTTCGACGCCTCGATGCGCTGGTTCGGTACCGGCCTGATCGGCCCGGTTCCGGTGCCGGCGATCATCTTCGCGATTGCCGCGATCCTTTGCCATATCGTGCTGCGCTACACACGTTACGGCCGCGCGGTCTATGCCGTCGGCGGCAATGCCGAGGCGGCACGACTCTCCGGCCTGCGTGTCGATCGCATCCTGATCTCGGTCTACATCATCGTCGGCTTCTTCGCCGGCCTTGCCGCCTTCGTTTTGTCGGCGCGGCTCAACTCCTCCGAAGCCGTCGCCGGCATCGGCTACGAGCTGACAGTGATCTCGGCTGTCGTCATCGGCGGCACCTCGCTGTTCGGCGGCATCGGCAGCGTCGGCGGCACGGTGGTCGGTGCAGGGCTGATCGGCGTGCTGCAGAACGGGCTGCAGTTCAATAATGTCTCGTCCTACACGCAAAGCATTGTCATCGGCCTGATCCTCATCCTCGCCGTGGCCTTCGACCGCTGGCTGAAATCGCGGGTAAGGCGGTGATACAGGTGCCATGCCTATCCAGGTCGGCGGGCCAGCACCCCCCTCTGTCCTGCCGGACATCTCCCCCTCAAGGGGGGAGATTGGACGTCGCTCCAGCTTTCGCCAATCTCTAAAGAAGGGAGAATTTTCGGCGAAGCTGCCAATCTCCCCCCTTGAGGGGGAGATGTCCGGCAGGACAGAGGGGGGTGTTCAAGCGCAGCATAGAGAAGATGGGCAAGGTTCGCGCTGAGGAATAGAAGTAGTGAATCACTATCCCGTACCTCCCCGTAACCGCGGCAATGCGCGCAAGATGCGCAAGGCCATGACGGATGCCGAGCTGAAGCTCTGGAATGAGGTCAGGGCGCATCGACTCATGGGGCTGGCATTTCGGCGGCAGATGCCAATTGCAGGCCATATTGTCGATTTTGCCTGCCCGGACAAAAAGCTGATTGTCGAACTGGATGGCTCCCAGCATGCCCGGGCCGATGCCTCAATATCGGACGCTACCAGAAGCGCACGGCTTGAAGCGCTGGGCTGGACTATCCTGCGGTTCTGGAACGACGACGTCATTCGCGATATCGACAATGTCTGCCAGCACATAGTCATGGTGGCCGGCGCGGATGTGCGCTGAACTCAGCCGTGCAGGGCCGGCGGGACAGCACCTCTCTGTCTTGCCGGACATCTCCGCTCAAAAGGGGCAGGTTTCTGGGGCGAGGTGCCAATGACCCAAATAAGAACCATGACCGAACAGGACGTTCCGGCGGTGTCGCGGCTGCTTGGAGGGTCCTGGCGACACACCTATTCGCCGATCCTGGGTGCCGAGACGACGGCACGGCTGTCGGATGAGAAGCACGCGCCGGAGCGGCTGGCGGCCGAGCTCGGGGATGACAACAAGATGTCCTTCGTCGCCGAGCGGGCTGACAGCTCGCTCGCCGGTTATGCGATGGCAGCGATGGACGACAAGGGCGAGGTCATGCTCGAGCGGCTCCATATAGACAAAACAGAGTACGGCACCGGCCTTGCCGCCGACCTGCTGCATGCCGTTCTTGCCGCGCATGCGGGTATTCCCAGCATCGCCCTGGAAGTGATCGAGGGCAACGACCGCGCAATCGCCTTCTATCGCAAGCACGGCTTCGAGGTCGTCGAGCGCCGGCCGGCTGCACACGGGGTGGGCGGCCATGCCTCGCTGATCATGCGCCGGCTGCTACCGATGGCTTAGTAGGCGAAAGCGGCTGAGCGCGTAATCTCCCCCCTCTCGTGGACCTCGAGGGGGAGATGGCCGGCAGGCCAGAGGGGATAGCCGCGCGTGAGGCGCCAACTTTCTCTTTCGTCCAACATGGCGTCGCGCCAGGACGTACCGACCCCCTCTGTCGCCTTCGGCGACATCTCCCCCTCAAGGGGGGAGATTGGCGACTTCTCCAACCGCTCAGGCCGGGGCGTTGACGCGCTGTGCGCGCGTTGCCCAGTCGGCAACCGTGGCGCCAGCAACGCTCTCGCCGGCAACCGTCCCGTTCGTCTGCGGCGCAAGCAGGTCGTTGCGGCGGGCGAAGGCAACGAAGGTGGCGCGCGCCGTCTCGGCGTCGATCTCTCCTTCCAGTGCTGCACGGCACGCTTTTGCGGCGATGTCATGCGCGGCCGTCCGGCTCGTTGCCGGCCACTCAGCCAAAAGTGCATAAGCCTCAGCCGCGCTTTCTATCTTCGTCGGCGTACCGAGGCCGGTGAGGATGGTAACCGGCTTGTCGAACGAAGCACGATCCATGACACTCTCCTTTCCTGGCTCAATCGGCTCCTTTCGGAACTCAACCGCGCGGGCGCTTCGATCCGCCTGCAGGACGGCGTCGATCGACGAATGCAATACGGCTTGCATGCCCGGCCGCGGCAGCAGCCGATGCACCTTGACCAGCGCCTCGAGCCAGGCCGCCACGCCCAGCGGCGGATGTTCGCGCCCGTAGAGCCACGCCTTTGCCTTGGCGAGCGGGTATCCCGCCTCTTCGGCGAAATCGGTTTCCGACCAACGCAGCAGGCGCAGGCATTCGCGCATCCGCGCCGCGATCATTTGCGCTCCTCCGTGCCGGCCCCCACGCGTTGAGCCGACAGAAACATCAGCGTGTAGGCCGCCTTGCGGCGGTCCCAGCCGGCCGACTCGGCCATATCCAGCAAGCCGTCGACCAAAGGCGCCAGCGCCGCCCTGCAGTCGGCTTCATAGTTGAAATCGTTTTTCGGGCGGGTCGGCGCCGCGATCTTTCCAAAACTGTCCATCATATCCATGGCAACACCTGCTCAGCATTAGTCCCGGACCGGCAAGACCGTGCCCGCTTTTGGCGGACACGGTCCATCTGCCGTTTCGAAGTCGCGCTTTGGAAGCCTGGCCTTAGAAGTCCATGCCGCCACCGCCGGGCATGGCCGGCGCGGCAGCTTCCTTCTTCGGCTTCTCGGCCACCATCGCCTCGGTCGTCACCAGCAGGCCGGCAACAGAGGCGGCACCCTGGAGAGCAGTGCGCACGACCTTGGCCGGGTCGATGACGCCTTGACTGTAGAGGTCGCCGAACTCGTTGGTCTGCGCGTTCCAGCCATAGCCGAAGTCGGTCGTCTCGCGCAGCTTGCCGACGATGATCGAACCTTCGGCGCCGGCATTCTCGGCGATCTGGCGCACCGGCGCTTCGATGGCGCGACGCACGATGTCGACACCGGTCTTCTGATCGGGATTGTCGACGACGACATTATCGAGCGCCTTCGCCGCTCTCAACAGCGCCACGCCGCCGCCGGGCAGGATGCCCTCCTCAACCGCCGCGCGTGTGGCGTGCATGGCGTCGTCGACGCGATCCTTGCGCTCCTTGACCTCGATCTCGGTCGAGCCGCCGACACGGATGACGGCGACGCCGCCGGCGAGCTTAGCCAACCGCTCCTGCAGCTTTTCGCGGTCGTAGTCGGAGGTGGTTTCCTCGATCTGCGCCTTGATCTGGCTGATGCGCGCATGGATTTCATCCTTGCGGCCGGCGCCGTCGACGATGGTGGTGTTCTCCTTCTCGATCAGCACCTTCTTGGCGCGGCCGAGCATCTCCAGTGTGACGTTCTCGAGCTTGATGCCGAGGTCCTCCGAGATCGCCGTGCCGCCGGTCAGGATGGCGATATCCTCCAGCATGGCCTTGCGGCGATCGCCGAAGCCCGGTGCCTTGACGGCCGCGACCTTCAAGCCGCCGCGCAGCTTGTTGACGACCAGCGTCGCCAGCGCCTCGCCCTCGACGTCCTCGGCGATGATCAACAGCGGCTTGCCGGATTGCACGGCGGCTTCGAGCACAGGAAGCATGGCCTGCAGGTTGGACAGCTTCTTCTCGTGGATCAGCACATAGGGTTCTTCGAGTTCGACGCGCATCTTATCCTGATTGGTGATGAAATAGGGCGAGAGGTACCCACGGTCGAACTGCATGCCTTCGACCACTTCCAACTCGGTCTCAGCGGTCTTCGCTTCCTCGACAGTGATGACACCCTCATTGCCAACCTTTTCCATCGCCTCTGCGAGGAAGCGGCCGATCTCGGCATCGCCATTGGCAGAGATGGCGCCGACCTGAGCGATTTCGTCATTCCTGGTCACCTTGCGGGCATTGGATTTCAGGTCGGCGACCACGGCGTCGACCGCCTTGTCGATGCCGCGCTTCAAATCCATCGGGTTCATGCCGGCAGCGACCGCCTTGGCCCCTTCCCTGACAATGGCCTGAGCAAGAATCGTCGCGGTCGTGGTGCCATCGCCTGCGGTGTCGCTGGTCTTCGAAGCAACTTCGCGGACCATCTGAGCGCCCATGTTCTCGAACTTGTCCTCGAGCTCGATCTCTTTTGCCACCGTCACGCCGTCCTTGGTGATGCGCGGCGCGCCGAACGATTTGTCGAAGACAACGTTGCGGCCCTTGGGACCAAGCGTCACCTTCACCGCATTGGCAAGCATATCGACACCGCGTAACATCTTCTCGCGGGCTTCGGTATGAAATTTCACATCTTTGGCAGCCATTGGAACACTCCTCGATAGGCAGCTTTCGTTGACTGGAATGCTTGTTCAGGCCCCGCTCAGGCAGCCTTCTTCATCTCGCCCGTGGCTTCGATCACGCCCAGCACGTCGCTCTCTTTCATGATGAGCAGATCCTCGCCATTGAGCTTGATCTCGGTGCCGGACCATTTGCCGAACAAAATGCGGTCGCCGACCTTGACGTCGAGCGGCTGCAATTGGCCGCTGTCGTCGCGCGCGCCCGGACCGGCGGCAATGACCTCGCCCTCCTGCGGCTTCTCCTTGGCGGTGTCGGGGATGATGATGCCGCCCGCGGTCTTTTCGTCGACCTCGATGCGGCGGACCAGGATGCGGTCATGCAATGGACGGAACGCCATGTCGTTCTCCTCTCGGGACAAACAGATTTTCGAACATCCTCCTGACCGGACCGGCAATATCGGCCCGGCACGGGGTGCGCGATCTCTTCTTCAGGCATCGCGCGCATACGAACTAGTCGCGCTTTTTTCAGCTTTCAAGAGGATCATGCAAAAATTTTAGCACTCGACGCCTGAGAGTGCCAATACGCTGTAATTGTTCGCACATTCGCCGTTTCCGGCGCGATGACCCGGCCGGATTTCCAAATCTGTCCGTCTCCTGAGCCGCTTGCCGGCGGCTGGAACCTATGTGGAAGGCGAGGCGTTTTGCAGACCGAGGTTCATTGGGAAAGGAAGGATTGCATGACCAGCAGGGACTTTCAGCTCCAGATGCAAGGGTTTGGCCTCACCACGGCGGAGATCCACTACCGTCTGCCCGATCATCGAAGCCTGCTTCAGCTCTATATCTGGCAGGAATACGATATCGCCCCTGATTTCCCGACGCTGAAGCATTTCCTCGATTTCTGGGAGCGCGAGATCGAAGGCCCGCTGCATTCGGTGCGCGTGGCTCATCACCGTCTGATCCAACCGTCCGAATGGCGGGCCGTAAACGGCATTATCACCGTCCACTGAGGAGCAAGCCGATCTGCCGCCAGACAGCAAACAAAGTGCCTCCGAAGCGGGGGAGAGGGGTAGCTGACTCTCCCCCACTTTGTTTTGGATCTCACAATATCGGAGGGCGTCCGGACTAGCCGGCGTGGTCGACAGGCTTGCGGGCGAGCAATCCAGCCTTGCGCGCCGCCCTGACGAAGGCCTTGCGCGCATCACGCGCGGTGCGCCAGCCGTCGAGCGCGTCGCGGCAGGTCCGATAGGCGGCGCGCCAGCTCCGGCCGCGTGCACGGTCCGGCCACTGCTGGCGCATGCATTCGATGGCTTCCCAACTGCTGGCGACCTTGCGCTCGCTGGATTGGAATTTCAACGTGATCGGCTCGGCGAAGCGGACGTCGTCCATCACTTCCTCCTTGTTTTCTGATCGTCTTCTTGTTTGAGCAAGCAACGTTGTGCTGGCGGCACCGGCGGCCGGCCGGCGCCGCTGAAGGACATGGTTCGTCCCTTTGCGCGGTTCAAGAGCGGGGGGCGCGGTTCAAGAGCATCGCGGCAACAGCCGGTTATTCCTCCTCGTCCGGCCCTTGCAGCAGTTCGATCAGCGTCGCTACCCTTGCCGTCGGCAGCGGTCGGCCCTCGTTCACCAGCGCCTCGTCGGCGGCGATCCAGGCCAGGGCCTCGCGCAATTCCTGGACCGTCCCGTCCGTCGCCGCAATGTCGGCGATCACGGCTTCGTCGACCGGGCCCAGCACAGAAATGATCTCGTCGCGTGTCATGGTCAGCTCCATCTGCGAGTGCCGGGAACGGGCCCGGCAACACAAGAAATCTGGGTCTTGACCTGCTGCAGACAATAACCGGCCGGGGAAGTCAGCGTTGGCAATTGAAACCAGACAGGCAATCTCCTGCCGGACATCTCCCCACTTGTGGCGAGATTGGCAGCCTCGCCGAACCGACCGAAAACCGGCCCGAAAAACCGGCAACGCGAGAGCCACCGGGTCTTGACTTGCGGCGGACAATAACCAGATCGAAGGCACCGGTCGCCGAAATGGGGCCGGCGGAACCAGGGAGCGCCAGCTCTTTGGCGCCCCTCGTATCTATGTTGCTCGATGGAGGATGTAGCTATGAGAACCGCATTCGACTTTTCCCCGCTCTATCGGTCGAGCATCGGCTTCGACCGCGTCTTCAACCTGCTGGAAAATGCTCCGCAGGCCTTCGACGCCTGGCCGCCCTATGACATCGCGCGCAGCGGCGAGAACAACTACCGCGTCACCATCGCCGTAGCCGGGTTTTCCGAGGACGACCTCGAAATCACTCATGAACCCAACCTCCTGATTGTCTCCGGCCAGCACAAGGAGCCGGACAACACGGAGTATCTGCATCATGGCCTCGCCACACGGCCCTTTACCCGCCGTTTCGAGCTTGCCGATCACGTCAAGGTCGCAGGCGCCTCGCTCGACAACGGCCTGCTCAGCATCGATCTGGTACGTGAGGTGCCAGAGGAGATGAAGCCTCGGCGCATCGCCATCGCGACCGATGTCGCCTCGCCGAAGACCGGGCCGAAGGTCGCGCAGGGCGAAGCAAACAAGCAGGCTGCCTGAATGCACCAGTCGAGAAAGGAGACTATGCAATGGCTATTCGTGATCTCATTCCGTGGGGCCGGGAGAACAATCAGCCCCCCAGCCTGTTCCGCAACGGCGACGGCGATCCCTTCCTGACGCTGCATCGCGAAATGAACCGCCTGTTCGACGAGGCGTTCCGCGGCTTCGACGCGAGGCTGCCGTCGCTCGGCGGCTTCTCCGCTGCCCGCGCCAGCTGGCCGAGTGTCGAAATCTCCGATAGCGAAAAGGAGATCCGCGTCACCGCCGAGATCCCCGGCATGGACGAGAAAGACGTCGAGTTGCTGCTCGATGACGGCGTGCTGACGCTGCGCGGCGAGAAGCGCGAAGAGACCGAGGACAAGGACAGGCAGTTCTCCGAACGCTTCTATGGCCGTTTCGAGCGGCGTATCCCGCTCGGCTACGAAGTCGACGAAGACAAGGTGAACGCCGCGTTCCGGAACGGTGTGCTCAGCGTGACGCTGCCCAAGACGGAGCGCGCCCAGGCAAAGGCCAAGCGTATCGCCATCACCGGCGGCGACGGCAAGTCCTGACGGCTCGTAGGACGACGTCCCTTCTGCCTGTCGGTTCCGGCGGGCAGAAGCGGGCAAATGTCGATGACCCGTTCTCCCGACGCTCCGGTTCCGCCTGACCAGGCGCAGCACGCCCTGCAGTGCCTGACGACCGAGCATTTCGTGCTGCAAAACGCTCGCGCCGCGACCATTCAGGAAGCGAACCAGAGAGCCGATCTGTTCCTGACCTCGGTCTCAAGCGCAACGATTGCCTTGTCCTTCGTCGCGCAGGTCACGGAGATGGGCAGGCCGTTCGTGTTGTTCAGCCTGATCTTGCTGCCTTGCCTTTTCTTCATCGGACTGGTCACCTTTGTGCGCGCGGTGCAGGTTGCCATCGAGGACATGGTGCATGCCCGCGGCATGGCCAGGATCCGCCACTATTTCGTCGAACTGGCGCCGGTCCTGCAAAGATACCTCGTCAATTCCACGCATGACGACCCCTCGGCGGTGCTGGTCGACAAGGGCCTCAGACCCTCGCCGCTGCAATATTTCATGACCACCGCGGGGATGGTGGGCACGATCAACGGCGCCATTGCCGGCGTCTTCACCGGCATCGTTGTTAAGTCCGCTTTCGGCGGGGGCATGTCGCCCGGCGTGATTTGCGGGCTGGCGGTCTTCGCGACATGCATTCTCATCCTGCGGCGCTATCATAGTCGCGCCTGGGCGGCGGCCGAAGAAAGCTTGCCCGCACGGTTCCCGGGCAACAATGGCAGGGAAAGCTAGCGCCGACATATCCGGATGTCGAAAAGTGGCAGGGCGCCGCCCTTGCGTCTTGCGCGCCAATTGACCATCCTCGCCAACATCATTTGCACCGCGGCCGGGGGGTTCGCATATGCCGACGCTTTATGCGCTGAAACCGGCCTTCCAGGCCAGGCTGCGGCCGCTTGCCGATGGCCTGGCCAGGGCCGGCGTCACCGCCAACCAGATCACACTGCTGGCCGCTGCCCTCTCGCTCGCCGCCGGCCTTGCGGTGGCAGTCCTTGCAGGCCATCGCGCGGTCTTTCTGCTGATGCCGCTCGTGCTGTTTACGCGAATGGCGCTGAATGCCATCGACGGCATGCTCGCAAGGGAACATGGCCAGGCCTCGAAGCTCGGCATGTATCTCAACGAGCTCTGCGATATGATCTCCGACCTCGCTTTGATCCTGGCATTTGCCGTCATTTTTCCCGCCTGGGGTGTCGTTGCATTTGCGATCGCGGCTATGATCACTGAGTTCGCCGGCGTGCTCGGCATCGCCGCCGGAACCGGGCGCAACTATGCCGGCCCGTTCGGCAAAAGCGACCGGGCGCTGGCGCTCGGCATCCTCGCCGTGCTTATCGCGTCCGGCCTGTGGGTCCCGGCGCTCACGCCGCTCGTGTTTCCGGCCATGGCTACACTCTCGCTGGCGACCGCCATCAACCGGATACGCAGCGGCCTTAACGGGAGCGGCAGCTGAATTCCGGTCTCGCCAGGGAGAACAACATGCTTCACCAACAGACGGTTGCCGCGGTGGCTCCAGCCAATATCGAGCGGGTGGCGCAGGAGCGCAGCTTCAAGAGCCATGACGGCACCGAGATCTTCTACCGCTATTGGCCGGCGCTGTCGGAAAACCGCAAGGGCGCCATCCTGCTGTTCCATCGCGGCCACGAGCATGGCGGCCGCATGGCGCATCTGGTCGACGAGCTGCAGATGCCCGATCACGCCTTCTATGCCTGGGACGCGCGCGGCAATGGCCGCTCCGCCGGCGAACGCGGCTATGCGCCGTCGTTTGCGGCGCTGGTGCGCGACATCGATTGCTTCGTGCGCGAGATCGGCAGCGACGGCTTTGCCCGGCGCGACATCGCGCTGATCGCGCAATCCTTCGGCGCCGTGCTTGCCGCCGCCTGGGTGCATGACTATGCGCCTGACATTCGCGCCCTGGTGCTGGCCTCGCCGGCCTTCTCGGTCAAGCTCTACGTACCCTTCGCCAAGCAGGGCATTGCGTTGTGGCAGAAGCTGAAGGGCCGCTTCTTCGTCAATTCCTACGTCAAGGCGAAATTCCTGACGCATGACCCCGAGCGCATCGCCTCCTTCGACGCCGACCCGCTGATCACCCGGCCGATCGCCTCCAACATCCTGGTCGAGCTCTACGATCATGCCGCGCGCATCGTCGCCGACGCCCGCGCCATCACCGTGCCGACGCAGCTTCTGATCTCCGGCAGCGACTGGGTGGTGCGGCATGGACCGCAGCACGAATTCTTCGTCAATCTGGCGAGCCCGGCCAAGGAGCGGCACGTGCTGCCCGGCTTCTTCCACGACACGCTGGGCGAGCGCGACCGCCACAAGGCACTCGACCTGATCAGGCCCTTCCTCGAAAAGCAGTTCGCGGCGCCGGAAGAGCCGGTCGACCTGACCGGGGCCGACCGTGCCGGCTACACACGCGACGAGGCCGACCGGCTGGCCTCGCCGCTGCCGCTGCTGTCTCCCAGGGGGCTCTACTGGGCAATGAGCCGCGCCTCGATCCGCATGGGCGCCTGGCTGTCGTCCGGCATGAAGACGGGGATTGCCACCGGCTTCGATTCCGGCTCGACGCTCGACTATGTCTATGAGAACGAGGCGCGCGGCATCAGCCCCATCGGCCGCATGATCGACCGCACCTTTCTCGATGCCGTCGGCTGGCGCGGCATCCGCCAGCGCAAGCTGCATCTGGAGGAGCTGATCGGCAGCGCCGCCGCCTCGCTCAAGGCCGCCGGCCGGCCGATCCATATCGTCGATATCGCCGCCGGCCATGGCCGCTACGTGCTCGATGCCGTGCAGAAAGGCGCCGCGCCGCCGGCAAGCGTACGGCTGCAGGATTTCTCCGAGCTCAACGTCTCGCTCGGCCGCAAGCTGATCGCCGAGCGCCAGCTGCCGGCGACCGTCTCGTTCCATCAAGGTGACGCCTTCGACGCCACGATGCTGGCCGGGCTCGACCTGGCGCCGGATCTCGCCATCGTCTCGGGGCTCTACGAATTGTTTTCTGACAATGCCATGATCGCCCGCTCGCTCGGTGGACTGGCCAGCGCCATGCAGCCCGGAAGCCTGCTCGTCTACACCAACCAGCCCTGGCATCCGCAGCTCGAGATGATCGCGCGCAGCCTGACCTCGCACCGCGGCGGCCAGGCCTGGGTGATGCGCCGCCGCACGCAGGCCGAGATGGACCAGCTGGTGGCGGCCGCCGGCTTCGAGAAGCTCGACCAGCGCATCGACCAGTGGGGCATCTTCACCGTTTCGGTCGCGCGGCGCGTCTGAGCATGGATCTGCCTGCCTGTGCCTCACCTCGCGATGCCCCTGCCCTTCCGGCCTTGCCGCGCGAGCCGTATCCCGGGATCGTCCTGCGCGCCGCATTGTGGCTGGCATTTGTGGCGCCGTTCTTCTACGCCACCTACGGCTTCGCCAACTGGCTGGCGTCGCGGCGCGACGACGTCGGCAGCATCGTCTTTGGCTGGGAGCATGGCATCCCGTTCCTTGCCTGGACGATCGTGCCCTACTGGTCGATCAACCTGTTCTACGGCTTGTCGTTGCTGTTGAACAATTCGAAGAGCGGCGTCGACCGCCTTGCCGGCCGCTATCTGACGGCACAGATCGTCGCCGTCGCCTGCTTCATCCTGTTCCCGCTGACTGCCACGTTCGTGCGCCCGCAGACGAGCGGCCTGCCCGGCTTCATGTTCGCCGTGCTCGGCGGCTTCGACAAACCCTTCAACCAGGCGCCGTCGCTGCATATCGCGCTGCTGGTCATCATCTGGGACCATTGGCGTCACAGATTGACCGGCATCGCCGGCGTCGCCTGGCATACCTGGTGTTTCCTGATCGGCGCCTCGGTGCTGACGACGTGGCAGCACCATTTCATCGACATACCGACCGGCGCGCTGCTCGGTCTTTTCGCGCTGTGGCTGTTTCCGCGCGACGGCGCCTTGCCTTTCGCCGGCTTCCGCCTGACCGCGGACCCGAAAGCGCGGCTCCTGGCGCTGTTCTATGCGCTTGGCGCAGCCTTTGCGCTGGCCGGCGCTGCTGCCGGCGCATTGGTCTCGGCGCTATGGCTCATCCTGTTGTGGCCGGCACTGGCGCTGGCCATAGTCGCTTTCGCCTATGCCGGCGCCGGCGCCAAGGTGTTCCAGAAAACAGCCGATGGCCGCGTGTCGCTGGCCAGCCGTCTTCTGCTGTGGCCCTACCGGGTTGCCGCCAAGGTCAATGTGTGGGCATGGACGCGAAAGCTCCCGGCGCAGATCGTCATCGCCGACGGTGTTTCCCTTGGCCGTTTTCCGACCGCCGCCGAGGCCGACGCCTTTGGCACGGTGATCGACCTTGCCGGCGAATTGGAACGGCCGCGTGGCGCCTCGATCCGCTGGTTGAGCCTGGCCATGGTCGACCTTTTGCCGCCGTCTCGCGAGGCGCGTGCGCAAGCGGTGGCGGCGATCGAGACGGCGCGGGGCCAGGGCACGGTGCTGGTCTGCTGTGCGCTCGGCTTCCAGCGCAGCGCCGCCGTCGTCGCCGAATGGCTGGTCGCCAGCGGCCGGGCCGCCACGCCGGATCAGGCGCGAGGCCAGCTCGCCGCCGCGGGCCGACCTGTGCATCTTGGCATGGACGCGGCGACATGACCGCCTTTCGAGATAAGGCCGAGACGTTCGCCGCCGGACTGATGGTGCAGGTGGCGTGGCCGCTGCTGTTGATTGCTGCTGCCTTGCTGGCGGCGCCGGTCATCGGCCTGGCGACTGCGCCGCAAACATCGTCGCTGTCCGCGGCGGCCTGGCTGATCGCCGCCGCGGGTGCCATAGCCACAATCATTCTCTCGGCCCTGCTTTTGTTCGACGCGCTGCTGTTCCGGCTGATGGCCAGCCACGCCAGCGAAGCAGGCGGCGCTGCGGCGATCGACGACGTGCTGGCGCGCATGCGGCTGAAACCCACGGCGGCCGGTGGCCGCTCGCTCGACCAGCGGATGGCCGGCACGCGCCGTCTGCTCGCCAAGCAGCGTATCGCCTTCAGCCTGTTCGCGGCGGCCTCGGTCGTCGCGGCATTCTTTTGAGCCCGTCCATGACAAAGCTTCGCGTCAGCACCTATACCCTGCTGCAGACGGTGACCTCGGTCGGCCTGTCGGCACTGGCCTGGGTGGTCACCGGCGTGCGGCCGATCTGGAACGGCAGCCAGCCGTCGGACCGGCAGCGTATCTACTTCGCCAACCATGCCAGCCACGGCGATTTCATCCTGCTGTCGGCCTGCCTCAGCGAGAAGGAGCGCGCCCGTACCCATGCGGTGGCGGCCGCCGATTATTGGAGCAAGACGCGGCTGCGCCGTTTCATTGCCGAGGACATGCTGTCTTCCGTGCTGATCCACCGGCAGTGGACGGATGAAACGCAGCACCCGATCTCGATCATGCTGTCGGTGCTCGACCAGGGCCATTCGCTGATCCTGTTTCCCGAAGGCACGCGTAACATGACCGACGAACCGCTGCTGCCGTTCCGCTCCGGCCTCTACAATCTGTCGATGGCGCGGCCCGATGTCGAGCTCATCCCGTGCTGGATCGAGAACATGTCGCGGGTGCTGCCCAAGGGCCAATTCGTGCCGGTGCCGCTGCTTTGCCGCGTCGTCTTCGGCGCGCCGATCGCCATTCAACCGGGTGAAGAACGCCGCGCC
Organism: Mesorhizobium sp. M0968; assembly: GCF_040319065.1. Lineage (NCBI taxonomy): Bacteria > Pseudomonadati > Pseudomonadota > Alphaproteobacteria > Hyphomicrobiales > Phyllobacteriaceae > Mesorhizobium > Mesorhizobium sp. M0968. Next base: position 112,352 of record NZ_JAMYNL010000007.1, read on the forward strand.
TTTCTCGACCGCGCCCGCGAAACGCTGCTGGCGCTCAACCCCCGGCCGCAGCGAGACGATTGAGGACCAAGGCAAAATGCTGCCGATGATGCACGAAACCCTCATTCTGATTGTCGGCCTGCTGGCCGTGCTGATCAGTGCCAGCGTCGCCGCCGGCGTCTTGTCATGGCGCGCGCCAAAGCCGTTGTCGCCGACGCTGGTCAACCTCACCCAGCGCATCAATGCCTGGTGGGTGATGGTGGTGGCGATCACCGTCGCCTTCTTCTTCGGCCGCCCCGGCATGACCATCCTGTTCGCGCTGATTTCGTTCGCCGCCCTGCGCGAATTCGTGACGCTGACGCACAGCCGCCGCAGCGACCACTGGGTGCTGCTCGGCATGTTCGGCATCGTCATCCCGTTCCAGTACTGGCTGGTGTGGACCGCCTGGTATGGCCTGTTCACCATCTTCATCCCGGTCTACTGCTTCCTGCTGATGCCGGCGATCACCGCGCTGCACGGCGACACCGAACGCTTTCTCGAGCGCGTCTCGGCGCAGCAATGGGCGGTCATGATTTCGGTCTACTGCGTCAGCCACGTGCCGGCGCTGCTGACGCTCGAGGTGCCAGGCTTCGAAGGCCGCAACCTGTTGCTGATCGCTTTCCTGATCATCACCGTGCAAGGCAGCGACGTGCTGCAATATATTTTCGGCAAGCTGTTCGGCCGGCATCTCCTGGCGCCGACGGTCTCGCCGTCGAAGACCTGGGAGGGGCTGGTCGGCGGGCTGGCGGCATCGAGCCTGCTCGGCGCGCTGCTGTCGTTCCTGACGCCGTTCTCGCCGCTGCAGGCAGCCGGCGTCGCCTTCATCGCCTGCCTGATGGGCTTCCTTGGCGGGCTGGTCGCCTCCGCCATCAAGCGCGATCAGGGCGTCAAGGACTGGGGCCATCTGATCGAAGGCCATGGCGGCATGATGGACCGTGCCGACAGCCTGGTCTTCGCCGCCCCGGTCTTCTTCCATACCGTGCGCTATTTCTGGACTATATGATGGTTGGCGCCGTTTGCCGTGGCGGATGGTTCAGCGCGATCTTGCGAAGATAGCCTGATCCGTTTCGTTGTTACCACTTTCGCGAAAGCGGTAATAACCCGACCTGCCGCGGTCTTCGCCGCGCTCATTTTGCCGCGGCGAGCGGCTCTTTCTTGCGCGCCGGCGTCAGGCGACGCATGCGGCGTTTGGCGGTGGTCTTCAGCGCCACCGGCGGAGCGCTGGACAACGCACCGAGCACCGCGCCTACCATGCCACGTGCGACGAAATCGGCGTTGATCTCGTTGGCCAATCTGGCATCTGCCTCCTGGTTGTCGCTGTCGGCTTCCGACCACAACACGATGCCCACTCGCAACCTTGGTTTGGTGCGTTTCAGCCGACGGACCAGGAACCGCCCGTGCTTGACGGAATCCCGGTTCAAAAATCCGATGACGACACTATCGACGGCGTCGAGCTCAAGGCGGCGAATGCTCCCCGGTTCCATCTCGGCGAAGCTCGCTCTCAACACCGTAGCGCCCTGGACTTCGAGCACCTGGGCCAGCATGGCGGCCGCCGCGTCGTCGAGTTCGCCGCGCCCGCCGCCGCACAGCACCGACATGCCCGTGCCATCCGGCAGTTCGGTGTACTCCTCGCCCTGAACCTCCCCCTGAACGTGCCTGTCCTCGCGTGAGCCGTTGTCCTCGGCCGCGGCCGTGTCGTCCGCTTCCGCCTCCTCCTGCGCGCTGTCGTCGAGGTTCGCCACCATCGTCAGCGCGCTGCCCGCGACCTGCTGTCTTTGCTCGTCGCTCAGCACACCACGCACCCGGTCCTGCTCGCCGAGCAGAAGTGCGGGAATCGCGACCTTGTCGTAGAACTCGACCAGATATTCTTCGTCCAGCATCTCCTCGGCATGGTCCGTCGCTTCCTCGGGATCGCCGGCCAACAGCCGCTGGTAAAGCCGGGCGTGCGGTTCGAGCACGGGTTCGTTGCCGAACAGAACGTCGAGGAATTCGAACTGCGGCACATGGCGGCCAAGCACGACGAGGCAGACCGTGAGCGGAGTCGACAGAACCAGGCCCAATGGCCCCCAGAGCCAGGTCCAGAATATCGCCGCAACGATGATGGCCAATGGCGACAGCCCGGTGCGCGAGCCGTAGAGCCAGGGTTCGATCACGTTGCCGGTGATCAGTTCGACCACGACGAAAAGCCCTGCGGTCCAGAGCACGAGCGACCAGCCGGGCGCCACGGCAAGCGCCAGGAACAGAGGCAACAGCGTCGCGATGACCGGGCCGATATAGGGAACGAAGCGCAGCGCCAGCGCCAGCAAACCCCACAGCAATGGATTGGGTATGCCCAGCAGCCAAAGTCCAATTGCAATCGGGACGGCATAGACGATGTTCACGACCAGTTGCATGAGCAGATAGCGGCCGACGCGCTTGCCGGCATCCTGCAGCGCCTCGGTGGTTCGATGCAGATCGCCATAGCCGACGAGGCGTATGAAGCGATCGCGCAGGTCCTCCCGCTCGAGCAGCATGAATATGACGACCACGACGATCAGTCCGGCCGATGCCAGCGGGCTCAGGAGCGGGCCGATCAGATTCTGGAGAACCTCGAGCGGTCGTTCGCGCGCGACGATTTCGACCGGGATCGGTTCCCGCGGAGGCTGATCGGCGGCGGGTTGCACGGGCTCGGGTCTGTCGAGTTCCTGGCCGACGCGTTCGATCACCCGGCTCAATCTGGAAACGATGCCGCCGCCGACGCCGGTTTCCTTGAGCGACCGGACCTTGGTCAGGATATTCGCCTGGTAGAGCGGAATGTTCTGCGCCAGTTCACTGACCTGCGTGGCGACGATGAAGGAGAACAGCGCCAGCACGGTGAATGCGCCGAGCACACTGGCGATCACGGCCGGAAGACGCGGGATGCCGGCTCGCTTGAGTGCCGACACCATGGGCACGAGCGCAAAGGTAAGCAGCAGCGCGATTGCGATCGGCAGAAAGACCTCGCGCCCGAAATAGAGCGCCGCGACGGCCGTCACGACCGACGCTACGCTGGGCAACGATGTGCGCGGAAGCGCCCTGGCCGCGGAAACGATGCCCGCCCGCCGGGGCTCCGACAGGTGCGCGTCGTTTCGACGATTTGCCGCCACTTGATACCTCCGCTCCGCCGTCGCCATGATCGGGCATATTGAGCCGGCCTGCAACTTCGCAGCGTCTCACCCAGCTGGACGCCGATTGCCCTGGTCGGCAGCGCGGCAAATTCAGTCATGGTAGAATTTTTTGCATTAATGACGTCACGGGCAATCCTGTTCCATGTCTGCGCCAGAACGTGGAACTTTTGGGTCAAAACACCGTTCCTTCGTAGATCGCTGATGGACAACCTCAAAGCAGCAGCTCAGGAGGAATGATCATGAACTTCAAGACGCTTTGCATGGGCGCGATGGCCCTTTCGATGATGACCGGCGCAGCGCTTGCCGCCGGTGCCACTGGCACTTCGGCGCTCGACGATCCGCAGAAAATGACGCCCTTCTTCACCGACGCCGGCATGAAGACCATGAAGTCGGAAGCCGAATTCAAGGCGGCATGGATGGCCATGTCCACGAGCGACCGGGCCATGATGTTGAAGGAATGCAGCGACGCAGGCATTGCCAAGATGCATGCCGACTTCTGCAAGATGGCCAAGCAGCTCAACAAGTAACCGTCGGCTTCTTGCCAAGCGAAATGGGGCCAAGCGAAAGGGCGGGCGGCCCTTTCGCGACCTTCCAGTCCGCACTCATACCGGCGGGTGCCTAGCCATTTGAAATCGCGACGCCGGCCGGAGCGGCAATGACATTATGGTCCAGGGGCACCGTCTGCTTGCAACCTGGGTTTTCCGGTCGGCCGTTCCCGCATAGTATTGGCGGACGGCCCGCTTGACGCTTGACCCCGCTTGACGCTTGACCTTGTCGCCGAGCGTGGGATAGGCCGGGGACTGGCCCGACCACCTCCCACCGGAGTCCCACGAAAGACCTGCCATGACCGACGCGATCATAAGAGACAGCAATGGCACGGCGCTGCACGAGGGCGATTCCGTGACCCTGATCAAGGATCTCAAGGTCAAAGGCACGTCGGAGACGATCAAGCGCGGCACGTTGGTGAAGAATATTCGCCTCACCGGCAATCCCGGCGAGATCGAATGCAGCACCAGGCAGGTGAAGGGCCTGGTGCTGAAGACCGAGTTTTTGAAAAAGGCGTGATCGCCTCGGCACCCTTCGCTTCGCTTCCATATCAGTGGCTCTCGAATCGCTCGTGTGAGTGAACCGCCCACGCGAGGAACTGGAGGAGCCGCGCCCTCCCCCTATGTTGCACTGCGTTAGATTTGTTGCATTGCAATATCGTCGCATCGGGTCGAGCCTCTGCGAGGTGGGCATTCCTTGCATGAGGTGATTGTGTCGGCATCATTTCGGCCTGACATCGAAGGGCTGCGCGCGCTGGCGGTGGCGGGTGTCATAGCCTTCCATTTTGGTCTGTCCGGCCTGCCCGGCGGCTTTGCCGGCGTCGACATCTTCTTCGTCATCTCCGGCTATCTGATCACCCGCCACCTGGTTACGGAAATTACCGAGACCGGGCGGCTGAACCTCTGGCGCTTCTACGCCCGGCGCGCCCGGCGCCTGTTGCCGGCGGCACTGTTCGTCATCCTCGCCACGCTGTTCGCGGGTTACTTCATCCTGTCGCCCGAGGAACAGGCGCTTTATTCGAAGGGCGCCATGTTCGCCTCCGCCTACATGATCAACCTTTGGCTGATCCGCTGGTCGTTCGACTATTTCGCCGCCGACGCCACCAACAACCCGTTCATCCACTTCTGGTCGCTCTCGGTCGAGGAACAGTTCTATTTGGCATGGCCGGCGCTGCTTCTTGCCGCCGCCTGGCTGCGTCCCGGCAAGCGCGCCGCTATAATCGTCATCGGCGTCGCCGGCGCGGCCTCCTTCGCCGCCTGCGCCTGGCTGACGGAAGTGTCGCAGCCCTGGGCCTTCTATTTCTCGCCGCTCAGGGCCTGGGAATTCGCCGCCGGCGGCCTCGCGACCATGGCGCCGGCAAAGATCTGGCGCGACCGGCCGCTGCTGGCCACGCTCCAGGCATGCCTCGGTCTGGCGCTGATCGCCTGGGCCTATCTGATGCTGGACGAAGACTCGCCATTTCCCGGGGTGAATGCGCTGGCGCCTGTTGTCGGCACCGTGCTGCTGCTGCTCAGCGGCAGCGGCGGCCGCAATCTGCCGAGCGCCCTGCTGGCGCTGCCGCCCATGCAATGGTTGGGCCGGCTGTCCTATTCGCTTTATCTCTGGCACTGGCCGGTCATCGTCTATGCGGCGATGGTGGTTCCCAGCCTGTCCATCCTGGACCGCCTTGCCTGCGCGGCGCTGACGCTGTTTCTGTCGATGTTCACCTATCATTTCATCGAGAACCCGATCCGCCGCAACGGCTGGCTGATGGCCGGAGCAGCGCGGGCGCTGGTGCCCGCCGTCGCGCTGACCGGCGCCGGCGTGGTCGCGGCCTATGGCAATGCGCGCTTTGCCGAGCACAATCTCAGCCCCGAACAGCACGTCATCGCCGACAGCGCCGCGCAGCTCTCCACTGTGCGCGCGAGCAATGGCGGCTGCGTGCTCGATTTCGAGACCGTCAAGCCAAAACCCTGCATGTTCGGCCGCAAGGATGCCCAGCGCTCGGTCGTGCTGTTCGGCGACTCGCATGCCGACCATTGGTCGACGCCGCTGATCAAGGCGGCCGAGAAGAACAATTTTCGCGTCGTCACCTTTCTCAAATCCTCCTGCCGGGCTTCGCGGGTGACGACCTGGAACTGGCGGCTGAAGCGCGACTACACCGAATGCGACCAATGGCGCGAGCAGTCGGTCAAGGACATCATCGCGCTCCACCCCCAACTGGTGGTGATCTCGGAGTTCTCGATCGGCAATGTGATGAAGGAATCGCCCGAGGAGTTGAGGCACGCCGATTGGCAAGCGCAGTGGCGGACGGGCCTCACCTGGACGCTTCAGGCCTTCAGCCAGGCCGGCATCAAGGTCGCGGTCATCAGGGACGTTCCCTACAATGCAAGCTACGCCGACAAGTGCGTGGCGCGGGCGCTGTGGCGGGGCCAGACGCCCGCGACATGCGACACGCCGAGGATCATGGCGGCAAACGACGACATCGCCACCATCGAGCGCGATATCGTGCGCTCGACACCGAACGCTGCTTACATCGACATGACCGACCGCTTTTGCGACCAGACCACCTGCCACGTCTTCATCGACGGCAAACTAGCCTTCCGCGACCGCCACCACCTGGCGACGCCCTTCGCCGAAACGCTGGAACCGGCGGTGGAGCGGGCGCTGTTTTCGGATGTGATGGCGGCGGCTGTAAAGTAACGGTTCCGGATCTTATCGGATCACGACCCAGCCCCTCGGCAAGGAACCATGCGGGGTCAGCTAAGGATGAGACCAGCCAGTAAAACGGTAAGGATAAGCGACAGCGGAACTGCAAGAAGGCAGCACAGCTCGAAAGTATTGGCTGGCCAAGAAGTCATTGGGCGCTTTTCCATATTGGCCTCCTCCCTCAACGGCCAGACCTGACGGCAGTTCCGCTTAGATGGTGCTCATCCCCACCACTCATCATGCAATTGGCGAAGCTCGTTCCGCTTCCTGGTCATCCATCGTGCACGCGCCAGATGTGTCGCCCACGCCCGGAAAGCCCTGTCCGGCTCCTGCTCCGGATCAATGTGCAGAACGATGCGGGCGACCTCACGCCAATCAGTCCCTTCAGCCGACGCGTCGAGCAGCCGGATATAAGTAAGCATGCGATCTTCGTCATAACCGGTCGGCACCGAAGACGTCGGCGCTGCGTTCGCGATATGAGAGTTTGGCTGCTTTGGCATTGCGACCTACCAGCAATGGCGCACCGTAGCAGCCTATAAAGAAGCCCGCGCCGTTTGATCGGAGGATGCGCCGATCGAGATTCGCCTCGACGGTCGGCAAATGGGGGCCTCAGGCGGAGTTCCCCGCCCAGCTGGGCTCACGCCTCACCACGTCGTGATCGGGTCGAGGCAATCTATCTATTTTAGTGGAACCTAATTTAGTCGACGCAATTATGCGTGCGTGAGAAAGCGTGAAATCCAGACCGTCACTGAAAGCCGGCTATCGCGGGATCAGTTGGCCGATGATCCAGTGATTGCAGTCGATTTGACGGAACGGATATTACAGGCGGCCGACAACGACAGAATTGTTTGCCTCGTCGTGGCAACGGAGGAGCTGGAAACCGACCGCATCGAGAAAACGGAGCCTAAGGAGACCAGGATTGCCGCAAGCTTCGTCCGGGACTTTGAGGTAATGCTGCTTGTTCTTTATGCGGCCTACGCCCTCGCTGTGCTGGGTGCGACCGCGTTCGTTTTGCTTGAATTGGGCCATGTTCTGTAGGCAGACGTCGGCAAAAAACGGGACTGACGCGCGATTGCCGCTGTTTGATGAGAGGAGCGGCCACGCTGCGTCGACGATCCGACCCCGGCGCAGCCAGCGGCGTTTTCGCGCCAGCAGGCGCTAAACTTCGGGCTCGTCCGTTCGTTACATCTTGCCAATCTATGGAACGAGGCTGCCCCTCGGGGGTTTTTCTATTAGAGGGACGTTAAAGAAGGAGGTAGCTATGAAGAAGCTCCTGCTTGCCTCGGTGATCGCCATCGCATCGGCGGCTTCCGTGATCGGCCCGGCGAATGCCGGCGGCAGCGTCACAATCGGCATCGGCAACGGCTATGACGACGACGACTATTACTATCGCCACCATCGGTATTCCGATTACGACGATGAGTACGTTCCCCGTTACCGCTATGATGTCTATAACGAGGACTACGCGCCGCGCTACCGGTACCGGTACCACCGGCGCTGCCACACCGAAGTCATCAGGCACTGGCGTCATCACCACCGGATCATCGAAAGAATCCGTGTCTGCCGTCGTTGACGGATCGATCCGGCCGGTAGTGCCGGCCGGATCGGCGGGGCTTCTCACCTCGGCTTGCGCATCAGCATCATGCCGTAATGCACGGCCAATATGTCGAGCCCGATCTTGAGTAGTTTCACCACCACGTCGCGCGGCTCGCCGGCCTGTTCGGCCAGGCTCTTGACCGTTGCGTCGGCACAGCAGACCTTTTGCACGATGCCGGCGATCTCCCAGTGGGCAAGCGCCCTGGTGGCCTCGGCATGGTCGCGGCCGGCGGACAGGATGTGTTCGGCGACGCCGCTGCCGGTGCGGCCGCCGTCGACGCGCTCGGCCCAGGCCATCGGCTTGGCGGTTGCCTCGGACGAGTTGCGGAAATCCTGGCGGTAGCGCATGCCCGCCTCGCGCTGCTGGCGCGACAGCGAGGTGAGGCCGCTCAGCGGGTCGACGTTGCGCACCCGCACGATGCCGCCGGTCGCTGTGTGGCCGTCATTGGCGACCTCATAGAGGCGCGCTCCTTCCTGCGTCCCCTTCGCCAGCCGCTTGCGGCCGAACCGGTCGTCCTTCAGTGCGAAATCATGGCCGATCTCCTTGCGGATGCGCACCTGCTCGGCCTCGCCTTTCGGCAATCTCGGTGGCCTGGCTTTGACCTTTTGGGCGGTTTTGGTGCTCATCGGCTCGGTCCTCCTGGGTTTTGGTCGTCGGGCTCTGGCGAACTTCCAGTCTCATTGCAGCGGGCTCAAATCGCTTCGGCCGGCAGCGTGCGCAGGAAGCGCGCCGCGTGATAGGCGCAGTAGCTTTTCGATGGGTTCGTGCGCATTCCGCAGCACAGCATGTCCAAACCTGGCCGGCTGCCGGGGGCGTCGTTTTCCCCATCCTCCTGCGGCGTCGTGTCGAGCGGCGCGCGGCAGCGCTCGAACAGGCAATCGATGAAGCGCATGGCGGCGAAATGCGGCTGGCGGCCGCCGGCGGCGATCGGGCGCGGCGCCGGCATTTCGAGCGGTGCGCCATCGGTCCCGGTGATCCGAGCCGGACCCGGCTGCCAGGCCGGCGGCGCCAGCCTGGCCGACAGCCTTGCCGGGCGGCAGCGTGGCTCGGCCTTCGGAGCCGACTCCGCTTGATCAGCAGTGCTTGATGGCTCAGGCGCCGAATTTCCGAGCCGGCCGCCAGAGCGTCCGCCACACCAGCCCTTGGATCTGGCAAGGCCGATGGTGCGCAAACGGGCGGTGCGGTGGACGATGCCGATGATGGCTGCACGCGAGGCCGGGCGGCCGCGCAGCGCGGTCAACCGGGTGGCGATCTTCGCGGCCGACAGTCCGCTCGTCAGCCAGTTCTCGATTTGTTCCAGTTCCGAGGCGGAATAGCGGGCGGCCATGATGTTTCATTCCCTGCAAAAATGGTTGTGTGCGGCGCCGGCTTCGCCGGTCTCAGGCTCGAAAGCCGGTCAGCCTTCGCGTGGTCTGCTGCGATCGCGCTTCATCTCGGCCGCCTGCCTTGTTGCGCCGGACACTGCCTTGCCCGTCCGCTCGTCGAAGGCGATGACCGTGCCGTCTTCGGTGCGGATGCAGGAAACCGCGGCTTCCGCATTGCCGGCCGGCAGGCAATTCGTGGCCGGTGTCGTGAGGGGAACGGCTCCGGCCGTTCCGGCCGCTTGCGCTGCCGGATCCGAGGCGCGAGCCTCGGGCATCGTCCCGGCCGGGGAGGAGGACAGCCGCGACGAAGGGGAAAGGGTTGGCACATGCATGGCCCCGGCGATCGGTTGCGCTACCGCCTCCAGGCGAGCGCTGCCGGCGCGCTGAACGGCGGATTCAAGGACCGAAAGCTGGCGAAGCGACTTGTGCATGCCTACATAAAAGCATAACTCAAATCGTAATGCAAGCGATTCTTGCATAGACTAAACCGAATCTTATGCCTCAGATGGAGCCATGGCGAAAACTGCACTGTCGATCAAGGTCGGAGCGGCGATCCGCCGGGCGCGCAAGCAGCGCGGCCTGGTGATGCGGCACATTGCCGAGCACAACGACACCGACGTTGCTGCCGTCGGCAATTGGGAGACCGGGCGCAACCTGCCCAAGACCGAGAACCTTTTGAAGACCGCCGCTTTCCTGCGCGTCGACCCGGTGGCGCTCGGCAAGGGCGAGGTCGTTTTCCTCGAAGATGCCGGACCGGTCGCCGATGCCGAGATCGTCACCGATCCCGGCCCCCTGCCCGCCGGGCCGATGGACATCCAGCTTCTCGGCACCGCCGTCGGCGGCGACGATGGCGACTTCACCTTCAACGGCCAGCCGGCCGGCTATGTCCAGCGGCCGCCGGGGATCCGGCATCTGCGCAATGTGTTTGCGCTGCACGTGCTGAGCGATTCGATGGTGCCGCGCTACGAGCCCGGCGAGATGATCTATTGCGGCGGCCGCGAAGCGTTGCCCGGCGACCATGTGGTGATCGAGACCCTGCCCGAGGAGAACGAGCAAAACGGCAAGGCCTTCATCAAGAAGCTGGTCAAGCGCACCGCCGCCGAGCTGATCGTCGAACAGTACAACCCGCCCAAGACGCTGTCCTTCAACCGCTACGCCATCAAGAACGTCTTCCGCGTCATCCCGCTCAAGGAACTGCTGGGGTATTGAGGAGGCGCCGGCGCGCCCTTCTCCCCTTGGGGAGAAGGTGGATCGGCGCGCAGCGCCGAGCCGGATGAGGGGTGTTGGAAGGAACGCGGCGGAGGAAATGTAGAAGCGATTTTTAAGCACTTACGCCATCAAGGTAGCGATCCGTCCAACACCCCTCATCCGACCGAGCTTCGCTCGGCCACCTTCTCCCACAAGGGGAGAAGGGAAGAGCAGCACGCCCGCCCCCTCAAGCCCGCCTCGACTGCAGCTCTCGACCGTTGAGCAGGCGCGCCTCGGCGCGGGTCCGCTGCCGGTCGTCGATGAAGGCGGCCTGGATCGAGACGGCGGCGCCCGGCAGGCCGTCGGCCCGGCAGGCCTTGCAGATCAGGCGCCCCGAAAGTGCGGCCAGCGGTGTCTCCGGCATCACCCCATGCCGCTTGAGCTCGGCCGGCTTCCACCACCTGTTGCGGCCGCAGTCGATGCATTCGACGGCAATCGAGACAACATCGGCGATCGTCGCTTCCTTGCCTGCCAATGCCATGGTTATCCCCATCGTTGTTCCTGCTTTGTTCGCAACATTATCGGATTTTGGAGCGGAGTCGAGTCGGTTCCGCTTACATCAACGTGAAAGTTTCACTTGTTCAATTATTTGAGTTATGCTTATACGTGGCGAGGACTGGAATCGGCGCGAGCAACAGAACCGCGGCCGGCCGGCAGCAAGGGAATGACGATGGACCCAGCCCAGTTCGCCCATGCTTGCGGCTATAGCGGCGACAGCCCGGCCATGCTTGCCGCTTTCGCGGCCATCCGCCAGGACGGCATCCGCAAGGCACGCCAGGGTCATCGCCAGCGCAAGGCGGCGATCGACCGGATGAAGCCGAGCCGCGCTCTGTTCCTGGCGGCGATCCGCCCGGCGCAGTCAGCCGAGGAGGCACTCGAGGATGCCGCCCGCTTCCTGTCGATGTTCCGCAACATGCCGCACTGGCGACAGGAAAGGCGCGCCGCCGACCTCACCCGCGCCAGGCAGCAGCGCCTCTTCGCCCGCTTCTTCCGCCGCTACGGTCACCGCCTCTGGGCGCTCGAGGCCACCTGAAGGCGCGCGGGCCTCCCTTGCAAGTCAAAACGGATATTGCGATCGCCGACACCGCGCCGTATGTCTCCGCGCGATGAGCGAGATCGAATTCCGTCGCGCGCAGGCGCCCGACCTGCCGGCGATCGTTGCAATGCTTGCCGACGATGTGCTCGGCGCAGACCGGGAAGACCCGTCCACGCCGCTTGCGCCATCCTATCTCGATGCCTTCAGCGCAATCGATTCCGATCCCAACCAGTTGCTGGCCGTCGCGGTCAACGCCGGGCAAGTGGTCGGAACGCTGCAGCTCAGCTTCCTTCCAGGCATTTCGAGAAAAGGCGCCTGGCGCGGCCAGATCGAAGGCGTTCGCGTCGCCCGGCAATGGCGCTCGCGCGGCGTCGGCAAGCTGATGATCGAATGGGCGATTGAAACATGCCGTTCGCGCAATTGCAGCTTCGTCCAGCTCACCACGGACAAAGGTCGACGGGAGGCGCACGCTTTTTACGAGCGCCTCGGCTTCACCGCCAGTCATCTCGGCTACAAGCTGGCGCTGTAGCGCTCGGCTGATTGCCGAAGTCGGCGCTGCCCCTCATCCGCCTGCCGGCACCTTCTCCCCGTATAGCGACAGGGAGAAGGGGCTGTCCGCAACCTCGGCACTTTCCTGCAACGTTAGTGATTGGCGAAACCATCGACGAAAGCGTCCTTCTCCCCGTCACTATACGGGGAGAAGTGCCCGGCAGGGCGATGAGGGGCAGCGCCAACCTGAAGCGATTGCCCCTTCACCTGTCGTCCGCGCTGCTTGACAATCCACCCACAATGTTCTCTTTATGTTCTCACCACAACTCGAGACAATGCGGCGTTCGAACCGCCGCGGGCGAACGGGCCGGATGGAAGCCAACATCCTCCACGCGGATCTGGATGCCTTCTATGCCTCGGTCGAACAGTTGCTCGACCCGGCCTTGCGCGGCAAGCCGATTGCCGTCGGCGGCGGGGTAGTGCTTGCCGCATCCTATGAAGCCAAGGCGTTCGGCGTGCGCGGCGGTATGCCGGGACGGCGGGCGCGGGAACTCTGCCCGCAACTCATCTTCGTCGGCGGCCATTTCAAGGACTATCAGCGGCTGGGCGATGCGGCAATCAAGGTGCTCGGCGATTTCACGCCGGTGGTCGAGCGCATTTCGATCGACGAGGCGTTTGCCGACGTCGCCGGCTGCACCCATTTGTTCGGCTCGCCGGCCGAGATCGCCGGCAAGATCCGCCGCCGCGTGCGGGCCGAGCTCGGCCTGCCGATCTCGGTCGGCGTAGCCCGCACCAAGCATCTGGCCAAGATCGCCTCACAGGTCGCAAAACCGGACGGGCTGGTGGTGGTCGATCCGCGCCACGAGCTGGAGTTCCTGCACCACCTGCCGGTCGAGCTGATGTGGGGCGTCGGCCCGGTCACCAGGCAGCGGCTGGCCGGCATCGGCGTCAACACCATCGGCGAGCTGGCGAAGACCAATGGTGGGGCGCTTGAGCGCCTGCTCGGGCCGGCGGCGGGAGAGAAACTCAACGCGCTGGCGTGGAACCGCGATCCGCGCAAGCTTGAGACGCAGCGCCGGGCGCGCTCGGCGGGTGCGCAGTCGGCGCTTGGCCGAAAGCCGGCCGAGGAGCAGGTCTTCGTGCCGGCTTTGCTGCATCTGGCCGACAGGGTCGCCACAAGATTGCGGGCGAAATCCCGGCCCGGCCGTACAGTGACGGTTCGCGTCCGCTTTGCCGATTTGCGCTCGGTGACGCGCTCGATCACGCTCGACCAGCCGATATCGGCAACCGCCATGCTGGCCGAGATCGCCGAGGCGCTGGTGCGCAAGGTGCTCATCGACCATCCGCACGAAAAGACAATCTCGCTGCTGGCGATCGCCGTCTCGCATCTGGAGCAGCATGCCGGCCTGCAACTGGAACTGCCGCTCGGGCTCGACGACGACCGCCGCCGCCCCGGCACCAGCAAGGGCGCGGCGCGCTGGACCGCGGACCGCGCCGTCGACAAGATCCGCGACCGCTTCGGCTGGGAGGCGGTGGGCTACGCCTCGGTCGCGCTCGGGCTACAGCGGTCGGTTCCCGACGCGTTTCGCGAGCTGGCCGAAAAGGAACTGTGAGCCTCGATTACACTTTGGTTGCCAAGTCGCCGGAATGACGTTGAAGGCTGCGCCGTTGTGAATTTATCTTGGACCAGTTCGTCGTGCACCCGTTTGGGTATTAACCAGACAGGGTAGCACCCGCTCGCAAATCCTTCCGCCCTCACTTCGAACGACAGGAGATCGGCATGGGACAGAACGCCGGATATTTCGCACTCATCGTTGCCGGACTGGTGACCAATGCAACGACGCTGGCCAAGCCGCTCAACCCGGACCGGGCGATTCCATCCCTGGGCGATATCAACTCGCCGCTGGCCAGCCCGCTATTCAAGCAGGTCAAGGCCGGGCCGCTGGAGATAAAGCTTGAGGAAACCACGCTTGCCGATGTCGAAAAAGCCTTCGGCGGAGCGATGCACGATGAAGGTGACGCCGGAGATTCACGCCACTGGCTTTGCTATGCCGGCCCCGACGCCGGCGGATCGCCGTCGATCTTCTGGTTCGTCTCCGGCGAGATGGGCGGCTCCGACTACGGTGTCCTGTCCGTCGCCCTGCAGCCGAACCCGGAAGGCAAGGTGCCGGAAGGATGCGCCGGCGCGCCTGCCAGCCTGACAGCAATTGAACTCGATACGCCCGGCGTCGGAGCGCCGCTGAGCGACGTGGCCGCGAAATTTGGCGCCGCCAAGCCCGATCGTTACGGCCATTTCGGCTTCGCCGCCTCTTATCCTGCTTCGTCTCCCGACCAGAAGGACGCCACGGTCACGCAGACGCTCACCTACACAGCCGGGAACGGCAGGATAACCGGCGTGGCGGTGACGCAAGTCACCACCAATTAGGGTGTCCCCGCTCGGTTGGCGAATGGTTCACGTGTGATTGATTCTGCCGCGCCCGAGCCAGGCGGCCTGCTTGCTGGCCACCTCGGTTCTGATGTGCCGCCCGGGCCCGCCTCCTCCTGCAAATGCGACATTCGAGGCGGCCCTGGTCGTCAGACCAAAAGCGTTGCGCTGCCCCAGGCGATCAGGGCGGTGCCGGCCGCCCGGCCAACCCACTGGCCTGCAGGAAACACCGGTTCGACGAGAACCCGCGAAGGTCCGGAAATGACCCAGAAGCGGGCGTTCGGCAGCGATCCGAGCAGCAACGATTTTGGCAGGATCGGAAATCGGCATGGAATGCTGCAATCATCATCATGTCCCGTCCAAGTTGTGGACAGTTCCTTCTCAAAGGCGCACTCTTAGCATGCGAAACGCGAGCTAGCGTTTCGTGCAACGCTTCACATGCTTGACTTGCGTCGGTGATTATCTGACCTACCCGGATACTTCCGGGTGGGCAGACCTCACATTGTGTCGCCTATCCGTGATCAGGCTACGGCCTAAGGCACGTTGCAGCCCGTTCCGGATCAACTGGGAGGTAAACAACATGCCTGATTTTCAGCGCAGAGAACTTCTTGTTCAAGGAAGCGCGGCTCTTGCCGCAATTGCTGCTCTCTATACCTCGCGCCGGGCTTACGCTTTTCCAACACGGCCGAACGAGGAAGTTATTCGATGGCTGGATCAGCCGACCGAAAATCCCGATCCGGCGGGTATCCAGAAGCAGCTTGTCTGGGAGGATTTGGATAGCTGGATAACGCCAAACGACAAGTTCTTCAGCATCTCGCATTTCAACCGACCGACGATCGACGAGAAGGCATGGTCGATGGAGATCGGAGGCCTGGTCAAGAAGCCCCTCGAGTTAACGCTCGCCGACATCAGGGCGCGACCGCGGCAGGAGGTCGTTTTCACAGTGGAATGCTCGGGCAACCACGGGTTTCCCTTTTTCACCGGCGGCATCGGCAATGCTCGCTGGGCAGGGACGCCGCTCGCCCCGATCCTCGAGGAAGCCGGCGTTCTGGAGAAGGGCATCGAGGTCGTCTTTTTCGGTACCGACACAGGCGAGATCCCGATACGCGACGTCAAGATGCAGCAGAACTTCGCTCGCAGCATGTCGCTCGCCGACGCGATGAACCCCGACAATCTCCTCTGCTATGAAATGAACGGGGCCGCCTTGCCGGCGCCCAATGGCTTCCCGGTACGGCTCATTGCGCCAGGCTGGTACGGGATCGCCAACGTCAAGTGGCTAAAGCGCATCGAAGTTCGCGATACGCGGTTCATGAGCCTTCTGATGGCCCGTGACTATGTCACCATCCGGGAGGAGGACCACAACGGCGAGACCGTATGGGCCGAGACGTCAGTCGGGCGAGCGCTGATAAAGTCCGCGCCTGCGAAGGTTACCCGGAAAGATTCAGATTACCGCATCGTTGGGGCAGCCTGGGGGGCGCCGATCGACCGGGTCGAAGTGCAAATCGATCAAGGGCCTTGGACACCAGCGACCATTGACCACAGTGAGGAGGCCGAACACGCCTGGAAAATCTGGTCCCTGGCTTGGGCAAATCCCTCTCCTGGAGAACACACGGTGACCTCGCGCGCGGTCAGCACCACAGGACAAATTCAACCGGCGATGGACGATCCCTTGATAGCCAAGAAACACACATACTGGGAAAGCAATGGCCAGGTGACGCGCCGCGTGCGTATCGGCTAGAGCATTTTGCAGCCAAATGGAGTCATTTGGCGTCCGCATAAATGCGCCAAAACAGATAGTTAGAGCGAGTTACCGGTTCCAGGAGAACCGGAACCGCTCCAAGAACTTGCTGCCATGTGGCAATTGCGTTTGGGTCAAACAGCAGGAGGCTGCCTGATCGCCATTTCGCACCATTTCCAGCGCTCTCCTCACCCCTCCACGGCCCTGATCTCCGCGTCGACCAGGCACCAGGGCGCATAGCGGAAATCGCGGATCTGGATGACCTGATCGTCCCTCCATTCGACCAGCATGAAGCCGCGCACAGCGCCGTCGGCCGCCTGCGGGTCGCGGATGAGGATCGCCGGCCGGCCGTCGACCACGGCGAGCGACAATGTCCAGTCGCTGATACGGTCGTAATTGCCGAAATAGGTCGAAACCTCGGCCCTGCCGCGCAGGCGGACGCGGTTGACGACGTCGAGCCGCACGTCCTCGGCGATCAGTGCCCGCACAGCGTCGAAGTCGCGCGCGTTGAACAGGTCGACATAGCGCCGCAGCCGGCGCTCGTCATCGGCGTCGAGCCTCGGCGCCAGCGCCTGTTCGGGCTGCAGCGCCAGCAGCTTGAGCTGCGCCCGCCCGCGATGCAGCGCGGCCTTGGTGGCGGCAAGCGTCGTGCCGGTCACCTCGCAGGTCTCGTGCAGGCTGAGGCCGAGCACGTCGACCAGGATCACAGCGCTGCGCTGCGGCACCGAAAGCTGCATGAAGGAGCGCAGGCTGGTCTGGGCGGCGAGCCGGCTGTCGGCGCTGCCGGAGGGATCCTCGATGACGCTCATGTCGGCCTCGGTCATGCGCGACCTTTCCCGATTGCGCCGCCGCAGATGATCCTGCGCGGCATTGTGGGCGATGCGAAACAGCCATTGCTCGGGACGTTCGACGATCGCACCGCCGTCGATCGCCTGCAGCGCCTTGATCAGCACCTCCTGGACGATGTCCTCGCCGTCGATCACCGAGCCGGCCATGCGTGCGCAGTATCGATGCAGCCTTGGCCGCAACCCGACGAGCATCGCCTCCAAAGTCGCCCTGTTCATTTTCGGCGTAGCTTCCCATTTCTGCGCGAGCGGCATGGCGGGCGCTACCCGGCTTTCTGATCCGCCAGCATACGATAGTTGCCGATGACTTTAACAGGCGATCGCATTGCCGGGGTCGAACGGCGCTGGGCGTGGTTTTCCGCAAATGCCTTGAAGGCGGCAAGCCCGGTCAGCGCCGACGAATCGCCGTCCTGGCAGACGATGTGGACGAACGAGCCGTCGTCCAGTTCGAGCACGAGATAACGCACCGCCGGCGGTGCCGCCTCGCCCAGCGCTTCAAATACTTTTTCGACCAGCACGCGGTTATCTTCCAGGTCGGCTTGGTTCACACCGTATCGAATGAGCGCGTAGTTCATCATCGTCTCCTGACTGGTTGGTATGAACGAAGGACGACCGGCTGCGCTGAAAAGATTCTCCTTGCCGAAGAATCTTTTCGGTTGCCCGCATCGTCTTTCCCGCGTGGGCGGCTGCGCGGCAGCCATCAAGCAGGAGAGACGATCATGCATATCCAGTTTGCCGAGCTTCCGGTGTTCGAGCAGGACCGCGCCAAGGCGTTCTACACCAGGCATCTCGCCTGCCAGGTCATGGCCGACCAGAAGATGGGTGATGGCGGCTGGCGCTGGATCGAGCTGGCATTTCCGCATGCCGTGACGAACCTGCATTTTGTCAGGCGCGCCGACGACGCTCCCGGAGCGGAGCCTGTATTGGTGCTGGTCGACGAAAATGTCGGGGCAATGATCGCGGCCATGAAAGCGGGCGGCGTCGAGATCATCACCGAAGCGCATGAGGCGCCGTGGCAGCCGGGGCGCACAGTGGCGGAGTTTCGCGACAGCGAAGGCAACCGCATGGTCCTCGCCAGCCGATAAGGCACCGGAGCCCTCTGTCCGGCGGGGCGTCGTACCTAAGTCCTACCTCCGGCCGGACCATCGGCCGTACTTCCTTCGTATTATTATTTCGTGACCTCTGCGCGCCGGAACCTTCCCTTGCATCGGGCGTTCGGGCGCTGTATCGCGATGCCTCATATTTAGGCAGGCGGAGGAAATACGAATAAGGGCGGGTGGCAAAACAACATGGGCCGGGGAGGAGCATCTTACCATGTCGAACCGTAAAATCGGAATGTCCCACAGTTTGGGGCTGCGCGTCGCTGACCTCAAATCCAGAATGCAAAGTGCCCAGATTACCGAGCATGAGATCAAGACGTTTCAAAAGGTTGCCGCCATTATGGGCGGCGCCAAAGGCTCACTGCGCCTCGATGCGGACGATCTGATCGCCGCGTCTTTCCTTGTCGATCCCTTGGAAGATCTCCCGCTCTCCAGTTGAAGGCGCTGAACGCAGGTCGAAATCCTATCGGGTTTGAACCTGCGATTGCCGCCGGCGGAGCATCCGCCAGCCCAAGCCGCATGCGAGGATGACGTTGGCCAGCGCTAGACCAGAAAGCGCGGCCAACGTCCCGTGCGGGCCGAAGCGCTCCAGCAGCAATGCTCCGGCCGAGGGTGCCGCCGCCTGGGCCATCAGGCTCGGCATGGCGAGGCGGCCCATCAGTCTCGCGTAGCCGTTAGAGCCGAACAGCGCGAGCGGCAACGTCCCCCGCGCGATGGATTCCAGGCCGATCCCTGCGCCGTAGAAGCCCAGCGCCAGCGGGATGATTGGCATGCCGGCCCAGAGCGTCGAAACGCCGATCGCCACAAACGTAACCGAGGCAAACTTGGTGAAAATCGGATGGTGGTAGCGCGCGATCATCATCTCGATCGCGCGCGCCGCCACCTGTGATGGACCAACCAGCACGCCGAGCCCTACGGCTACGGCAAGCGCCATGCCGCTGCCTTGCAGGATTGTGAGCAGATGCACCGATAGTGTCGACGAGATCACCGCTGCGAGTGTCAGGGTCGCGGCCAGAACGATCATGATCGACGGATCGGCTTGGTTGTCGAGAATGGGTGCCGCCTTCTTCACTCCCGGTTTGACTGCCGGTTGCGGCGGCTCCCGGGGCAGGATCACGAGATAGAGCGGCAGCGCAATTGCCAGCTGAAAGGCGGCGTAAACCAGGCAGGTGCCGCGCCAGCCGACCTCCCCCAGCAGCAAGGCTGAGATCGGCCAGCAGATGGTGCTGGCAAGGCCGCCGAACAGCGTCAGCATAGTGATGGCGGAGCGCGCGCCGTGGCCGTAGTGGCGGCCAAGCGTTGCGAAAGCGGCATCGTAAAGCCCCGCCCCCATGCCCAGACCGACGATCAGCCAGGCCGCGATATAGGCCGCAAGATTAGGGGCAAGAGCCAGCCCGATCTGGCCGAGCCCGATGCATCCGGCGCTGAACGCCAGGATATTGCGGCCGCCATGCCGCTCGATCGACGACCCGACGCGCGGAGAGATCAATCCGGCCACAAGCAAGCCGAGAGACAGGCCGCCGACAACCCATGCCAGCGGCCAGCCGGTATCGGAGGAGACTGCCGGTGCGATGACCGCGGGAAGATAGTAGGAAGAACCCCACGCCATGATCTGCGTCAGGCCAAGCGCGGTGATGATCGCGCCGCGGCTGCGCAGGATGGCCGGCGAAGGCGGCGAAAAACTCATGCCGCGACGCTGCAGCCACAGCCGCCTTTGCCGACCGCCTTCGCCTTGGCGTCGGCGACACAGCACGCATCCACCACTGCCGGCGCCGGACCGCCGCAGCACCCCTTGTCGGCCACGCCGATCCGCGGCACGGTGCAGACGCCGGTCTCGGGCAGCACGAGCTGGACATTGTCGGCCGCCACCATGTCTCCGGCGATCGCCGCCGCGACCGAGCGGACCTGCTCATACCCGGTCAGCAGCAGGAAGGTCGGTGCGCGGCCATAGCTCTTGATGCCGACTGTGTAGAACCCTTGCTCTGGATGGCTGAGCTCACGGTGGCCGTGCGGCGGCACGTCGCCGCAGGAGTGCTCGTTGGGATCGATCAACGGTCCCAGTGCCTTGACGCTTTCCAGCCATGGATCGAGCTCGAGCCGAAGCTCACGGGTCAGCGACAGATCCGGGCGTTGCCCGGTCGCGGCGATGATGCGGTCGACCGGGCCAAGCGCCTGCAAACCGTCCCTGGTCTGGCCTTCGACGACCAGCCGGCCGTTGGCATCGCGGATCGAAACAGCCGCAAAGCCCGTCACCAGCCTGACGCCGCCGCTCTCGGCGAGTTCGCGCACTTCGGCGCCGAGTTCGCCGCGTGCCGGCAATTGGTCGGCATCACCGCCACCGTAGATGCGCACCAGGTCGGTGCCGCGCGTTGTCCAGATGAAAGCGGTGCCGGCCTCCACATTTGCCAGGCTGGCGAGATCCAGCACCGCATTGGCGGCCGAATGGCCGGAGCCGGCGACCAGCGTCGTATTGCCGGCATAAAGGCTGCGGTCGCGGCCGAGAATATCGGGTATGCCGTAGGCGATGCGGTCGGCAAACTCGGCTTCGCCTTCGGCATGAATTCCGCCGGCGCCGAGCGGGTTCGGCATCTGCCAGGTTCCCGAAGCATCGATGACGGCACGTGCGCTGTCGCGTCTTGTACCATCGGCAGTCTCGACCGCCAGCATGAACGGCCGGTTCTCGCGTCCCTTGCTCAGCACCTTGTCGGCGCCCCAGCGCGAAATGCCGACGACCCGGGCGCCGGTTTCGATCGACGGCGACAATTGCGGAAGCTTTGCAAGCGGCTCGAGATAATCCGCGACGAGGTCGTCCGCGGTTGGGAATGCCTCGGGCTCAGGCATCCGCCAGCCATGCGCCTCGAGCAGGTTTCTGGCCGCCTGATCGACGCAATAGCGCCAAGGCGTGAACACACGGACATGGCCCCAATCCCTGAGATTGGATGCAACCGCATTGCCGGCTTCGTAGACTTTGACAGGAATGCCTTGCGCGATGAGGTGGACCGCTGCCGCCAGGCCGACTGGCCCGGCGCCAATCACTGCAACGGGGAGTTTTTCGATCATCTCCATCTCTTCCATCCTTCCGGTAATTTCGAATTATACTGCCAAAAAAATTCATGCCGCCGTTTTGGCGGCCGCTTCCGTCGATGCCGGCGCACAGGTGGCGTCGGCGCAGCATTCGTCCGCGAGGTATCCGATGAGCCCGTTCATGGCGGGATAGTTAGCCCGGCAGATTAGCGTCGTCGCCTGGCGCTCCTGTGTCACCAGGCCGGTGTCGACCAGCCGCTTGAGGTGATGCGACAGCGTCGAGGCGGCGATGCCGAGCCTGTCCTGGATGCGCCCGACCGGAAGCCCCTCATCGCCCGCCCGCACCAGCGTCCGATAGAGCTGCAACCGCGTCGGGCTGCCGAGGGCTTCAAGTTGCGAGGCTGCTTTTTCGAGTTTCATGGAAATAAACTATTTCCAGAATCGCTGCACGTCAAGAGAATTTCGACAAAGATCGAAATAAGACGATATCTAGCCGACGCGCTTGCCGCTGGCGTCGATGACCATCTCGCCGTCCTCCTTGGTGAACGGGCCGATATCCGGATTGGGCAGGATATCGAGCACCGCTTCGGATGGTCGGGCGAGCATGGTGCCGAGCGGCGTCACCACGATCGGCCGGTTGATCAGGATCGGATGCGCCAGCATGAAATCGAGGATCTCGTCGTCGCTCCACTTCGGCTCGCCCAGGCCAAGTTCGGCATAGGGCGTGCCCTTTTCGCGCAGCAATTGGCGCGGCGTCATGCCCATCGCTGCGATCAGCTCGACGAGCTTTTCGCGCGACGGCGGATTTTTTAGATATTCGACCACCTCAGGCTCCTCGCCGGACTGCCTGATCATGGCCAGCGTGTTGCGCGAGGTGCCGCAATCGGGGTTGTGATAGATGGTGATGGTCGTTGCAGGTTCGCCGCCTTGTCGTGGTAACCGCGCCATTCCTGCGTGCGCATGACCGGATCGAAGCCGGTCGCATAGAGGTCGAGCAGGTGGACCTGGTGACCGCTTTCGGCAAGCGTCTCCAGCACCGTGTCGCGCACCGCGCCGCTGAAGCTGTCGGCGCAGGGATGGCAATGGACGACGAGGACCTTCATCTGGCGCTCAGACCTGTCGGTCGCGAGAGGATCGCGGGGGTGCATGCAAGCGTCGCATGCAAACAAGCCACCCGCAGACGTAGTCGATCAGCTGTTTTCATGCGAAGCCCCGCAGCCCCCGTATCAAGACGCAACACCTCCGGTCGCGTCAAGGCCCGTTCGTGCGCAGACGTGGGCTTGCTGGGGCCAAAACCCTAACGGTGCATTCGGTTTTTCGATCAGCATTGTTCCAGAATGTCCGCGCCCTAGCTTCACGGCCGGTCCAAAGCGTCAGGAGAAAAAGATGCAGACAGGAAAACTGAGCGGCAAGATCGCCTTGGTGACTGGCGCCTCTTCCGGCATCGGCGAGGCCACCGCCCTGGCGCTGGCGGCCGAGGGCGCCACGCTGGCGATTGCCGCGCGGCGCGCCGAGCGGCTGGACGATCTGGCGAAGCGGATCCGTGAGACCGGCAGCGCGGCACTGCCGATTGCCGTCGACGTCACCGACGAAACGCAAGCCACGGCGATGGTCGAGCGGGTCCAGCAGGAGTACGGCCGGCTCGACATGCTGCTTGCGGTTGCCGGGGTCGGCGTCGCCGCGCCGTTCCGCAACACGACGCCGGAAGAATACCGCCGGATGGTCGACGTCAACATCCTGGGCCTGCTTTATCCGATCCATGCGGCACTGCCGTCGATGCAGCGGCAAGGCGCCGGCCACATCGTCGTGGTCTCGTCCGGCACCGGCCGTTATATCCACCCTTCGGTGGTTTATTCCGGCACCAAGCACGCGGTGAGCGCGATGGCGGAATCGCTGCGCCGCGAGATCGGCAAGGACGGCATCCGCGTCACCTGCATCGAGCCTGGCGCCGTCAAGACCGAGTTCACCCAGAATATGCGCGCCGATGTGCGCCAGGCGGTCGAGCAGAGGCTGGGCGACATGGAGCAGCTGGAAAGCGAGGACATCGCCGCCGCCATCCTTTATGCGGTGAGCCAGCCGCCAAGGGTCAACGTCAACATCCTGACGCTCTATCCGACCGCGCAGGCGTGAGGCCGCAAGGTGGTACCCTGCGCCGCCCCCGCAGCGTCATCCGCCGGTCATCAGCGTGAACACAAGCTGCCGCAGCTTGCCGCCCGGGCCGAATTCGACCCGGTCGAAATCGCGGCTCGCCTGCCGTTGTGCCTGCGAGATTCCGGCGAGCCGTCTCGTCACTTCGATCCTGATCTTGCTGCAGCCACGGTCATCGGCGACGGTCAGGCCAATGGTGGCCGCCTCGATCTTGTGCACCATGTCGACGATGCTGGCGCCGTGCACCTTCTCGTGGGCGGCAAGGCCGGCTGCGAAAACCTCCCAGTTCTTCTGGATTGCGCCCGGCAGCCCCGCAGCCGGCTTCGGCAAGGTGTAGGTGATGATCAGCTTCGGCTGCGCCGACACCAGCACGCAGGCGTCGCCTTGCGGCTGGTAGTCCCTTACCCAGGTCAGCTTGAAATTGGTATGCGCGATGACGCGGCGCTCGCCGAGCAGCGGCCCGCGCCCGCCGATCGAGGCATAGAGCTCCGGGCCGGATTGCCCTGAGATGGCATAGGTCTCGACCTTCTCGACCGCCTGCCAGCCGGCATGCGCCGGCGATGTCGGCAGGAAGGCGAGCAGCAGGCAAAGGCGAATGGCTGTTTTCATGCAAGTCCTCGCAGCCGCTGCGCACGACGCAAACGATATGCAGTTCCCTTCCGTGGACATAGCCGGCGGCCGGCTATAGTGGGATGCTCGTATACAAGAATCCACAGGCAACATCATGTCGCCGCGACCGAACATTGCCCGGCAACGCCCTGCCCCCGGGGCCCAGCCTCCCGGCGTCAGCCTCTGTCGCGCGCTGTCGAAGCTTGGCCTGTGCTCGCGCAAGCAGGCCGAGCATCTGGTTGCCGAGGGGCGCGTGCGGGTCGCCGGCAAGATCGTGCGCAACGGCTCGATGCGCGTCGATCCAGGCCGCGATCGCATCGAGGTCGACGGCCGCCGCGTCGCCGCCGAGCGCAAGGTCTATCTGATGCTCAACAAGCCGCGCGGGCTGGTCACCACCCGCGACGACCCGCAGGACCGCGGCACCGTCTACGACTGCCTGGCAGGCCTCGACCTGCCTTTCGTCTCGCCGGTCGGCCGGCTCGACAAGGCGAGCGAAGGCCTGCTGTTGATGACCAACGACACGCGCTTCGCGCAGCGCCTGCTCGACCCCGCCTCGCACGTCGCCAAGACCTATCACGTGCAGATCGGCGCGCTGCCCGACGAGGCCATGCTGGCGCGGTTGCGCGCCGGCGCGACCGTCGACGGCGAATTGCTGGCAGCCCGCTCGATCGAGCTGCTGCGCGGCGGCACCAGCACCGCCTGGCTGGAAATCGTGCTCGACGAGGGCCGCAACCGCCATATCCGCCGGCTGCTCGCCGCCCATGATATCGAGGTGCTGCGCCTGGTGCGGATCGCGATCGGATCTCTGCAACTCGGCGACCTTGCCAAAGGCAAGGCACGCCATCTGAGCGCGGAAGAGCAGGCGCTGCTTCAGGCCTGAACTGCTGGCGGCGACTCGACAGTCAGGCAGCTGCCCGCCAAAGCTGTTCCCTGTCGGATACAGCATCAATTGCCCGCAAGAGAACTGACACCGCGGTGTCCAGGCTGCTTTCCTCGGCCTCCAGTTCGACAAGCCCTGTCCAGGGATCGAGATCAGCAGGATCACGCTCTATGTTCGCGACCAACGTCTCGCGTGATTCAAATCGAAATGTGAGGGGTTCATCAATCTTCATTGTCGGAAGAAGCCTTGGCTTTGCCGCACTGGGCCAGCACCTTGCCGATGGCGGCGGATGAGCCGGCAAGCGGAAAGCTGTTCTCGCCATATTTGCCCGAGGCGACCGTGACCTCGCCCTTGGAGCGCAGCAGGGCCAACAGCGGGTCGGTGCTGCTCAATTCCACGGTGAAGGTGTTGTACATTTCTTCGAGTTGAAGCGTCTTGGTCACCGCCTTGCCGCCGGCCTTGAACGCGAACGAAGCGATGCCGGGTTCCAGTTGCGGACCGCTGTCGCCCAAATCATAGCTCAGCGTCGGCTTGCCGAAACAGGCCAGCGTCAGCTGGGCGCCGCCATTCGATCCGCCGCAGACCGACGCCATCAGCACTTTGCCGCCCTCCTCTTCCTCCAGTTTCGCCGTCCAGCCGCACGGCGCGGCAAACGCCGGCTGCGCCGCTTGCAGGACGACCTGAGCGGCGACGCAACCCGCCACGACGAATTTCGCCAATCCGCTTCGCATGATCTTCCCTTCCCAAGTCATCGAACCATCGTCGGCCACGTGGCATCAAGGACTATACAAAACAAATTGTCCCGTGGCATTACCGGCGACACCAGGGCGCTGTAGCAATTCAGGCGATTGATTTTCGATCGAGTGGAAGCGGCACCAGAACCGCCTGGCTGGAGATCGTGCTCGACGAGGGCCGCAACCGCCACATCCGCCGGCTGCTTGGCGCCTACGATATCGAGGTGCTGCGCCTGGTGCGGGTGGCGATCGGCCAATTGCAGCTCGGCGAGCTTGCCAATGGCAAGGCACGCCATCGGAGCGCGGAAGAGCTGGCGCTACTTCAGGCCTGAAGTGCTGGCTCCAGGGCCTTCGCACCGAACGGGTGATTGACATTAACATTTCTGTTTCATATTTTCCTTTTATGAAACCGAAATGCGACAGCGCAATTGAAGGGCTGGTCCGACGCGAAGTGGCTCGGCAGCCGGAGAGAAAAGCATGAGCACGGCGTTGCGGGCGGTCCCCAGGTTCCTGGACGAATTGGGTACGTTTGGCGGCCTCAAGGGAACCGATATTGCAAACATCACCGACGTGTCCAAGGCCACGGTTTCGAGGTGGAAGGCCGGCGACATCAAGCCCCAGCCGCGCAGCGAGCTCATTCTGTCGGACCTGCACTATATCGTCGGCCGACTGCAGGAATTCTACGAGCCAAGCGATATCCGCACCTGGCTTTACGCTCGCCACCCGCAATTGAACGGTGAAAGGGCGATAGATCTCATTCACGACGACCGTGCTCTCGACGTGCTCAAAGTCATCGACCGGCTTGAGAACGAGGTCTTTCTGTAATTGGCGATCGCCGGGCGGATGAGACGAGACAGTCGGCTCATCGATGCTATCGAGGAAATGGTTCCGGTCGAATACTCCGGGACGGTTTGGCGTGTGGTGCGCCAGGGCCGCAGCCCGATCCAGTGCTCGAGCTCCGGCGGCCGTTGGGACGATGGAACGTTCGACGTGCTCTACACCTCGCAAGAGCGCGAGGGTGCCTTGAGCGAGATGAGATTCCACCTGACGCGGGGGCAGCCAGTGATCCCTTCGCGCGTCAGATACAATCTCTTCGAGATCGATCTTGCTTTGGACCGGACGCTCAGACTGCTCGACCTTGCAGCCTTGCAGACCCTTGGCCTCGACACCGCGCGCTACGGGCAGCTTTCGTATCAGGAAAAGCACGCCGAATATCCGAGGTCGCAAGACATCGGCGAGGCCGCGCATTTCCTCGATTATGACGGTCTGATCGTGCCCAGCGCGCGATATGACTGCCTGAACGTCGTCGCGTTTTGTGATCGGCTGCCGGCCGGAGCGATGACGATCGGAACCGACCACGGGGAAATTGCCTGGGCTAGCGGCGGCCCCGCTGCCGTCCATCCCCCGCACGGGTGATGTGGCCAGCGGAAGTGGCGCGCTAACATTGCCTCCAAGTGTAGAGGGTCTAACGCGCAAGGGAGGATCCATGCGTATGCTCCGACTGATACCGACGCTGCTGGCGCTGCTGGCCGTCATGCCATTGAACGCTGAAGCGACCACGAAGAAGTACCCTAAGGGCCACGGCACGAATTGCGCCGAGAAGGACCAGGCGTGCCAGAAGAAATGCCAGGCTGTGCCGATCGACTACAACAGCGTCAAATCCATCCAGGGGCGCAACGAATGTCTGAATAATTGCACCATCGGCTACGATCAGTGTCTCGGGGCACCCGCCCGAATCCAGGAACAGACAACCCAGGAGGACGTCGCGCAATAGAAGCCCGCTAGATGGCTCCAATGCGCAAGAGACATAGGTGTGATCGAATGACGGCGACAGCCCGCCGTCGCCTTCATGTGCGGCCGCTGACTTCGTCGACATGGCGCAGCATGTCGTCGGGATCTTCATAGACGCGAAACGCGCCCGATTGGCGGAGCTTCTACGGTGCCGTAGCCGCCGCCTGAGCAGGCCGACATCCAGTAGGACCGTGCGATGCGTCACCCGCCGCGCGCCGCGTCATGGATTTCGGCAAAATCCAGCCCATATTCCTAGATGTGGAGCTTTGAGCGTGAAACTCGCGCGTGCGGTCCTGCTTGCCGCGGCTTTCGTGGCTGTTGCGGCCGTTTGTCCCTCTTCCGCAACCGGAGAGGCGGACGGCCGGGAGAAAATTGTGTTGCGCGTCGAGATAGACGGCGCCATCGGTCCGGCGAGTGCCAGGCAGCTCGAGGAAGCACTGGCGGTGGCCGCGGACCGAAATGCCCAGGCTCTCATCCTGCAGATGGACACGCCCGGCGGGCTGGTCACCAGCATGCGCGAGATGATCGCCGGCATTCTCGCCTCGCCGGTTCCCGTCATCGGCTATGTCGCGCCCGCCGGCGGGCACGCGGCGAGCGCCGGAACCTACATCCTCTACGCCACCCATCTGGCGGCGATGGCGCCCGGCACCAATCTGGGCGCGGCA
The DNA here is from genome assembly GCF_040319065.1 of Mesorhizobium sp. M0968. Classification (NCBI taxonomy): domain Bacteria; kingdom Pseudomonadati; phylum Pseudomonadota; class Alphaproteobacteria; order Hyphomicrobiales; family Phyllobacteriaceae; genus Mesorhizobium; species Mesorhizobium sp. M0968. The sequence continues at coordinate 140,443 of NZ_JAMYNL010000007.1, forward strand.
ACGCCGATCGAGATGGGCGGGCCGCTGCCATCGTTTCCCGGTGGCAAGAACGATGGCCCGGAGGCGGACAAGGACAAGAAGAACGCACCCGCGGGCGATGCGATGATCGCCAAGGCGACGAACGATGCCGTTGCCCTGATCCGCAGCCTGGCTGAATTGCGCGGGCGCAATGCCGAATGGGGAGAAAAGGCCGTGCGCGAGGCGGCCAGCCTGTCGGCCGGCGCGGCGCTGCAGCAGCATGTCATCGACTTCGTCGCCCGCGACACCACCGAACTGCTTCAACTGGCCGACGGCCGGACAGTCGAGATCGTCGGCAAAAAAGAGGCAATGGCGACGAAAGGACTGCCGGTCGAAACGCTCGAGCCAGGCTGGCTCATCCGGCTTCTCGCCGTGATCACGGACCCGAACATCGCCGTCATCCTGATGCTGGTCGGCGTCTATGGCCTCGTCTTCGAATTCACGAGCCCGGGCGCGGTCGCGCCCGGCGTGATCGGCACGATTTGCCTTCTGCTCGGACTCTATGCGCTCAATCTCCTGCCGATCAGCTATGCCGGCCTTGCCTTGATGCTGCTTGGCATCATCTTCCTGGTCGTCGAAGCCTTGAACCCGACTGTGGTCCTTGGGCTGGGAGGCGTGGCTGCGTTTCTGCTGGGCGCTGCAATGTTGCTCAGGATCGAGGGGCCCGGCTTCGAGATGTCGTGGGCCGTTATCGGCACCGCCGCCGTCCTGACGCTCGGCCTGGCGCTGTTGACCGGCAGCTATCTGTGGGCGGCCCGCAAGAACGTTCCGCGTGTTGGCGCACAGGCCATGCAGGGGCTGCCGGCGGAGGTCCTCGACTGGCAGGGCAGCGAGGGCCACGTGCTCGCCCGGGGCGAGCGCTGGCGGGCAAAAGCCGACGAACCGCTTGCAGTGGGCGACAGCGTCGAGGTGGCCGATGTCAGGGATCTTGTGCTGACGATACGGCGCCGCAATGTGAGAAGCGATGGAGCAAGGCAATGATCATCGGTTATGTGGCCTATCTGGCAGCAGCGCTCGTCGTGGTCATGTTCCTATCCGCGGCCATTCGCATCCTGCGGGAATATGAGCGCGGCGTGGTCTTCACGCTCGGCCGCTTCACCGGGGTCAAGGGCCCCGGCCTTATCATCCTCATCCCCTTCGTGCAGCAGATGGTGAAGGTCGATCTGCGAGTGGTGGTCCAGGACGTCCCGCCGCAGGACGTGATCTCGCGCGACAACGTCTCGGTGAAGGTCAACGCAGTGCTGTATTTTCGTATCGTCGACGCCGAGCGGGCGGTGATCCAGGTTGAAGACTTCATGACCGCCACCAACCAGCTGGCACAGACCACGTTGCGCTCGGTGCTCGGCAAGCATGAGCTCGATGAAATGCTGGCCGAACGTGACAAGCTCAACAGCGATATCCAGGAGATTCTCGACCAGCGCACCGATGCCTGGGGCATCAAGGTCTCCGATGTCGAGATCAAGCATGTCGACCTCAACGAGAACATGGTCCGCGCCATCGCCAAGCAGGCCGAGGCGGAACGGCTGCGGCGTGCGAAAGTGATCAATGCCGACGGCGAACAGCAGGCGGCGGCAAAGCTCGTCGAGGCCGGCAAGATGCTGGCCGAAGCACCGCAGGCCATGCAGCTACGCTATTTCGAGGCTCTCCATGACATCGCCGGTGAACGCTCGTCGACGGTCGTGTTTCCGGTGCCGATGGATCTGCTCGGTCATTTCATCAAGCAGGGTGGTGGAGGCGGAGGCGGCTGAGCGCATAATCTCCCCCCTCGAGGGGGAGATCAGCACCCTCACCTCCGCCACGGCGGGACCGGCGCAAAGCGTTTGCCGATCCAGTCGGCGAAGGCACGTGTCTTGGCGGCTTGCCCCTTGGCCGAAGGCATGACGACATAGACAGCGCCCTCGTCGGCAAGCGTCCAGTCCTCCAGCACTGGCACCAGACGGCCGTCGGCGAGCTCGCGTCCGACCAGCCAATCCGTGCTCATCATCAGTCCGACGCCTTGCACGGCGGCTTCGACCAGTACCTCGGCATCATCGGTGACCAGCGGCCCGGAGACCTCGATACTGACGCGACGGCCCGAACTGTCGGTCATCTCCCAGGCCGGAAAGGTCTGGAAGCCTGAGAAGCCCAGGCAACTGTGTTCCAGCAGTGCTTCAGGTTCAGTCGGCGTGCCCCGGCGGGCGAGGTAGGACGGCGCGGCGCACAGCAGCCGCCGCCGTGTAGCGACCTTGCGCGCCACCAGCCGCGAATCCTCCAGCGCGCCGAGACGCACGGCGACATCGAAATTCTCGGCGACGAGATCTACGAAGCGGTTGGAGAACTCGGCCTCGATACGGACATCGGGAAATTCGGCGAGAAACTGCGGCAGCAGCGGGCCGATCCACATGCGCCCGAACGAGCCGGGCAGCGCCAGCCGCAGCACGCCGCGCGGCCCGCCGCCGGCATGCGCCGACGCGGCAGCCTCGGCCTCGTCGACCGCAGCCAGGATGGCGCGGACGCGAACGAGAAATTCCGAACCCGCCTCGGTCAGCGACACGCTTCGTGTCGTCCGGTGCAGCAGGCGCACGCCCAACCGCTCTTCCAGCGAGGCAAGGCGCCGCGACAGGATCGTCGCGTCGCGGCCGATGCGAGCAGCCGCCTTGGTGAAGGAGCGTGCTTCGGCGATGGCCGCGAAGGCGGCCATTTCGACCAATGCTGCCGGTTCGTGCGATTGCTGCATCAGGCGCAGAGCTCAAATGTAAAACACAAGGATTATATACCAATAGCGCAGCAGCTAGTTTCACTCAATCCCGGCCCGTCAATCGGCCATCAACCGGAGTGAGACATGAAAGCGATCGAACTGACTGCCCCGAGACTGGACGCGTTTCGCGCGGCCACCGTTCCCACGCCTGAACCGCAGCGCGGCGAAGTGCTGATCCGCCTGCGCGCCGCAAGCCTCAATTTTGTCGATGTCGCGATAGCGAGCGGCAACTATCCAGGTCCGAGCTTTCCGCTCATTCCCGTCGTCGACGGCGCCGGCGAGATCGTCGGCATCGGCGAGGGCGTGTCGAGGCTCGCCATCAACGACCGCGTCATCGCCCATGCAAAACCGCGCTGGATCGGCGGCCGTCCGCGGCCTTACGAGACCAGAGAGATGCGCGGGCTGACACTGCCCGGCTCGCTCGCCGAATACGTCGCGCTGCCGGCCGATGCCGTCGTGCCGATGCCGGCGCATCTGTCCTTCGAAGCGGCAGCGACGCTGCCGATCGCCGGCACCACCGCGTGGAATGCGCTTCGCGCCGCCGATGCCGGGCCGGGGTCGGTCGTCGTCCTGCTCGGTACCGGCGGTGTCTCGATCCTGACCCTGCAACTGGCCAAGGCAGCCGGCGCCACGGTCATCATCACCTCGTCGTCTGACGAAAAGCTGGCGCGCGCCAAGGCCTTGGGTGCGGATCATCTCATAAATTATCGTGAGACGCCGGACTGGGACGCCAAGGTGCTCGAGTTGACCGACGGGCTGGGCGCCGACCTGATCGTCGAAACCGGCGGCGCGGCGACCTTCGCCCGCTCCATCAATGCCGCGGCGCTCGGCGGCACGGTGTTCGCCATCGGCTTCGTCACCGGCGCCGAGGCCACCACGAACCTGCTGCCGATCATCATCAAGGCACTCAAGGTGGTGGGCAACAACACCGGTTCGGTATCCGACCTGCGCGACGCGGCGCGGGCCATCGGCGCCGCCCGTATCGATCCGGTCATCGACACGGTCTACAGCCAGCACCAGGCGACCGAGGCCTACGCCCATATGGCAGCCGGCGGTCGGCATTTCGGCAAGCTTGCATTCAGTCTGTCGTGGTGAGCCTGAAAAAGGCAAAGCGTTGAAGCTGCCGATCTCCCCTCTCGTGGGGAGATCGGTCGTCACCTCGGCTTTTGACAATCGCCAATGCGCCGACAGTCCCAACCTCCGCCTAAATCAGCTTCTCCAGCGTGATCGGCAGGTCCCGCACCCTTTTCCCGGTGGCGTGGAATACCGCGTTGGCGATCGCCGGCGCCACGCCGACAATGCCCAGTTCGCCGACCCCCTTGCCGCCCAGCACCGAGGAATGCGGATCGGGAATACCGACCGAGATCACCTCGATGTCGGGAATGTCGGCATTGGTGGCGATGAGATAGTCGGCGAAATTGTCGTTGACGATGCGCCCATGCCGGCGGTCGACGATGCCCTCCTCGAGCAGCGCCTGGCCGATGCCCATGATGATGCCGCCCTTCCATTGGCTTTCGGCGAGCTTGGGATTGTAGAGCCGGCCCGAATCCAGCGCCGACACCACGCGGGAGACGCGAACCGTGCCAAAGTCCTCGTCGACACGGACTTCGATGAAATGCGCGCACCAGCTGTGGCGGGAATAGTCGCCCTCGGTGTGTGGCAGCGCCATGGCTATGGTGGTGTAGTTCTTGTAGCGGTCCTCGACCGTCGAATTGGCCGGCATGGTGTCGCCCTTCGCCTCGATATGCTCGCGCCCGACGCTGCTGAGCAGTTCGGCGATCGAAACCTCAGGGCCGTTGCCGCGCGGCGAGGCGATGCGGCCATTGGCGACGACGAGCGTGTTGGCCTGCAGCGCATGGAACGGCGAAGCCGGATCGCTGATGGCGAGCCCGATCAGCTGGTCGAGCGCGGCACTCGCCGCCTTGTGGACGGCGCCGGTCATCACCCCGGCCAGCCGCGAACCGCCGGTGACGCCGGCACGGGCATAGCGGGAATCGCCAAGCTTGACGACGACGTTTTCCGCCGGCACGCCCACCACCTCGGCGGCGGTCTGCGCCAGGATCGTGTAGGTGCCCTGCCCCATGTCGATCGATGAGCTTTCGACCTCGACCGAGCCGTCGGCGAGAATGCGCACGACCGCCTCGCCATAGGCGCGCCGTACCGGGTAGGTGCCTGCCGCGACACCCCAGCCGATCAACTGGTTGCCGTCGCGCATCGAACACGGCCGGGGGTTCCGCTTCGACCAGCCAAAGGCTTCGGCGCCGGCCGCGAAGGCCTCACGCAGCTGCCGTGTCGACCACGGCTTCTTCGCATGCGGATCCTGCTCGGCATAATTCCTGAGCCGGATTTCCAGCGGATCGATACCGACCTCATAGGCGAGCTCGTCGATGGCGCTTTCGATGCCGAAGGCGCTCGGGTTCTCGCCCGGCGCGCGCAATGCCCCCGGCACCACCGTGTTGACCCGCACGACGTTCTGCCGCGACGAGAAATTCGGCGTCGCGTACATGACCGAGGTGACCGAGCCGAGCGGCTCGACCCACATGCCGTCGACCGAGGTCTCGTTGACGCCGCGATGCACGATCGACTGGATCTGGCCCTCCGCGTTGGCGCCGAGCGCCACGGTCTGGCGCGTCGCCGCCCGTCCGCCATAGGCGGTGAAGGTCTGCGGCCTGGTGACCGCCAGCTTCACCGGCCGTCCCAGCATTTTCGCGGCGACTGCCGCTACAGCGCCGTAGCCATAGGCAAACGCCTTGGAGCCGAAGCCGCCGCCAATATAGGGCGAGACCAGTCGTACATTCTCGAACGGCACGCCGAACCATTCGGCATAGGTCCGCGCCATGCCGTCGAGCCATTGGCTCGGCTCCCAGACCGTCAACTGGTCGCCCTGCCACTTTGCGATCAGGCCATGCGGCTCCATCGGCGCCTGGTATTCGCGCGGCGTGTTGTAGGCGTTGCAGATCCTGACCGGAGCCGAGGCGAACGCTGTCTCCGCTTCGTCCCATTCCTTGGTCATCGCATCGACGGGGATGCCGTCGCCGGCCTTTGGATCGCTGAGGTCGACGATCGCCGGCGCCTCGTCATAGGCGATCTTGACCAGCGCCGCGGCGGCGACCGCCTGCTCGAAACTCTCGGCCACCACCGCCGCGACATGCTGGCCGCTGAAGGTGATGTCGCGCGCCAGCGGGCAATAGGCGACATCCGGCGGCGGCGTGCCCAGCCAGTCCGTTGCGGTTCTCAGCGGCAGGATATTGTCGGGCGTCAGCACCAGCAGCACGCCGGGCGACGCCTTGGCCGCGGCCGTGTCGATCGAACGCACCCGGCCGGCGGCAATGGTGCTCTCGACCAGCACCGCATGGGTGAGCCCCTCGAGCTGCTGCTCGACGGCGTATTTGGCGGCACCGGTGATCTTGGCCGGGCCGTCGACGCGCGACAGCCGGCCGCCGACCTGGTCGGCGAGGACGGCACCGTCCGAAGCGTCGCCGCGTTTGGCATCGCCGGGTCTTGTTCTCAACTCGTGAACGGTCATGCCGTTTCTCCCATTTTGAGGATGGCGCGGGCGACGACGCGCGGCGCCAGTTCGATCTTGTAGTGGTTGGCGCCATGGTCGACGGCGGCCTCGACGGCGAGCAGGCTGGCTTGCCTGACGACCTCCGGCTCGAGCACTTTGCCTTTCAGCGCCTCTTCGACGGCAAGGGCGCGCCATGGCTTGGTGGCGACGCCGCCAAGTGCCACGCGCAGATCGCGGATCGTCCGTCCGTCAGCCTCGAATTCGATGCCGACCGCGGCACTTGCCGCGGCGAATTCATAGGACTGGCGGTCGCGGACCTTGAGATAGGTCGAGCGGCGGGCGGCGGCGGAAGCCGGAATGCCGATCGCGGTGATCATCTCGCCGGGCTCGATCGCATGTTCCTTGTCGGGCGTGTTGCCCGGCAGCAGGAAAAAATCATCGACGGCGATCTGGCGGTCACCGAGATGGACGGTCGCGTCGAAGGCGACGAGCGCAACGGCCAGGTCGCCCGGATAGGTGGCGATGCAGGCATCGCTGGCGCCGAGCACGGCATGACCGCGGGTGACGCCGCCGATCGCCGAGCAGCCGCTGCCGGGCAAGCGCTTGTTGCAGGCGGGGAAATTCGCCGGATCGCGGAAATAGGGGCAGCGCGTACGCTGCATCAGATTGCCGCCGATCGTCGCCATGTTGCGCAGCTGCGCCGACGCCGCCTGCCACAAGGCTTCCGAGACGGCGGGGAATTGGCTTTTGATATCGGCGTGATCGGCGACGCGGCTCATCCTGGCCAGCGCCCCGATCGTGGCGCCCCGTCCGTCGACGGCGATCGTATCCAGTCCCTTGAGATGGGTGATGTCGACCACCGTCTCGGGTTCCGCAACGCCGCATTTCGCGAGATCGACAAGCGTCGTGCCGCCGGCCAGAAGCATGGCGCCGGGAAGTGCTGCTGCCTCACGGGCTGCATCGACGGAGCCGGCGCGGAGATACGAAAAGTCCCTCATGACGCGGCCTCCATGGCCACCTGGCGCACGGCGGCGACGATATGCGGATAGGCGCCGCAGCGGCAGAGATTGCCGGCCATGTATTCGCGGATCTCCTCATCCGAGCCGGCATGGCCTTCGCGAATGCAGGCGACCGCCGACATGATCTGGCCCGGCGTGCAATAGCCGCACTGGAAGGCATCCTGTTCGAGGAAGGCGGCCTGCACCGCATGCAGCGTGCCATCCTCCCCGGCAAGCCCTTCGATGGTGGTGATGTCCCTGCTTTCAGCCTGAGTGGCAAGCGTCAGGCAGGCCAGCACGCGCTGGCCGTCGATATGAACGGTGCAGGCGCCGCACTGGCCCTGGTCGCAGCCCTTCTTGGTGCCGGTCAGCCCGAGATGGTCGCGCAAGGCGTCGAGCAGGGTAACGCGCGGTTCGACCTCCAGCTCATGTCGATGTCCGTTGATTCGAAGTTGGATTGGAGTTCGGGTTTTGCTTGTCATGGGGCGTCTGGCTCCAGTTGCTTGACGCGGGAGGGGATGATCTGGTGCCCGGCCGGCGAGCGGCAAGGTCAGCTTATGGCTAGGTGAAGGCTATCTTCCCCTTGGGGGAAGTGCCCGGCAGGGCAGAGGGGGTCGGTTCGACTTGGCGCGAGCTCCGGGAGGGCTGCGGCTTGGGAGGTCGAAAGACGTGACATACCCGATCCCGTGATTACATGAGAAAGGCGCTCCACAATCGGAGGCGCCTCCGTTTGTTACCTAAGGGCCTGCTCCGCCCTGTTCAAGCCCCGGATCGAAAATGATCAAAATTGGAGGAAATTGGCAGGGCAGCCGGCCGTCATGTCTGGAGACAAAAAAGCACCACCGGCCCAAGCCGGTGGTGCTCTCTGAACTGTCTGTAGGGGCAGGACAGTCCAATGATCCTGAGGGGATCGTGCTCAACATGGGCTCATTTTTGCCCCACGGCATCGGCCGAACAGATGACGAGTGCCGGCCGCGAGGAAATATCCTCCGTCGTCATCCACCGGACGTCATCCACGGGCCGTGCACCGGAGGCGGGCAAGATGCCTCGCCTGCCGGAACGCCGGCCCAGATTCGATCCTGTGATTATGTTTACTTGCGATTATATTTGCCGGAGACGTAACGAAGGTGGAAGCGTCTGCGTTCTTGAAACGGGGCCTGCCTATCCGGGTATGCTTCGGATCAGCACTGGAGAAAAAATTGGCCGCGGAGCCGCCCGTCATTTCTGGAGACAAAACCGAAGCCGCCATTGCAAAGCCGCTGCGCGCCGACGCGCAGCGCAACCGCGATGCTCTGGTCGAGGTCGCGGCAAAAGCCTTTGCCGCGCAAGGCGTCGATGCCTCGCTGGAGGAGATTGCGCGCCAGGCCGGCGTCGGCATCGGCACGCTCTACCGGCATTTCCCAACCCGCGAGCACCTGGTCGAGGTGGTTTATCGGCGCGAAGTGGAAGGACTGTGCCAGGCGGCCGACGAACTCGCCCGCGATCATCCGCCCGACATGGCGCTCGAACAATGGATGCAGCGCTTCGTCGACTACATCGCCACCAAGCGCGGGCTGTCGACAAGCCTGCGCATCCTGCTCACGACCAACTCAACCCTGTTCTCCGACGTTTCCGGCAGGGTGACGCTCGCCTTGCGGCGGCTGATCGATGCTGCGGTCGCCGACGGCTCGATCCGCGGCGATGTCGATGCCTCCGACGTGCTGCATGCGCTGGGCGGCATCTATTCGGCCCCGGACACCAAGGACTGGCGCGACCGCTCGCGCCGATTGGTGTCGCTGCTGATGGATGGGTTGCGGTTTGGAGCGGCCAAATCCGGCCCATCCAAGGAATAACGAATGCAGTGACTGTCCTTATTTCAGCGAGATGCTCATACCGCTGAGATCGGCATTGACTTGCAGGCCTACCTGCCTGCCCGTGAGTTCGAGTTGGGCACCCTTGTCATTGGTCATGACGATCACCTGGGCTCCTTTGCCGAGCGCGCCGCCACCGCCCGCTGCACCGTACACCCCCGTCACATCCCGGGCGCGGCGTATGTGGCGCACGGTACCTTTGAAATAGGTCTTGGAGGCGCCGAAGGCGAGGCCGCCCGAGATGCCGCCGACCGAGATCGGATATCGGCGACCATGGAAGGTCAGTGTGCCCTCGCCTCCGGAGCCGCCGATGAAGAAGGCCGCCTTGTAGACGGCGAAGCGGATCGTACCGCTGTCGGCATGCGCGACGCTGGCAAAGCTAACTGCCGCCGCAGCGATGACGGCAACTGCGACTGAACGAAATCTGGACGAAATCTTCATGATGAGAACTCCTCAAGATCGCCGCATGCCCAGCCGGCCGGGCACGTCGGCGTCGTATCAAAGTCATAGCTGAACAGTCTCGCCCGTCATTGGTTCCAAGCACGCGGCCTGAATCCGGCTGCGAGAAGACCGCCACGAAACGAGGCGGATGGCGAGCATAGTCCTGGCTGTAAGAACAGTGGCCGAATGGTGGGGATGATCGTAGGTGTTGAGGCGGAATGGTATTAGTCTGCGCTGTCTGGGGTTTCGGGAGCGCGGCAAAGCAATGGACTTCAACTCACGCCATGGCTACCTGCTGATCGGTGGCCTGATCCTGGTCGGCGCCGGGCTCCTGGTCGTTTCGCTGATCGTCAATCTTCGCGTGGCGCACAGTGTGCGTGACGACGTACGCCATCGTGAAAAGCTGCTGGAATATTATCGCAATATCTTTTCGCAGCTGGGCGTGATCCTGATCGGGATTGGCGTGTCCCTGTTCATCTTCTTTTTCCAGCAGAATTATCAGGACCAGCGCAAACGCGAAACGGAGCTCCAGCAGGTTCTCGCCAAACTGGCGGCGCGTGTTGCCCGCGGCAGCGCTGTCGTGGAGGCCCTCGGCGAATTCGACGCGCTGCTGGATGATGGCGGTGCCTATGTCAGTCCGGAACACGGCGGAAACAATGCCGCCGTCAGCGCCCAGGGAACGGGGCTCGCCAAGCAGGTTTCGCAGATCCTTCTGGTCGAGCGCGACGTCGATGTCCAGGGGTTCGATATTCTCAATCTGTCGCGCGATTTCGAAGCATCGTTCGTCGTCAACGAGCTCAACCCAACGCTATGGTTCAACATCGTCCGGGACGAGAGCGACATCAAATATGCCACCACCCAGATCGCCCTGGATTACAAGGACCTGCAGGATGCAATCGGCGGCGAGCCGATCGAGGTTGCGATCGCCAATCCCGAAAAGGAACGGAAGATCAAGCAGGAGGTGCTCGACGTCTTTTATGATGCCGACCTCCTGCGCCAGCGCAGCAGGCGGTTTCTCGCCCGCGCGTGCTGGCTTTTCAGCACGGGGCGCGGCTTCGTCAAGCTTGCACCGGCCAATGAAATCGAAGCCGATGCCAGATCGCACCAGGAATGGCTCGACCGGTCGAAACCCTTCCTGACGCAGTTGAAGTCAGGAAGTGGCGATTGCTTCAAATTGCTCCAGTTCGGCCCGGCGCCTTTGAGTTGAGAACGAGCCAAACACTCAACGACCAGGTTCGACCCCATTGCGGACGATCAGTCAAGCGCCACAAACGCGTATGACTTCATCAGATCAAGTGTTGTCTCGGCGCGTACAGAAAGGTTGTCTGGCACCTCGATCCGAACGAGTAAAATGTCTGTTCCTTGATCAATTCCGAACAAAGCGGCAATCGGTCGGGGACCATCAAAATGGCACGATGCCCATCGCTGTGGAGATGCATCTGTATCGGTTTCTTTGAGCTCGTCTTCGAGAATCCTACGCAATCCGACATCAAGGGCCTCGCCAGCCATGTGACCGAGTTCATCGATCAGCGGGTTCCAATTAACTAGCCAGACCCAATTCTGCACCCAGGCCACCTGCTGGTCTCCAATTTGGGACGAAAGCCGACTGGTCTCGTTAGTCGGTCTTTGCATGATTTGTCGAATCCGCTATCGGCGATTCCTACCATAATAAGCTTGACTGCTTTTTGACCATCTCGGCTGTTGGCGGCAGCCCGCTGATTGAATTTTGACCTAAAGCGGTTCAGCTTTTGATAGTCGCTGACCCGCTCCAAATATCTGTTTTTACGCAATTATGGACGGAAAGCCGCTCCGGACTTTCCTGGAAGTGCTCTAATCTTCCACGCGTTGCAGCGTGCCGAGATGATTGTCGTCGAGAAATTCGACGGTGATGGCCGACGCCTTGCCGTCGGGGCCGACGGCAAAGCTGACGGCCGAGGGCCTGTCCGGCATCTCGGCATCGGGGAAGGTCACGAAGAGGTCGCGGTCGAAATGCTTCAGCGAATAGGACCGCGCGCCGGCAGGCCCGACCTTGAGGACAAGAGTGTCTCCTTCGCCCGATACAATAGCATCGCCGAAGAAATCGTTGAAGTAACGGCCTGCATAGGCACTAGCCGGCTCGGCTGGACTTGCTGGAGAGGGCGGCGCGGCATAGGTGGCCTTGGCCGCCGCAATCACCGGGCCGAACATGCTCGCATAGATATTATTCCATGCCTTTACCTTATCCTTCCCCAGCGTTCCGTCGAAAACGAGATCGGCGAAGCTGTCGGACAGCCCCTCCGGCACGCCTGTCGGAAAGGCGTTGGCGACGACGACGATGCCAAGCTTCTCCTCGGGGAAGAGCATCACCAGGCTGCGTGCGCCGGTGCTGAAGGCGCCCGCGTGACCCCAGATCAGCCCGTGCCGGCCGAATTCAATATTCCAGCCGAGGCCGTAGAAGGCCTCGCCTCCGGAGACGGGATTCTTGCCGCGAGCCGTCAAGGGAATATGTGTCTGGTCCAGCGCATCGGCGGCAATGAGTCTCTTGCCGGCATAGACCCCGTTGCCGAGCACAAGGCGCATCCATTGCGAGAGGTCGCGTGCGGTGGAACTGACGCCGCCTGCTGGCGCCTGCGCATCCGGATAGCGCTGGACCTTCGCGGTCCAGGCGCCATCGATTTTGGCGTGGAGCTCGGCGCGGTTGGCGTGTTTGATGAAGTCCGAATGACGCGAGCTGGTCGAGGCCATTCCAAGCGGACGGTAGAGCTTCTCTTCGGAGACCTCTTCCCATGATTTACCCGTCGGCTTCGCGGCCGCGACGGCACCCTCGGTCAGTCCGAAATTACTGTAGGAATAGCCCGCACGAAAGCTCGATGACGGCGACACGAACCGCAGCCGGCGCAGGATCTCCGCGCGGTCATAGCCGATATCCTCGAGGTCGTCGCCGGCGGTGCCGGGAAGCCCGCTGCGGTGCGCAAACAGGTCGCGGACTGTGAGTTCGCTGGTCGGATAGGGCTGAGCGAGCCGGAAAGCCGGATCGAGGTCGGCGATCTTGGAATCCCACGAAGCGATCCCGTCGCTGACCAGCGCCGCCACGACGGTGGCGGAGACCGGCTTGGAGAGCGAGGCAATCTGGAAAACCGTGTCAACATCGACGGTCTCCGGTTTTCCGGCTTCGCGATGCCCAAAACCCTTGAGGAAGATCACCTCGTCGCCGTGCACGACACCGATGGCGAGACCAGGTACGCTACCATCCGCGACGACGCCTTCGGCCAGCAATTCGAGCTTCGCAAGGGCCGCGGCGATCCGGTCGGGTGTAATGGTGTCGGCCGACGCCGCCTTCGGCAAAAGCACCATGATTGCGATGAAGGCCAACATCCTCCACCGGAGGTGATTCCGGTTTGTGAACAGCCGCATGCTCAGCCCCCTCCGCCTCCCGGCGTGCACTATCGCAGCCTGACGCGGGGGAGGCCAGCCCCAACGATCGCTCCCATCGATGGATGTTCGCTCCGCACCAGTCGACCTTCAGACAGCCGCGCCTGAGCTACGAAGCAGCGCGCAGGCGAAGGCGCCGCCTGCTGGCGCGGGCCTTCTCCGCCACCGCGGCGGTGATCTCGACCACGCCGTCTTCACGCGGTCTGGCGTTGGTGACCTTGTGGAGCCGCTCATAGGGCAACAGTTCCTTGACCCGGGCTTGAAGCGACGCGACTTCGGCTCGCAGATCCTCGCATTCCTGCCTCTGAACGTCGAACTGTATCTGTTCGGATGCCTGCTGCAGGGAAAGCTGCGAAAAATTCGCGCTGATTGCGGAAAGGTTCATCTTGTCGTTTTCGCTCTCCTTCGTGAGAGCGGACAATTTTTTCTCGACAATTTGCTTTTCCGCCACCGCGTCGCTCGCTTGGGCCTTGAGCCTGGCGATCTCGCTGGCGGCTTCGCTGTTCTGGTTGGAGGCGGCCTCCAATCGCGATCGAAGGTCCTCGATTTCAGAACGCAAGCCGGTCATCTCCGCGACACTGCGTGCAAGCTCGGCTTCCCTGTCACCGTCCCTGAGGCGGGCCGCTTCCGTTATTTCCGATAGCTTTGCCTGCGCCATATCGAGCGATTTCTGCAGCCGCATCTCCTCTTTCTCGCTCTTGCCAAGCGCGGCCAGCAGTTCCGAAACCTGCGCGGCATCATTGGCATGGACAGTCGAGAGTTCGTCCAGCCTGTGCCGAGCCTCGGCCTCCCGTTTCAGCGCCTTGTCGAGGTCGATCGACAGGCTGACATGTTTCTCCCGCAGCATCTCGTTCTCGCGCGAGCGTCTGTTGGCCTCGACGGCTCTGGCCGAGAGTGTTTTGACAAGCTCGCCGAACTCGGCCTCGCGTTTTGCGCTCGCATTGCCTGCGACGACGAGTTCCAGCCTTGCCGCAGCCAGCGCGCCGCGAAGTGCTTCCTTGTCCTCGACCAGGCTCGCCTCGTGCTGCTGCAGGGCCTCGATAGCGCTGTCGCGCTCGCGCTGCTTTCTGGTTGCATCGTGGAGCTGTTCGGACAGCACCCTTTGCTGCGCGGTCAGGCCGGTATTTGCCAGCTCCAATTCGTTGGCGCGAAGAATGTCGCCGTGAAGCAGTTTCAGGAATTCGCCCGTCAGATGATGCGAGGTCGCGATCTCCGACAGTTTCGCATTGATCTCCCCCAGATACTCCTGCGCGTCGTGAAAGAGCCCATCGACCGCATTTAAGGCAGCCAGCCGGGTTTGCGTATGGGGGGACAGCCGTCGTGCGGTCTCGAAAGCGTCCGCATTGGCTTCGAGTTGCGAGCTGTCATCCGTTGCCGCGAGATTCTCATCCGATACCGTCTCATCCGGCACAGTGACGTCGTTCAACGGCGACTGATCGTCCACATTGAGACATTCGCTAAACGCATCCGCCAAATCGGTTTCGAGCTCCTTGAACGCTCTCTCCACTGTCTCGGCACGCTTGATCAAACCTTTGAAATTCATGACCGAATATCCCTCTCGTGCAGCGCCGGCAAGGAGCGGATTTTCAACACTTGACCCTCGCCTCCCCCGAATGCGGGTTCATCTCCTGACGTGCGCTCTGGCCGACGCACGCTAGGGACAGGCTTGGCCACTGTCCTCGTGTGTTTGAATGACGCAAAGCCGTGTTCTGCCGCGCTCCATACCCGAGGCGTTGGCACCGCTCGCAAAATGCCTACTCATTTCACCCGAAACGGATATGAAGCGGCGCAAGCCTGAGGATCGCCTGGTGATTGTCTTAAGGACCGGCCGAGTCCTCGGTGTTCTGCAGCAGCTACAAGGTCACGGCCTAAGACGACGCGTGTCACTGCCGGGAGGCCTGACCTAATAAATGCCTGACCTAATAAATGATTGTGTTGAATACGTTTCGCTGATTAGCTGCTGTGCATAGACTAGGGACAAGACCGATAAAATGTTGTCCCGGGAGGACCGCGATGCCGGTGCTTGAGGTTCGCCACGTCTCCAAGAATTTCGGGGCTATCCAGGCCCTGACCGACGTTAGCTTCCAGGTGGAGCGAGGCGAAGTCGTTGGTCTGATGGGGGACAACGGCGCCGGCAAGTCGACGATAGTCAAGACGGTGGCCGGGAATTTTCCTCCGAGCGACGGCGAAATTGTAGTCGAGGGCGAGGTGTGCCACTTCCACCAGCCCGTGCAGGCCCGCGCCAAGGGGATCGAAGTTGTTTATCAGGACCTGGCGCTCGCCGATAACTTGACGGCCGCGCAGAACGTCTTTCTGGGGCGCGAGATCAAGAAAGGCTTCTGGCCGATCAGGATTCTTGACAAGCAGGCGATGATCGATCGCTCGGCAGCGCTGTTCAAGGAACTCAAATCGGAAACCCGGCCGCGCGACCTCGTCAGGAAGATGTCGGGTGGGCAGCGCCAGGCGGTCGCCATCGCGCGGACCCGGCTTTCAAATGCTAAGCTGGTGCTGATGGACGAACCAACGGCCGCCATCTCCGTGCGCCAGGTGGCGGAAGTACTCGAACTGATCCGACGCCTCAAAGCACAAGGAGTCGGCGTCATGCTGATCAGTCACCGAATGCCTGACGTGTTCGCCGTGGCAGATCGCATTATCGTCCTCAGGCGGGGCTCGAAAGTTGCCGACAAGCCAGCCGACAAAACATCGCCCGAGGAAATCACCGGACTGATAACGGGGGCCATCCGTGGCGAATAGTGTTCAGGAGTCAGTTGGCGTTCAGGGCTCAGTCGAAGAACATGGCAGGCCGGCCATGTCGGATTTCGTCCCGACCAAGGAAAAAACAGTTCTCCAACGTGTGATTTCAAGTCAGCCCTTCTGGGTGATGATCGCGCTCATCGCGCTCGTCATGTTGATGACTGCGATGGAGCCGAGCTTCGGCACCTCTGAAAACGTCGCCAATGTGACGCGCAATTTCGCACCTTTCGGCATCATGGCACTTGGCATGACGATCGTCATCATCACCGGCGGTATCGATCTGTCGGTCGGCTCCGTCATGGGTCTCGTGGTCATCGTCGCCGGCCTGTTCCTCACCTGGCATTATCCCTGGTACGTCGCCTTCGCCATGGGCCTTTTCTCCGGTCTGGCCTGTGGCGCGGTCAACGGAGTCTTTGTCGCCTATGTCGGGATGCCGTCCTTTGTGGTCACCCTCGGCATGCTGTCCGTCGCGCGCTCGCTGGCGGTCGTATTCTCGGCCAACCAGATGCTCTACCAGTTCGGGCCCGATGCTCCGATCGTGAAGGCAATCGGTCAGTGGAAATGGCCGCGGCATGGTCCGAACGACTGGGCACCGCATTGGATACCAGAACTGTCGTCACAGTTCTGGACCATGGTGATCCTGGCCCTGATTGTCGGCTTCGTATTCAACTTCACAGCCTGGGCCCGGCATCTCTTCGCCATCGGCGGCAATGAGGAGGCGGCACGGCTCACCGGCGTTCCGGTCAACTGGATTAAATTCGAGGCCTATGTCTTCTCGGCTTTCACCGCCGCGCTCGCCTCGCTCCTGCTCCTCGGCTATAACGGTTCGGCTATAAATGCCATGGGCCAGGGCTACGAACTGCGCGTTATCGCCGCGACAGTCATTGGCGGCGCCAGCCTCATGGGCGGCGCCGGCACGGCCTTCGGTGCGATCATCGGTTCGGCCTTCCTCGAGGTGATCAGGAATGCGCTGCTGATGGCCGGCATCGATTCAAACTGGCAGGGTGCCTTCGTCGGCGCCTTCATCGTTCTTGCGGTTCTCTTGGGCATGCAAACGGGCGGCAAATCGATTCTCGCCGCGTCGCTGGCAGTCTTGATGCCCAAAAAACGCCGCTAGAAACCCGCCGGCGGGAGGCTTGCGGGACATCACACCAAGGAGGAGAACGTCACATGAAAAAACATTTGCTGACGGCCGCCGTCGCGCTTGGCGCAATGGTGCTTGCCGTTTCCGGCGCCCAGGCGAAATACACCTTCGCCCTGGTGCCGAAGAACATGAACAATCCTTTCTTCGACCAGGCACGCGACGGCTGCAAGAAAGCCGAGGCCGAATCCAATGGCGCCGTGGAGTGCATGTATATCGGCCCCGGCGAGCATGGTGGTGGCGACGAGCAGGTGCAGATCGTGCAGGATCTCGTGGCCAAGAAGGTGGACGGCATCGCCGTGTCGCCATCGAACGCCGCCGCGATGGCGGTTGCGCTGCAGGCCGCCAAGGAAGCCGGCATCCCGGTCCTCACCTGGGACTCCGATCTCCTGCCCGAAAACAAGGATCTGCGCGTTGCCTATATCGGCACGCACAATTATGAGATCGGCGAGAACCTCGCCAAGCTTGTCATGCAGATCAAGCCCAAAGGCGGCACGATCTGCATCCAGTCCGGCGGCGCCGCGGCGGCCAACCACAACGAGCGCATGCAGGGCATTCGCGATACGCTTTCGGGCACCAAATCGGCGGCCTCGCCCGGGGATCGGCTGACGGGCCAGAACGGCTGGACCGAAATCGAAGGCTGTCCGCTCTACACCAACGATGATTTCCCGCTTTCGGTGCAACAGTTCGAGGATATCATGGCGAAAAACCCGAACCTCGACGCATTCGTCCCAACCGGTGGCTTCCCGCAGTTCATTCCCGACGCCAACCGCGCCGCGGTCGCACCGTACAAGGACAAGATCGCCTCGAAAGCCCTGGCCCTTGTCGTTGCCGACACGCTTCCGGTACAGATCGACCAGATGAAGGAAGGTTTCTCCCTTGGCCAGGTCGGTCAGCGGCCGTTCGAGATGGGCTACAAGACGATGATGGCGCTGAAGGACATGAAGGAGGGCAAGGCTCCGCCGGCCGACCCGACCTACACGGGCCTCGATGTCTGCACTCCGGAGACAGCCGACACCTGCGTCGCCAAATAGCGCTTTTGGGCGGGAGGAAACTCCCGCCCTTTTCATAGGGGATCTCAATGCCGGAATTGTTCTCGCTCAAGGGCCGTGTCGCATTGGTCACGGGTGCCTCGCGTGGTCTTGGTTTTGCCATGGCCAAGGCACTTGCTGAAAACGGTGCGACGGTGATCGTCAATGCCCGCGACGTGGCCGCCCTTTCCGTGGCGGCCGAAAGGATCGGTGCAGAAGCCCTGCCGTTCGATGTCACCGACGCGGCGATCTCAAGGGCGTCGCTCGAAGGAATCGTCGAACGCCACGGCCGCCTCGACATTCTGGTCAACAACGCCGGCATCCAGCATCGGAAACCGCTGGTCGAATGGCAGGACGAGGATTTCAACCATGTGGTTGCCGTCAATCTGTCGGCTTGCTTCCGCATGATGCGCGACGCGGTGCGCCTGATGCTGCCCAACAAGTTCGGGCGCATAATAAACACCGGATCGGTCGCAGCGATCCTTGGCCGCCCCACCATTCACGCCTATGTGGCGGCAAAGGCGGGCCTGCACGGGCTGACACGCTCCACTGCCGCTGAGCTGGGCCGTCACGGCATCACCGTCAACGCCATCGCCCCCGGCTATTTCGCCACCGAGCTCAACACCGCACTTATGCACGACGAGGCCTTCACCAAATGGGTCGAGGCACGAACCCCCGCGGGCCGCTGGGCCCAGCCTGAGGAGCTCGGCGGAGCCGTGGTGTTTCTCGCCTCCGACGCTGCCGCTTACGTCAACGGGCACGTGCTGGCGGTTGACGGCGGGCTATCGGTTTCCCTGTGATTTCAACCGGCGGCACCGTGCCGGCAGGGCGTGCCTGCTAGCCGCCTGAAATGACGACTTGATGCATGCGCTGCTGGCCCGGTCCCCTGCGCGGACGCCGACGCCACACGATTGGATGCCGCGCCGCATTGCAGCCGCCGACTTTCGATTCGCAACAGGTTATTTCGACGTCTGGCGGCATCGATGCTTGATGCCGCCAATATTTCATTCCACACACCGGTCACAATGAGAGACGACATACGGGATCAGCGCCGGGTATTCGGGTGGGCCTTGCCTGCCTCCGCGGTCGTGCATTTGCTCGCCGCCGCGCTTCTTTTGTCCGCACTGCCGCTGTCGCCCCCGCAGCCGCAGCCGCAGAAGGAGCAGCCCATCGCAGTTGATATCGTGCCGCCGCCTAAACCGCCGGAAAAAACCAAACCTCCGTCCCCCGCTGAACCGCCCAAGCCGGAAAAGCAGCCGGAAGCCAAGGTCGAGACGCCGACGAGCCGTGAGGTCACCGCGCAGAGACCTGTCTTCCAATTCGGTGAGAAGGACGCCGGTCCTCGCAAGTCTCTGGACGGCAACAGTGCGGAGGATGGTTCGGAACAACCGCCAGCGCCGCAAGATCCCAATAAACAGGATCTTGCGCAGCCACCTGCCGTGACTGCGGCCGACGGCAAAGACTCGGCTCCGTCGCCTGGCGCATCCGCGCCGCCTAAGCCCAAGCCAGCGAACGTCGCCAAGGAGCAAAAACCCTTGAAGCTTCAGCAAGCCAAGACGTTGTTCTCGGAAGCAGCAACCGGTGATCCGATAGCGACAATCGCAATGGCTGCTTTGCCGCGCGGCGAACGGGTCGGGCAGCTCTGCGCCACGGAACTCGGCGGGCAGTTGCTCCACGCCTCGCCCCCCTATTTTTTTGATAGCATTCCCAAGTATCGGTTGAAGGAGGGCACGGTCCTTGACGTCGCCAGTGCACCCTTTCCCGTCAACGGACAGTGGTACGACCTGAGCTTTCGTTGCGAGGTCGATCCGGACGCGACGAAAGTCATTTCCTTCGGCTTCCGTGTCGGAGATCCGGTGCCGCGCAGCGAATTGAAACGTCGCGGGCTGCCGGCCGAATAACTCGCTGAGGCTAATCGAGGCCGACGCGGGGCCTCAATCCACGAAGCAACCCGGCATCCGTAAGTTAGCTTTCGCCAACGGCTCCCCGAGGTGGACGAATGCTCGCCCGCCTTGGCAATCGCTGTGTCGAGGTTTAGCTTATGCTAAGGGAGGGTTCGATGACTTCAAGTTTCAACGTTCACCATGCTGCCGGCTATGAGCAGCTCATGGGCCGCTGGAGCCAAAAGCTCGCGCCGCTGTTCATCGGTTTCGCGGGCCTCAAGGACGGCGAAAAGATCCTCGACGTCGGTTGCGGCACCGGCAGTCTGACCTTCGCGCTCGCCAAGGCCGCTGACCTCGGTGAGGTCGCGGCGATCGACTTTTCGGCCGTTTTCGTCGAGGAGGCAATCCGGCGCAACACCGATCCGCGGATAAAAATCCGTCAGGCGGATGCCTGCGCCCTGCCCTTTGAGGACGGCGCGTTCGACCGTGCCCTGGCCCTGCTCGTGCTCCATTTCGTGCCCGAAGCCGGCAAGGCAGTCGCCGAGATGCGCCGCGTCGTGCGGCCGGGCGGCGTCGTCGCGGCGACGGTATGGGACCATCTCGGCGGCATGCCGGGGATGCGCATGATGATCGACACGGTGGCGGTGCTCAGTGAAGGCGGACGCCAGCTGCGTGCCCGCTATTGCACGCAGCCGATGATGCAGCCGGGTGAAATGAAACGGACCTTTGTCGAACAGGGTCTCCGCGACGTTACGGAAACCCAGTTGATGATCCGCATGGACTACCAAAACTTCGATGATTACTGGGCGCCGATTGCCGCCGGCGAAGGGCCGCTCGGCAAGTATGTGGCCGCGCTCGACCCGGAAGAGCGGGCGCGCACCGACGCCGCCATGCGCGACGCCTACGAGGCCGGCCGGCCCGATGGCCCGAGGTCCTTTGCCAATGTCGCCTGGGCCTGCCGCGGCGTCGTTGCCTGACCTTGGCGCTAATGCATGCCGCGAAAAAAGCGCGTCGCATGAGGCCGATCGAACGCGACGCGCTTTAGCCGATCCCATAGACCAGCCCGACGCGGCCGTCCGAAAGCTGTTCGACCTTGCGCAGTTCGAGCCCACGACGATTTTTCGCCGTCCCAAACAGCGCCTTTCCGTCACCGGCGAGCAGCGGATAGACGATCAGCCTGAGTTCATCGACCAGCCCGGCATCGATAAGGCTCGCGGTAATTCGGGCGCCGCCCATAAGGTAGATGTCCTTGCCGGGCTGCTGTTTCAGCGCAGCGATATCCTCGAAATTCCGCACGAAGCGCGTCTTTGGCCAGGCCGCCGAAGTCATTGTGTTCGACAGCACATAATGCGGCGTCTGCGCGGCGAAGCGGGCCCATTCTAGCTCGGCCGGCTTCGGCAATTTGCCGGTCATCGGCAGCGGCTTGTCGGGCTCGTTCTGGATGGCGCTCCAGTAGCGCTCGTAGCCGGCATACATGACGCTGCCAAGCAGGCAGGCATCGATTTGCGGCGTCAGGCCGTATTCGTCCGACCACGCGTCGACCCAATCGGCGTAACCCTCGGGCCCCTCCATCTTGCCATCGACGGAAATCTTCATTCCAGCGATCAATTTGCGCATGACTTCCTCCATCAGGCTTGCGGGATGCAAGCACGTTTCATCGGTTCAGCGTTGCTTCGTGTTGCTGGCGGCGACCTCAGGGATAGCCGCCGCGAGTTACATCAGGCCGGCAGACGGCGGTCGTATTCTTCCCGCAGGTGGCTCCAGCCGTCCCAGAACGAGGTCGGCGTCTTGCCCGCCAGGCGGGCGGCCAGCAGGTCGAGGTGGATGTGCCAGCCGGCGGTGATGTTGAGCTGGATTGCACGTTCCGGCAGGCGGCGATGAACGACGGTGAGCAGCACATCGCTACCCTTCGCCTCCAGCAAGAAGGAGACGCCGCCGGTGTTTCCCCAAGTGATGGAAAGCTTGGACGGCGGATCGAGTTCGGTGATCCGGCCCTCCATCCGATGCTCTTCGGGAAAGCCCGCGGGGCGCTGGCCAGGCGGGTCCGTCAGCTCGTCGTTACGCCAGACCAATTCGAACGAGCTGCCGGCCTTCAGTTCCATCTGGCCCGCGGCCATCCATTGCCGGCGCAAGTCACTCTCGGTGAGATAGGCCCAGACGCGCTCGATGGGGCCGGGCAAGAGGCGCTGGATGGTGAACGTGGCGGGCTCGCTCAGCTCGCCATAGGCGTCGATGCTTCTCATCTGGTTCATTGCTCGTCTCCTTCATTCGGGTTGGGCGATTTCCTGGACTCATCCTGGGCTTTGCGTGCGTCCTCTTCGCGAAGAAGGCGTTCGAGAACATCGAGACGACCGGTCCAGAAGCGCTCGTAGAAGCTGAGCCACTGATGGGCGCTGGCCAGCGGTCCAGGGGCTAGTCGGCACAGATGCGTGCGGCCCCTCACCTCTCGACGAATAAGCCCTGCGTTCTCCAGCGCCTTGATGTGCTTGGAGGCCGCCGCGAGCGACATCGCGAAGGGTTCCGCCAGCTGGCTTACCGTTTTCTCGCCATCGGCGAGATCGCGAAGCATGTGCCGCCGGGTGGCGTCGCCAAGGGCGTGAAAAACCGCGTCCATCTGGGGTGTCTCTAATTCAACCATGTAGTTGAATATAGACGCACGCTTTAAGATAGTCAACCGTTTGGTTGAATAATTTATATGAAGCGCCGCGGGGCCGTTTGCGCCATCCAGCGAGTCGACGTGACGGGAGATGCGGACGCGCCCCGCGACAATAAGGGCGAGGCCCTTATTTGCCGTCGAAGAAACTGTGGATCGCGGCTTCCAGCTTTTCGATAAGCTGAGGGTTGTGGCAGCTGCCAGCCCAGATCAGGGCGTTTAGCCTCATCTCTTTGTTGATAAAGCTCACTTTCCCAGAATCCAGCAGGTATTCCGCGATCTCGTAGTGCCGCCCCTTGATAGCCTCGATGAGCGCGTTGTTTCTCCCCGTCTTGTCGGTCAGATTTACTTCCGCGCCATTCTCCACGAGCAACTTGACGACTTCGAGATGCCCGTTCTTCGCCGCCTCGATAAGAGCCGTTCTGCCGTAGTAGTCAGCTCGCGCGTTGATCTCTATTTGGGGGTGTCTCACGAGGACTGCGATACACGCGTAATGTCCCTTGGCCGACGCAAGGCTCAAGGGCGTGCTCTTCCACTTGTTTCTGGCATTCACGTCGATTTCCGGGTCTTCGATCAGCGCCTCCACCACAGCTGTGCGGCCATTGAGGGCTGAAAGGTGAAGTGCAGACCAGCCGCCGTCGTCCGACTGATTGATGTCGGCGCCAGCCGCCAATTCCGATCGAACCGCCTCCGCATCGCCTTGTTCTGCCGCGACCAGCAGGGGCGACCAGTCTCTTGCCCCTTCGGCTTCCAAGCTGTTGGTCAACGCAGTCGCCTCCTCGGATCGTCCACAGAATACCACAGAATCCGCGATAGTGGGGTCGTCCTGTATAGAGTTCCCTGGAGTCCGTGGGTCGCAGAGAGCTGTCGGCCCGAAGCGGAGGATCAGCGCTTCACGTCCGTCTCCTCACATTCTCCTGATATCGACTGGCTTTGGCGGCCATTCAGACTAGATAGAGCCTGCGCCGGGCGGAACGATGCAGAAGGACCTGAACATGCCTGAACAGATTACCCTGAATAGACCTGAACAAATCAGATTGAACGACGGCTCCGCCATTCCGCAAATCGGCCTCGGCGTGTGGCAGGTCGATCCAGCCATCACCGCCAAGGTGGTGCGCTGGGGAATCGAGGCCGGCTACAGGCTGATCGACACCGCCGAAGGCTATCAGAACGAGGAAGGTGTCGGGCAGGCGATCCGCTCGGCCGGCGTCCCGGGAAGCGAGTTGTTCATCACCTCGAAACTGCGCAATGGCGCGCATCAGCGCGACGCCGCCTTGCGCGCCTTCGACGAGACGATGAGCAAGCTCGGCATCGAACAGATCGACCTGTTCCTGATCCATTGGCCGGTGCCCAGCCAGGACAGATATGTCGAGGCCTGGAAGACGCTGATCGAACTCAGGCAATCAGGCCGGATCAAGTCGATCGGCGTTTCGAATTTCAACCAGGACCACCTCGAACGGATCATCGGCGAGACCGGCGTCACGCCGACCGTCAACCAGATCGAGCTCCACCCCCGCTTCCAGCAGCGTGACAAACGTGAATTCCACGACAGGCACAACATCCGCATTGAGAGCTGGAGCCCGCTGGGCAGCGGCCGGCTGTTGAGCGATCCGACGCTTGAAAGTATCGCCAGGAAACACGGCAAGTCGGTGGCGCAGACGATCGTCAGGTGGCACCTTCAGGAAGGGCTGATCGTCATTCCAAAGTCGATCCACCAGGACCGCATCGCCGCCAATTTCGATGTCTTCGATTTCGAGTTGGAAGCGAAGGACCTCGAGCTTATCCGGGGCATGGATTCGCCCGACGGCCGCACCGGCCCGAACCCCGCTACAGCCGCATTCCTGTTCTGAGGGCCGACAGTGAAGCTGCCAATCTCCCCCCTTGTGGGGGAGATGTCCGGCAGGACAGAGGGGGCGCTGTCCCGGCAGCGATCAAAACGACCCTTCCCGCTAGCTCATATCCCCGAGCCATCCACCAGCGGCACATCTTCGCCCTCCCAGGGGCTCGGCATCGATCCCTTGCTGAGATTGGCCGACGGCAGCGGCATCCAGCACTTCAGTTCGGGTTCGGCATATTCGACGATGCGTCCTGGAGACGAGTCGGAGGCGCGCCAGCCTTCGCTGCCGAACTGATCGGCGCGGGCCCAGTAAGCCATGTCGACCTCGGCCGGACCCTGTTCGGACGGCCGAACCGTGACAAGGATTCTGCTGCCGTCCCTTGGCGCGCTCGACATGTGGCGCCACTGACCGGGCTCGTCCATTGCATTTCCTCCTGCGATCTTCGCCTCGAACGGATAGTCGCTTCGCGTTCGGAAGCGGTCAACCCGAACTTTTTTGCCTGAGACAAAACCCCTGTCCGGTCGTCGCGGAACAAGTCATGGCACGCCGGGTTTGGGCAAGTTGTTGAAGGAAGCAAAATGAGACCAGCGCCGCGACCGATCCTTACCATTATTGCATGGCAGGCCGCGTCTTTCGTTCGCAACCCGGTCCGGTCGCAATGAGGCAGGCCGGTTCCGATCATTCCATCCCACCGAAGGAGGGCAAGGGCGGCATAGGACGAGCGCTCGGCCTCGGCCTGATAACAGGGGCGGCCGACGACGATTGTTCCGCTATAGGCACCTATGCCAGTGCCGGCGCCCGTTTCGGACCCGACCTGCTCTGGACGGCTCCGGTGACGTTGCCGATGATGTACGCGGTCGTCTACCTGTCGTCGAAGCTCGGCCAGGTGTCGGGGCGCGGATTGTTCCACGTCATCAAGGACTTCTACCCGCGGTGGCTGCTCTGGTCGGTGCTGTTGGGTGTGCTCGTCGGCAACACCATCGAGGCAGCGGCCGATCTTGGTGGAATGGCGGCGGCGATCAACATATTCGTGCCGCTTCCCATTCCGCTGATCGTGCTGTTCGTCGCCGCCCTCATCTTCGCCCTCCAGGTCTTCGGCTCCTATACTTTGATCCGCAACATCTTTCGCTGGCTGGCGTTGGCGCTGCTCGCCTATGTCGGTGCCGCGATTCTGGCCAAACCGGACGCCGCGGCGGTGCTGCGCGGAACGCTGCTTCCAAGGATCGAATTCAACCGCGAGTTCCTGTCGATCCTGGTCGCCATCATCGGCACCACGCTGTCCGCCTATCTCTACACGTGGCAGTCCAATGAGGAGGTGGAGGAGGAGATTGCCCAGGGGCGCACAACGCTCAGCCAAAGGAAGGGCGCTACCGACAGCGAACTCCGCCGCTCGCGCCGGGACATCCTCATAGGCATGACGTTTTCAAATCTCATCATGTATTTCATCATCCTGTCGACGGGTGCTACGCTCTACAAGGCGGGCCACCACGATATCGACACGGCAGCGCAAGCGGCGGAGGCGCTGCGCCCGCTAGCCGGCCAGGCCGCAAGCGTCCTGTTCGCCGCAGGCGTGATCGGCGTCGGTTTCCTCGCGGTTCCTGTCATGACCGCCGGCGCTGCCTATGACGTGGCGCAAGCCATCGGCTGGAAAAACAGCCTGCACGCCCGGGCTCGAGAGGCACCCAAATTTTATCTCGCCATCGGATTTTTTACAGCGATCGCCGCCGGCCTCAACTTTCTCGGCTTCAATCCGATGAAGGCGCTGGTCTGGTCCGGCATCGTTCAGGGCTTCTCGACACCGCCCTTGCTGCTGCTCATCATGCTGATGACGAACAGCCGCAGGATCATGGGGGAGCAGGTGAACAGCCGCAGCACCAACATACTCGGTTGGGCAACGACCGCCGCCATCTTCTCGGCGACGATCGGCCTGGTGGCCACCTGGTTCATGTAAATCCGGCAGGACAAGGGACGCCGCCAGTTGGACTACCCGTTCCCGCTTGCGGATTGCCCCAGCTTTGCCGGCCTTGGAAACTCCACAACATCTCCCACCGGCCGCTTGTATTGCGCTGCGACAATTGCATCGATCAGGAGATCCAGAGCCGCACGAGCCGTGCGGCTCGTCTCGTCCTCGCCGCTCAAATAGTGGCAGGCTCGTTCAAGGTGCAGGTGTGCGGCGGCAAAGTCGCTTGTCATAGGCATCTCCCTGTTGCCCGCCCGCCGGCAAGATGACCGCCTCGATTTAGCCAAAAGCAAATATCCACAGCCGGATTTGAATCAAATTGACCTGACTCACTGCATGCCGCGGAGCCACTCCAGCGCCGTGGCCTGTGCCTCGCTTGCATCCTCCCCGAGGACCGCTAGGCTGTCGAGGATCGTGGTATCGGGACATAGTTCCTCGACGTCGCGCCGGGAGCGTCCGAGGGCGACTTGCCTTATATGTCCGGCCGGCTTCATGCGCTCTGTCCGACGCGCTGCGCCATCGCGGCTGAAGGCGCTGTGGCGGGTTTTCAGCGCGCTGCGGCGCATTGAATGAACCAATTGTGGGCGATGTGCCGCAAACTCCGTTCGCCCAATGCGCTACTTTTGAAATTTTCTCACTCTCTTAATTCTACAAACTCTCTAGATTTAACATAGATCGCTAGACCCAAGATCTTAAAATAGAGCGCTTGAGAGGGAGCCAGGAATGTCGAAAAAGCTCGTGGTGGGGCTGTCGGGCAATTTGACCCGGCCCTCGAAGACCAAGGCGTTCGTCAGCCACATCGTCGGGCAGGCCGCCGAAAGCATCGGCGCGGCCTCGGCCGTCTTCGATATCGAGGATCTCGGCGCTTCCCTGCCGCAGGCAAGGCGCCTCGGCGACCTCGACCCGGCGGCGCGCAACATTGTCGAACGGCTGCTGGGCGCCGACATCCTGGTGGCCGGCTCGCCGACTTTCAAAGGCAGCTATACCGGGCTTTTCAAGCATTTCTTCGACCTGCTCGATCCGTCGTCGCTGAGGGGCAAGCCCGTCATTCTCGCCGCGACCGGCGGCGGCGAGCGCCATTCGCTGATCGTCGAGCACCAGTTGCGGCCGCTGTTCGGCTTCTTCGAGGCGCTGACCATGCCGACCGCGATCTACGCCTCCGACAAGGATTTTGCCAATGGCGTGCTGGTGTCGGAAGCCATCCACGCCCGCGCCCGGCAGGCGGTCGCCGAGGCATGCCGTGTAACCGGGGTGCCCTACGGCGTCGGCCTTGCCGCCTGAACGCACCACTGACCCGAGATCCCCTTTCCGATCCGTCCAGGAGCACGCCGCGATGACCAGATCCACCAAATCCGGGCAAATCAAACTGGGCGCTTTCCTGCCCGGCGGCGGACAGCATATCGCCGCCTGGCGCCACCCCGAGGCGCCGGCCGACGGCGCCACCAATTTCGAGTTCCACAAGCAGCTCGCCCTGACCGCCGAGCGCGGCCTGTTCGATGCCTATTTCCTCGCCGACAATCTGACGGTCGGGCTCGGCGCCCGCGAAGGCGGCAATGCCAAGATCGCCGGCTTCGAGCCAGTGACGCTGTTTGCAGCGCTGGCGCCGCTCACCACGCATCTCGGCTTCATCGCTACCGCCTCGACCACCTACGAGGAGCCCTACACGCTCGCCCGCAAATTCGCCTCGCTCGATCATCTGTCGAATGGCCGCGCCGGCTGGAACGTCGTCACCTCGGCCGGCGACGAAACCGCGCGCAACTTCAATCGCGAGACGCAGCCTGCCCACGCCGAGCGCTATGCCCGCGCGCATGAGCACGTCGAGACGGTCAAGGCCCTGTGGGACAGCTGGGAGGACGATGCCTTCATCCGCGACAAGAAATCGGGGCGCTTCTACGACAAGGACAAGCTCCACGACATCGACCACAAGGGAGCGCATTTCAGCGTGAAAGGGCCGCTCAACGTGCCGCGCCCGGTGCAGGGGCACCCGGTCGTGGTGCAGGCGGGGCAATCGGAAGACGGTCGCAAGCTCGCCGCCCACTCGGCGGAAGTCATCTTCACCGCCCATCAGAACTTGGCGTCGGCGCAGGAATTCTATCGCGATATCAAGGCGCGCGTGGCGGCCGTCGGCCGCGATCCCGAGCAGGTGCTGATCATGCCGGGCGTGGCACCCTTCGTCGGCCGCACCGAAGAAGAAGCGCGCGCCAAGTACCAGCAACTGAACGATCTCATCCTGCCCGAAGACGGCGTCGCCCTGCTCAACGGGCTGGCCGGCCAGACGCTCGACATCACCGGCTATCCGCTCGATGGACCGCTGCCGCCGAGCAAGGAGACCGAAGGCATGAAGAGCCGCCAGGCGCTGATCCGCCAGATTGCCGACGAGCACAACTTCACCATCCGACAGCTCTACCAATGGGTGGCAACGGCCCGCGGCCATTATACCGTCATCGGCAGCGCCACGCAGGTCGCCGATCAGCTGGAGGAATGGTTCGGCAACGAAGCCGCCGACGGCTTCAACATCCTGCCGCCCTGGCTGCCCGGCGGGCTCGACGACTTCGTCGAGCTGGTGATTCCCGAGCTGCAGCGCCGCGGCCTGTTCCGCACCGCCTATGAAGGCAGGACGTTGCGCGAGAACCTCGGCCTCAGGCGGCCGGAAAACCCCTGGACCGCCGCCCGCTCGGCGGTGCTGGCCGCCGAATAATCCCGAGAAGCCCGATATTTTCCAAGCAGGAGGCAACACGATGACCTTGCAGCACATCGAACAGGCCGCCAGCCTCGGCACGCCTGACAGCACGACAAGCCTCGGCACGGACTTCCTGCGCCTCGGTGGCCGGGCGGGCATCCGCTTCCTGTCGCGCTACGGCGTCCTCATCGCTTTCCTCGCAATCTGGCAAGTGTCGAGCAGCGCGGGCTGGGTCAACGCGGCCGTGCTGCCGCCGATCGACATGATTGTCGCGGCACTTTGGAAGGGGCTGGTCGGCGGCACTCTGCTCGGCGACATCGCCATCAGCCTGCAGCGCGCCGGTCTCGCTTTCGCGGCCGCCGTGCTGGTCGCCATCCCACTTGGCCTGTTCATGGGTCAGGTGCGCACGGTCGAAACCGCGCTCGATCCCATCCTGCAGGTTTTCCGCCAGACCTCGGCGCTGGCGCTCTATCCCGTCTTTATCCTGCTGCTTGGGCTCGGCGAAGCGTCCAAGGTATTCGTCATCTTCTGGGCGACGCTGTTCCCGCTGCTGCTCAACACCATCGGCGGCGTCAAGCAAGTCGATCCGAAACTGCTGGAGATGGCCCGCGTCTATGGTGCCAGGCAGCTCACCGTCTTCCGTCGGGTCGTGCTGCCCGGCGCCGTGCCGTCGATCTTCGTCGGACTGAGGCTCAGCGCCACCACGGCGCTGCTGCTGTTGATCGCTTCCGAAATGATCGGCGCCAACAAGGGCATCGGCTTCCAGGTGATGAACGCGCAATACAATTTCCAGATCCCGCTGATGTTTGCGGCAATCGTCATCCTCGCCGGCCTCGGCCTGATTGCAAACCAGGCGCTGGTCAGCCTGCAGCGCCGGCTCTGCCGCTGGAGCAATTCCGTCGACTGACCACCCGCCCTTACCAATCTCAACCAGGCCAGAACTCAAATCAGGAAAGACCCGGACCATGAAAATCTCCCGCCGTTCCCTGCTTGCCGGCGCGCCCTTCGCCGCCGGCCTTCTCGCCGCGGGCCTGCCGCGCTTCGCCTTTGCCGAAGCGGAACCAGTGAAGTTCCGCTCCCTCGCCAGCCGTGGCAGCATCTCTCCGCATGAGTTGGCCGCCGAGCTCGGCTATTTCAAAGGCCTCGGTATCGAGGTCGAGAATGTCGGCTATTCCGGCGGCGGCCCGGAATCATTGTTTGCGCTGGCCTCCGGCAGCGTCGATATCGGCTCGGCTGCAACCGCAGCCGTGATCAACTCGATCTCCGGCGGCAACGACTTCGTCGCCGCCTATCCGAGCAACGGCATCAACAGCAAGGTGCGTAGCGTCTTCTACGTGCTGGACGACAGCCCGATCAAATCGATCGCCGACATCGCCGGCAAGACCATCGCCGTCAACACGCTCGGCGCCCATCTCGACTACACCGTGCGCGAGGCGCTGCACAGCGTCGGCCTGCCGCCGGATGCCGCCAATCTCGTCGTCGTGCCCGGACCGCAGCTCGAACAGACCTTGCGCTCCCGTCAGGTCGACATCGCGGCGCTCGGCTACTGGCAGGCGACGTTTGCCGGGGCGCTGGTCGACAATGGCGGCGTGCGTGGCGTGTTCAACGACACCGATGTGCTGGGCGAGCTGGCCGGCGGCTTCGTCGTGCTCAGGCGCGACTTCATCGCCGCGCATCCGGACGCCGCCCGCAACTTCGTCGAACAATCGGCGCGCGCCTCCGACTGGTCGCTGCAGAACCCCGACGAAGCGCGCAAGGTGCTCGCCACAATCCTCGACAAGCGCGGCGAAAACGGCGAACTGGCGCGTTACTGGACCGGCTTCGGCCTGCGCCAGGGGGCCAAGGCGACGGACCGCGACATCGACTTCTGGGTCAGCGTGCTCGAGCGCGACGGCCGCCTGCCAAAGGGCAAGCTGAAGGCAACAGACATCCTCTACCGGCCGGGCGAAACCAAGACCAACTGACAAAGGCAACCGACCAACCAGTTGGGAGACGCGCGCGATGAGCAGCACAAGCGGCGGTCAGGTCAGCATACGCGACCTGTCCAAATCGTTCAGCATCAGTGGGCGCTCGCTCGCCGTTCTGAGGACCCTCAACCTCGACATCCGCTCGGGCGAATGCCTTGTCATCGTCGGCGCCAGCGGATCGGGCAAGACCACGCTGCTGCGCATCCTTGCCGGGCTGGAGGCCGCCGACAGCGGCGGCGTCGCCATCGACGGCAAGCCGGTGCACGGCGTCGGTGCCGAACGTGCGGTGATCTTCCAGGAACCGCGCCTGCTGCCCTGGTTGACCGTGCTCGGCAATGTCGCCTTCGGTCTCGAAGTGCGCGGCGTGCCAAAGGCCGAGGCCGAGGAACGGGCGCGCTTCTATATCGCGCTCGTCGGCCTCGCCGAATTCAGCGATGCCTTTCCCCGGCAGCTGTCGGGCGGCATGGCGCAGCGCGTCGGCATCGCCCGCGCGCTGACCGTGCAGCCCGAAATCCTGCTGCTTGACGAGCCGCTGGGCGCGCTCGACGCCATGACCAAGATCGGCATGCAGGAGGAACTGACGCGCATCTGGAGCGAGGAGAACGTCACCATGGTGATGGTGACGCACGACCTCGAGGAAGCAATCTACCTCGCCGACCGGGTGCTGATCCTGCCCAAGGAGAAAGGCGGCGCGGCGCGGCTGATCGACATCGACCTGCCCCGCCCGCGCGAGCGCAGCGAAAGCCGCTTCGTGCGCTACCGCGAAGAATTGCTGCGCGAATTCGGCCTGCACTGAAAGCCGCCTAAGACCCCTGCCCCGCTCTTTCCTGGAACCGGATTCCCCGCCCCCGCATTTCCTTAACCGGGAGGCGAAGGAGCGCGGCATGAAAGCCTTGTTCGCAATCTTTGGCGGCTTCGTGCTGACGCTCGCCGTATTCGCCAGCGGTCTCGCCTTCGCCACCTGGCTTCTAATAGCCAAGCCGGTACGGCCGGCCGCCCCGGTCTCCAGCGTCGCCGAACTGTGGGCCAAGGACCCGCGACCGGTGAACCCGGCCTCGCAGCGCCTCGAACGCCTCCCGGCCCGCCCGGTCCCCGTTCGCACCTCGGAAGTCGATCGCAGCTCGAAAACCACCGATGCCGCCGCAGCGTCGACAACCGACATTACCGCGACCGGCTCTATCCAGCCACCAGCGGAAGAGCAGCAGACGCTGCCCGCCGCCCACGTGGAATGGTGCGCCAGCCGCTACCGCTCCTACAGGCCGGACGACAACCACTACACATCCTACAGCGGACAACAGCGCCCCTGCATCTCGCCCTATCTCGGCGCCGCCGATGACGGCAGCTATTTCGAGGCGGGCGATACGTCGTCGGTGGAGGGCTACGCGCCATCGGATGAATCCGGCGCCGCCGAGCTCTCATTCGACCACGTGCAATACTGCTTCAGCCGCTACCGGTCGTATCGACCGGAGGACAACAGCTATCAGCCGTATTCGGGCGGGCCGCGCAGGCAGTGCGAGTAGGCAGGCCGTGGGGTGGCTGGCGGCCGCAGTGCATGGCGCCTTGTGCGGCCCCACCCAACGATCACGCAGATTTCTTGGATCGTTCGGGTTGGCGCGGCGTTCATCCGATACCCAAAGGAGAAATCAACATGGGCGACGACCGGGAAGACAAGATTCGTGAGCGCGCATACCAGATCTGGGAACGCGAAGGCGGGATCCATGGCGATCCCGAGCGGCACTGGCACCGGGCCGAGGCCGAGATCGACAGGGAGGCGGCCCTGCCACTGACGGCAGGCGATGCCCTGCCGGAAACCCGCGAGGTCGCGAGCTCCGACGTTTTGACGGTGGAGGCGCTGGCGGTGCGCACCGGCATATCGGGCGAACAGGCGCAGGAGCTGATCGACAGGCTGGGAAACGACAGGGCGGCTATCGAACAAGCCGCGCGCAACCTTAAGGGGAAGCAGCGGCTCGGGGAGTGACAGATGATCAGAAAACTCAAAGACGGAAAATACCGCCTCTATTCGCGCAAGAAGGACGAAAAGACCGGCAAGCGCCGCAATCTCGGCACCTTCGATACCCGCGAGGCCGCCGAAAAGCACGAACGTGAGGTGCAGTATTTCAAGAGGCATTGAGGCGGCGTGCTGTCGCTTCGGTGCCTCCATTAGTTGATATTGAACAAAACGGGAACAAAAATGTCAAGAGCGAATTGACTCTGCGAGGAATGCCTTCCTATTTGTCAGCAGGCGGGGCGGTTGCTCACAAATCGAGGAGAGCCGCGATGGGCAGACGAAAAAGCCGGTTCGACAGGCTGTCGGCGAGGGATGCGGAGGCGATCATCAGGGACACTTTGAGCCTGCGCAAGACGGTGCTGTCGTCGCAACTGCATCTGAAGGCGCATGGCGAGCTGTTCTGGCAGCTTTGCGGGCTTGTCGAGAAATTGCACGAGGTGCTGGCCAGCGTCGCGGAGAAGGAGCCCGATTACCGGATGGCGGAGCTTGGCCTGCTTCCGCTGCCCGAGGATTACTCGACCCGGAATTGAGCCATGGCCGGGCCGATGGACAGCGTTGGGCGTGCCGCCAAGGCCAACATGCTGCTCATCGTGGAGTGCGGCCATTGCTACCATGTCGGACGCTTCAGGGCGAATGACGTGGCCCAGGTGGTGGGCTGGAGCAAGCCGCTGGAAGCGATCAGGTTCAGGTGCAAACGATGCAGCCGCAAGGACACGACGGTGAAGACGCAGTTCATCGACCAGGACCATCCGCCCAAGGGCTACATCTGGGTGCTGCAGAAATTCAAGCGCTAAAACAACGAGCCTTGCGCCGGCGCCTGCTGCGGAAACTTGATCTGTGTCGCCGGCTTGTCGACGATCACCAGCGCATCATCGGGCGCCGTGCGCTGCAGGTGCCTTGCCTCCGACCATGGCGCCGTCAGCCAGGTCTCGGTTTCTTTCGGCGTGGTCAGGATCACCGGCATTGCCTTTTCGTGGATCGGCGCGATCAGCGCGTTGGGCTGGGTCGTCATGAAGCCATAGACCTGGTGATCGGCGGGGCCGTCCTTGACCTTGCGAAGGCCATGCCAGCGCGTCCACAGGCCGGCAAAGAAGAACAGCGGGCGGTCCTCGCCGAGTGCAAACCAGTAGTTGCGCTGGATGCCGGTCTCGTGGTCCTTGTCGCCGGGCGTCGGGCTAGGCTCGGCGAAGCTGGTGACAGGCACCACGCAGCGGTTCTCGATGCCGAGATATTGCTGCCAGTGGCCATATTGCGGATTGCGGATATTGGTGGTGCCATAGTCGGCCTTGCCCTTGACCCGCTCCAGTGGCGTCGGCATGCCCCACAGCAGATTGGCCAATTCGCGTTCGCCGTCCGGCGTGTTGCGCACCACAGGGCCTGGCTGGTTGGGATAGGTGTCGATCGAGGGTTCGAGATTGCCGAGGATGTCGCGCAAGGCGCGGGTCCACTGGCGGATGGCCTCCTGGCTGGTCGTGATGTTGTAGAGATTGCACATTTCAGGCCATTCCCGGATGCTCAGGCATCTTGTTGGAAACGGCCTGGAATTTCCAGCGCTGTCCGTCGGGTTGCTGACACGGCAGGCCGTGTCAGCAATGGTTTGTGAGACTTACCGCGCCGATTGTCTCATAGCTTGTGCGGCTACCGCCGCGAGAAAAGCCCTCGCCGCGGCATCGCAGGCCGCTCGAGACGGGCCTTTGGCGAAAAGAAGAAGCTCGGCGGCTCGAATGTTGAGCCCGTGCTTCCTTGCGAATGTGGCTAGATCGTAAGGCTTGTTGTCGTAAGGTTCGTCGTCGTAGTCGATCGTCAGATCGTAGTTTTCTTTCATTTTCTTCCTCCCTTTAGCGATCTCCCCCCTCCTGTCGCTAACGCAAAATTAACGTCGATGGCGGCGGGCGAGTCCACCAATCAGAGATTGTGTAAAAAACGTACGAGCTCGCATGCTCACCCTCGCAACGGGCCTGCGAGCAATCGCCGCCGACCGGACCGGTCGAAAGAGCCGATTATGATGGCAATGTTGGAAAGGCTGCCACGGCCTGGTGCTACAGGGGTGTCCGAGACGCCTAGCGTGCCTAAATGGCCGGCATTTTCATCTTCCAGGCCCCGGTCCGCAGCCGGCCTCGTTGGGTCCGGCTAAAGGATAAGTCCGGCTAATAACACCGTAAGGAGCAGCGACAGCGGAACGGCCGCAAGACACCAGATCTCCAACGTGTTGTTTTGCAGCGGGTCCATCATCAGCCTCACTTTTTGGTTTGTCATTGTGACACTAACGGTTGGTCGGAGGTAGCGGTTCCAAGCGACGCCGTTCATAGAGCGCTGCCTGTGCTGCATATTAGCAACAGCTTGACGACCGCTGAGCCGGTACCGCTTGGACAACTTCACTGGCGCCGGTGGATGCGTATTCCGCAGGACTGCAAGCGCCCCTCGGCATCAGTCGTGCGGGGATCGATCGCCGCCCATGATCAGCGCCGAGCCGGTCATGCCCCGGAACCCAATGGCTGCATCTATCTCCGGCCGAAGTTTCGCTACCACCGAGCCGATCCGATGTTCACTCCAGCCAGCGATGCGCGTTTACAGGGACCTAAGTCTGACCTGCCTGCGCAATGGTCTTGTGTACGGCCGGCATCGGGAACAACTGCGCCCGTCTTCAGTTGATGGCGTCACCTCCTCGAGGAGACATCGGCGCAGAATCAGTCCCTTCATGCGCTGATTAGGGTCCGCCTGCCATTGCTGGATTTGGCAGGCGGACCCTTGGTTCTGTACGCTCCAGATGGAAAGCGGGTAAGCTCGGGATCACTCATCATCCCAGAAATCCCGTAGAGACGTAGGCGGAGGTCTTCCTCGCCCCTGAGATGCTTGACCTGGCTTGACATCCGAGACGACCTCCCAGCGCGCACGCAGCGGGGTCGCCCTCAGCCTTCCAGCGCCTCGTGCTGGTAAAGCTCGTCCATGCTGAGCGCCGCCAGGGCCGCGAACGGCGCCTGCTTCTTCACGCGGCCGTGGCTCAGGATCACGACGTCGTCGCAGAACGAAACGGTGCTGCGATGATGGCTGATGACAATGGTGGTGCGGCGGCCGGCGCGCGACTTGAGCGTCTCGACGATTGCAGCTTCCGACAGGCCGTCCACCGCATTGGTGGCTTCGTCGAGGATGAGGATATTGGGATCGCGCACCAGGGCTCTGGCCAGCGCGATCCGCTGCCGCTGTCCCGCCGAGAGATTGACGCCACGATAGCCGACGACCGTCCGGTAGCCCTGCGGCAGTTGCTCGATGAAGCCATGCGCTTCGGCCAGTTTTGCCGCGCGCTCGGCGTCATCGGCCGAGGCCGCGTCCTGGCCGTAGATGATGTTGTCGAAAATCGTGCCGTCGACCAGCTCCAGCTCCTGGCTGGCGAGCGCGATGTGCTTTCGCCATTGGCTGGGGTCGATGCGGTCCAGAGGCGATCCATCAACGAGAATCCTGCCGCTATCCGGTTCGACGAAGCGGCACAAAAGATTGACGATCGTCGTCTTGCCGGCGCCCGACGGGCCGATCAGCGCGGTCGAGCGGCCGCTGCGGAGGTCGAAGCTCGCCGCATGCAGCACCACCGCGCGCTGTTCCGAACCGGAATAGGTAAAGGTGACGTCTTCGAACTTGATGCCTTGGCTGAGCCCGGGGAATGGGCTGTTGCCTTGCGGCGGCTGGGGCTTGTCGGACGGGTCCAGCATCCACGTCACCTCTTCAAGCGATCCACTCAGGCCCTGCAGCTGGCTCCAGGCCATTTGCAGCGACCGCATATAGGGCTGCAGCCTGTAGAGCAGGATGACGAAGGCGACGATCAGCGGGAAGGAAACATTGGCGAACCAGGCGCCGATCACCACCGCCAGGAACAGCATGGCGTGCAGAACCTCGGTCAGCGGCGGCAAAGCTCCCTGACGCGTCAAAAGCACGAAGGCCGCCCGGCGCACCGCATCCGATGCCTGGTCGAATGCCGCCTTCTCGCGTTGCTCCTGGCCAAAAATGCGGATCAGCCGCCCGGCATGCACCAGATGCAGCATCTGCGATGCGAGCTGGCTGTTGCGGGAGGCGACGCTGCGGCTCGGCGCCTTCAAATTGGCCGACAGCACGGCGTGCGCGACCTGGACCAGCGCCAGCCCCAGCGTGACCAGCAGCGTCATCTGCCACGACAGAAGCAGCAGGAAGGCCAATAGGATGATTGCGGCCGATGCATTGACGATTGCCCCCAACGTGATCTGGATGGCATCCGAGGCCCGCCAGGATTCGTTGGAGATGATGTTGAGCAGCCGTCCCGGGCTTTGCTGCAGGAAGAATGGGTAGCCCACCCGCAGCAGCTGCTCCGACAGCGCGCTGCGGATCGAATGGCTCGCCTTGCCGTAGATGAAGGTGGTCAGCAGCGTGTTGGCGAAAGCGAACAGGTTCTTCAGCACGATCGAGCCGAGGATGGCGACCGATATGACGATCAGCCGGTCGCGCTCGCTCAGGCTCGATCCGACATGCTGGAAGACGGCGGAAAAGCCGGCCATGCCGGTCTGCCCCTGCTGCCCCATGATTATGTTCAGCAACGGGATGATCAGGCCGATACCAAAACCTTCAAGCGCGGCGCTGAGCAGCCCGAGCACCACCACGGCAGGAAGCAGGCGCAACTGCTTTCTCCCCAGCGCGCGGCGCAGCATCGGCAAGCTGGGCGGCATCAATCGCATGGTGGCGGATCACCTCGCCTCGGCATTTGCCTGTTGCTCCTGTCGCATTTGCGCCGGCTGCGGCGATTTCGCCAGCAAAAGCACCGCGAACTTGGCCGCGCCGAGCAAATTCATGCCGACGATCGGCCAGTGCGACAGCTTGAGTTCACGGTCGAACAGCGGGCCTTTCCCCAGTTCGCGCAAGGCCGCCCTCATCGACCAGTAGAAATGCCGAAACAGCCACGGCGCGTGGCGGATATGCTTCAGGCAAAGCCCGCCATTGCCCATGCTGTAGTCGCGATGCAGCTTTTCGATGGCCTTGCGGTCGCGCCGGCCGTGATGGTGATAGATGGTCATGTCGGGCACGTATTCGACCGGAATCCCAAGCAGCACC
Organism: Mesorhizobium sp. M0968; assembly: GCF_040319065.1. Classification (NCBI taxonomy): domain Bacteria; kingdom Pseudomonadati; phylum Pseudomonadota; class Alphaproteobacteria; order Hyphomicrobiales; family Phyllobacteriaceae; genus Mesorhizobium; species Mesorhizobium sp. M0968. Next base: position 178,391 of record NZ_JAMYNL010000007.1, read on the forward strand.
GCCCGCACCAGATAGTCCGTATCCTCCGCCGATCGCAGCGGGCCGCCGGCGCCGAACCGTTCGTCGAACCGCCCGATACGGGCGGCGACATCGCGATGCATCGTCATGTTGCAGCCAAGCACGAAGCCGCCGGGATGGACATCCGGCGTAAGCCGCGCGCGCACCGGCGACCGCTTGATAGTGAACGGCAGGTCGCGGGGGTCGCCGATCTCGACGCGGCCGCCGCGGATGACCCGTTCGCCGGCCGCATAGTGCCGCTGCAGATCGCGCAAATAATCCTTGTGGACCGCGCAATCATCGTCGACGAAGACCAGCACGCGGCCCCGCGCCCGCTCCAGCCCGGCGTTGCGCGCGGCCGCCAATCCGGGTCGCGGCTCGCAAATGGCGGTGAACGGGATGTCCGACAGTTCGGCGATGCTGGCCAGCCGTTTGGCCGTGCTGTCGGTCGAGCCGTTGTCGACAACCACCAGCTCGGCGGCAAAGTCGGCATGGGCACGACACGCGGCCTGGATCGAGCTGATGCAGGGCTCGAGTACGGCGACACGGTCGCGTGTGCAGACAATGAAGCTGACCGCCGGCGCCGGTCCTTGCTGCGGCCGCGGCGACATGGCCGCCGGCACCGTCGAGCGGCCGCGCTGCTGGACCTGGTGCGATTTGACGAACATGCGTTGCTAGCTCAACTGGTTCGAAGGCAAAACCGCCGCGGCCGGCACGGACTGCAGATACCGCGACAGGGCATCCACCTGCCTGGTGACCGACATCGAGGCGAGACTGAAGCGCGGCGCGAAGGCACCGGTCCGAAACACGTACTGCTCGCGCCGCCGGATGAGGTTCCATTTCGCCGTCCGCGTCAGGAATTCGTGCATCAGCAGCGGCTGCCTTTCCCCCGATATCAGCTGGTAGAGGAAATAGAACAGGTTCAGCGTGCCGGCCTGGTAGCTCGGCCTCGTCTCGGCCGGCAGTGCCGAAATCCTTTCTTCCAGCGCAAGGATCCATTCGGCGGCACGGCGAGCCGTGTCCATCGACAGGACCTCACCGATGTCGCGCATGCCTTGCGTCTCTTGTGCGAGCCCTTCGCGCTCGAGGTTCTCGGCGACGATCTTCAAATGGGTCCTGCGCATTTCGCGCTTGTGCCTGTTGGTCACGCTGTCGTCATGGATACGATAGGCGATCAGGCTTTCGGGGATCATGGCCGCCGGGTAGCGGTCGGTCAGCCGCCTGAAGAGGTCGAAATCCTCGGCATGCTTGTAGCTTTCGTCATAAAATAGAACGCTCTCTTCGATGACCTTCCTGTTGTAGACGACCGTGGAATGCATGAAGATCGTGAAGAACATCGACAGTATTCGCAGGATATTGTCCTGGAATATCGGATCGGGCGAACCCCTGACGATGCGGTTGCCGAGCAAGGTATCGAAACCCGCGCCGCATAGAGCCAGGTCAGGCTGCTGGTTGAACAGCGCGACCTGCCGCGACAGGCGCTGGGGATAGGCGATGTCGTCGGCGTCCATCCTGGCGACCAGATCGCCGCGCGCCACGGCCAGGCCTTCGTTCAAAGTTGCGATCAGGCCACGGTTTTCGCGTGAGATGATCGAGATGCGATTGTCGGTCTGGCGGTATTTCTGCAGGATCTGCAGCGAGTTGTCGGTCGAGCCGTCATCGATGGCGATGACCTCCAGACGCTCGTAATCCTGGCGCAGGACGCTGCCCAGCGCAGCGGCGAGATAAGGTCCCGCATTGTAGATCGGCAGCAGAACGGAAACCAAGGGAGCAGCAGCCATGATCAGCTCCGATCGGTTCGGTGCAGCTTGCGCGGCAAGGGTGACGTGCCACCATCAAGCGGCCTGCCCGGATATGCTCCGGCCGCGAGCCATCCGGCATTGCCCACGTCCATGCCTGCCGAGATGGCGCCTGGGCCTTTTCCAGCAACATAGGGGAAGTGGCGCTTGAGGCTGTTGAGCGGCTTTTCGAAAAGCAGCCACGAAACCGAAGCCAGCATGAGCGTCGCAGTTCCCGCGACCAGGAACCGCCCCGGCCCTTGCTCCGAGACGTTGAGCGAGATCCAGGGCTGGGACTTAACGACCAACGCCAGCACTATGGGATGGTAGAGATAGACGCCGTAGCTTATGCGGCCAAGGCCAAGCAGCGGCGGCAGTTCGAGAAGTTTTCCGACGCGACCGCCAATGCCCGTTGAACAGCTTGCAACGATGACCACCAGAGGCGCGACAGGCAGGATCTGCAACAGCAGCCAGAGACCCCATTCCTGCACCGGATTTGCCGGCGCCGGCGCAAACCACTGCAGAACGAAAAACGCCGCGGCGAGCCCCGGCCAGCCAGCTCGAAGCCATTGCGGCAAGCCGGCTGTTCTTGACCGGTAGGCGGCGAGCAGCGCACCTGACGCCAATGCATCCATCGACGCCGGCGGCAGCAGGTCGCGCGCCAAACCGGGCGTTCCCGCGATCGGCCAATAAAACCGGTAGGCCAGCGACAGCATGATCACGCCGATGCAGATCGCTTCGAGGCGCTGGCGCGGTGCCAGCAGGACGATCAGTGGCCAGGCGATATAGAACTGCTCCTCGATGCTCAGGCTCCAGAAATGGCAGAGCAGCCAGGGCGTCCATTCATTCTGCGCCGCGTACCAGAAATTCGACAGATAGAGGGCATGCCAGGCCAGCGATCCTCTGGACTGCTCCAGGTCCACCAGCCAGACGAAACCCAGCACGGCGAAATAGGGCGGGAATATTCGCAGCGCCCGCCTGATATAGAAGGATTTCAGCGCCGGTCCGGTTTCGAATTCGGCGGCCGCTCTGGCTTCCAGCAGCAGTCGCGTGATCAGAAAGCCGCTCAGCACGAAGAACAGGCGCACGCCGATATGGCCCCAGAACGAGGACCCTCCGGCCGCGAAGAAATGGGAGTACAGCACCATCGTCACGGCGATGGCCCTCAGCGCGTCCAATTGGGTGTCGCGCGCATTTCCCATTAGCGGCATACGCCGGAGGGACGGCGAAACTGCCAATCGGTCAATATAGCGGCGTCGTTCACGGCGCATTCCAATCGGAAGCGCCCCCCTCAGGCAGAATAGGGCCACCATTGTGCAACGCAACACAAAAAGTTGACACATTTGAAACAGGAGCGTGAGGCGCAGCTAATAAAGGCTAAAGAACAGCAGAAAGCAGCCTGAATTGTCCACTTTTGACGATTTTCTCGCGCTGCCTTGGCCCGCCGATATCGGCGGGAGGGTGCTGCGGTGCAGCATGTTCGCCGCCATCACGGACGCAAAATCGGGGTCTGGACACAGATTGACCCCACAGGACCGGCCGGCGACCGACGCTCCGCGACCTTCTTTTCTGCGCTGGCGCGGCTGCTGTTAGCGCGACAACAGTGGGAGCAAGCGCGAGCTTCCCACTCCCGAGTTACGCCTCCTTGTTGGCATTCGCGAGCGCCACTGTGCGACGCTCCGGGAGCCCCATTCCGACGAGCGCACCGGCGAGCGAGAGCAGAGCGGAGACGTCAATTGCCGAGGTGAAGCCATCGCTGAACGCGTCAGTGGACGAGAAGCTTCCAGTGCCGGCGAACACCGCACCGGCGGTCGCGATCCCGGATACGCCACCAAGGAAGCGGAATGTGTTGAACGTGCCGGCAGCCTTGCCGACCTCCGGCCGGGCGACCGCATTGAGAACCGCGTTCTGCGCGGCAGGCATGGCCATCGACACGCCGGCACCGGTAATGATCAGTGGGGCGACTAGCTGGATATAGGGCAGATCAGGTGCGGCGATCTGCGCCAGCCAGGCCATTCCAGCCGCTTGCAGGATCAGTCCGGCCACCACAAGCCAGCGCTCGCCGACGCGGTTGATCAGGCTGCCGGAGATCGGTGCGACCACGAAAAGCGTCGCGGTCCAGGGCAGCAATCCCATGCCGGCGCCGAACGGCCCACGGCTCTGGGCAAACTGCAGAAACTGCGGCAACAGGAACACGAGGCCGTACATGGCGGCGCAAAGCAGGAAGTTCGCCCCTACGCCCGAGGAGAATGCGTGCGCCCGAAAGAACCGCAAAGGCAGCATGGGCTCACGGGTACGCAGCTGCCAAAGGACGAACACGATGGCGAAAAGCAGCCCGGCCGTCAGCGCCGTCAGCACTTCAGAGCTGCTCCAGCCCACGATGTTGCCGCGCATGAGGCCCCAGACCACTCCGAATGCCGCCGCAGTTACCAGCACGACGCCGAGGACATCGATAACCGTGCCCGGCCCGTGACTCTCCGGAATCCGACGCATCACCAGCGGGATGAGAACGATGCCGACCGGGACATTGAGCCAGAAGATCCAGTGCCAGGAGAGGCCTTCGGAAATCGCACCGCCCGCCATCGGGCCGATGATCAGGGCCAGGCCGGTGATGCTGCTGAAGATACCCAGCGCCTTGCCTCGTTCCTCCGGAGGAAAAGCGACGCTCAGCAGCGCCATTGCCAGCGGCATGACCATTGCGGCACCTGCGCCCTGGACCGCACGGGCCGCAATCAGCAATCCGGCATTTCCAGCGAGCGCGCAGGCAACCGACGCTGCGACGAACAGCGCCAATCCGGCAACGAGCGTACGGCGGCGGCCGAACCTGTCACCGAGCGCAGCCCCGGTCATGAGCAGGACGGCAAAACTCAAATTATAGGCGTTCATCGTCCATTGCAGCGTCTCCAGCGAGGCATCGAGCTCGACCCGCATCGTGCTCAATGCGGTCGCGACGACCATCGCGTCGAGAACGACCATCAAGGAGCCTATCGATGTGAGGGCGAGAACCCAGACCTTCGTTGATCCCGCACTTTGCTTGCTCATGACTATGGCGCCTCCGGCTTGAACAGAGGGCCCGCCAGGTCGCGGGCCTACGATGCAGAGACGCGGAAGCATCACCAAAGGATTCCAGCCAAAGAAAGTTTTTTCGACCGAATCCTTTTGCCCTCGTCGAGCGTCTATAGGACGCTGCGCCCGATGGCGGGCGCCTCTGCCTGGGAGATACGCATGAAATCGACCCTTATGCGATGACCGGATCCGCAACCGGCACGCCAGAAGGACGGGAGCCATTTGATCGGCTGCTCGGCGAATTGCGACCGAAACTACACCGTTATTGTGCCCGCATGACCGGTTCGGTGATCGATGCCGAGGATGTCGTCCAGGAAGCTACGGTCAAGGCGCTTGAGGCGTTCCCCGGGACCGGACCGATAGCCAATGTCGAGGGCTGGCTGTTCCGCATCGCGCACAATACAGCGCTCGACCACCTGCGCCGTCGCGCCAGGTTGGATGCCGCGCATGCCGTCGAGGATATCGATACGATACCTGACCCCGGCATATCGGCCGAGGGCCGGCACACTGCGGCCGCAAGCCTGCAGACCTTCATGCGGCTGCCCGCGGCGCAGCGCAGCAGCGTCATCCTCATGGATGTGCTCGGCTATACGATCGAAGAAATCGGCAACATTATCGACAGCAGCGTTCCGGCGGTGAAAGCCGCACTGCATCGCGGCCGTCTGCGCCTGCGCGAGGTCGCCGGCGAGCCTGACGATAGGCCCGTGCCGTTGTTGGCCGAGCCGGAGCGGGCGCGTCTGGCAGCCTATGTAGAGCGGTTCAACGCCCGCGACTTCGATGCGATCCGCGACATGCTGGCCGAGGACGTCCGGCTTGACCTCGTCAACCGGCTCCGGGCGAGTGGTCGCACGAAAGTGGGCCGGTACTTCCACAATTACGCGGGTATCCACGATTGGCGGCTGCTTCCAGGCCTGGTGGATCGGCAGCCAGCCATTCTTGTGATTGATCCGGACGACTCGGCCGGAGGGCTAAAATACTTTATCCTGCTGGAATGGGCCGGCGACAGATTGGCGAGAATTCGCGATTTCCGCTATGCGCGCTACACGCTTGATGGCGCCGAGGTGATGCCTCTGCGGGCATAGCAATTCGCGTTTCATAATACCGAACAAACACTGCCAGCCATTTTTGGATCGCGGCCGCTTGCCATCCAAGCGGCCGCCCTTTTCCACCGATCCTGCTTTAAGCCGGTTGCAACTCCCTGCGCGGCAGCGGCGGGAAGGCGATCGCAATCGCCATCGCGCCAAGCCCGACAAGGGCCGAGCCGATGAACAGCCAGGAATAGCTGGCGTAGGCATCGAACACCATGCCGCCGGCGAGCGGGCCGAAAGCCATGCCGAGGCTGGACAGCATGGTTACTGCACCGAACACCGTGCCGAGGATGCGCTGGCCGAAATATTCGCGCGCCAGCACCGCATAGAGCGGCATGACGCCGCCATAGGTGGCGCCGAAGATGACGGCGAGCGTGTAGAATTGACCAAGCTCGCTGACCGCCAGATAGGCGGCGATAACCACGGCCTGTATGGCCAGCCCGGTGATCAGCACCGGTTTAACGCCCAACCGATCGGCAAGCACGCCGTAAAGCAGCCGGCCACCCAGCCCTGCCAGGCCCTCGATGCTGTAGATACTGACCGCCGCCATCGGCGCTATGCCGCACAGCATCGCATAGCTCACCATGTGGAAGATCGGCCCGGAATGCGCCGCGCAGCAGGCAAAGAAGGTCAGTCCCAACACTATGAATTGCGGCGAGCGCAGCGCCTGCGGAACCGTCATGCCGGCACCCTCGGCGACAACGCTTGGGGCAGCGCCGTCGGCAGCGGGCTTGGGCGGCTGGCGCACCAGAAGCGCGGCCGGCAGTAGCAGCACCCACGCGGTTATGCCGATGTCGAACATTGCGGTGCGCCAGTCGTAGGCCGAAATCAGCCAGCGGGCGAAGGGCGAGATGGTCATTGGCGCCACGCCCATGCCGGCCGAGACCAGCGAGACGGCGAGGCTGCGGTTCGTGTCGAACCAGGCGGAGGTGAGCGCGATCATCGGCGCGAAGAAGGCGCTTGCCGCGAGGCCGACGAGCACGCCGTAGGCCAACTGGAAAACGAGCAGCGAACCGGTGCGGCTGGCCAGGACCAGCGCCAGGCCAAGCAGCACGGCGCCGGTCATCACGACGATGCGGGCGCCGAAGCGGTCGTAAATGGCGCCCCAGGCGAAGCCGCCGAGGCCCATTACCAGGAAGTTCAGCGTCATCGCACTCGATATGCCGGCGCGCGACCATTGTGTGTCGAGCGCCATCGGTTCGAGAAAGATCGCCAGCGAGAACATCGCCCCGAGGGCGACACAGGTCATCAACGCGCCAGCCGCGACGATAACCCAACGATAGGGAAGGCTCATTTCACTTTTCTCCCATGCCGGAAGCGTTGATACGGCACGACCTTTTCCGCCGAGCCGCTTGCGTCCGAAGGACGTTGGAGATGTCTTGAATCCGACAATCCGGTTGCATTTTTTATCCAGTCGGCGCGATGGCGCCATTCCACGGCTTTCTGGATTGACCGCGCACCATTCGAAGCTAGATTTCCAACCGGCGATCAGGAGCTGTCAAGCATGGCAAATCAGGAACTTCATCGCGGGCGTCTCATCGACCACCTCCAGCTGGTGGTCAGGGATCTCAAGGCCAGCCGTCGTTTCTACGAGGCGGTTCTCAACGTGCTCGGCATACCGATCGGTGGCGCCGGCAATGATTATTTCTGGGCCGATGAGCTGTTCATTTCCAGCCCCGACAGCCCGGCGGCCCTGGGAAAGCTGACCGGCCGCCATCACCTGGCCTTCCAGGCAAATGACCGCGCCATGGTCGACGCATTCTACAGGGCCGGCCTCGACGGCGGCGGCACCGACAATGGCGCGCCCGGCGAACGATCCTACCATCCCGGCTATTACGCCGCCTTCCTGCTCGACCCCGACGGCAACAACATCGAGGCCGTCCACCACGGCGCGGCCAACCGCAGCGCCGATTCAGTGAAGATCACGTTCTAGCTTCGGGTAAGGGTGGTTCGCACCGGCCGGCACGGTTGGTCTCTGCCAAAAGCTGGGTGTTTGCGTCATAGACCATGCGTCTGCCCTATCGCGTCAGCGCAGCCATTTGGCCTGCAAGGAAATCGACGAACAGCCGCGCCCGGACCGGCAGCTGTCGCCCGTACGCATGGACGATGTGCACCGGCATGGTTGGCATCGCCACCTCGGGCAGGATGCGGACCAGGCGACCCGCGTCGAGATCGTTCTGCACGGCAAACCGCATCAGATGCGCGATGCCGGTGCCGGCAAGTGCGGCATTGCGGATGGCGCCGCCGTCATCGGTATCGAGCCGCCCATCCGGCACGATCATCGTACCGTCGGCAAATGTGACCGGATAAGGCCGGCCAGCCATCTGGTGGCGGACGAATTCATGGTCCCGTAAATCCTCGACCGATGCCGGACGGCCGCGCCGCTCGACATAGGCCGGTGAGGCCACCAGCATGATCGGCAGATTGGCGATCTTGCGCGCGACGAGCCCGGTGTCTGAGAGCGGCCCCATGCGCACCGCAACGTCATAGCCTTCGCGGATCAGATCGGCGTGACGGTCGGTGACGCTGAGCTCCAGTTTGACTGCGCCGTGCTGCGCAAGGAACGCTTGCGCCCATGCCGCGATCAGGCCACGCCCAAGCTCGACCGGCGCTGTAACGCGCAGCAGGCCGCGCGCCGTATCGGCCATCTGAACGATGTCTTCGGCATCGTCCAGCGCCCTGAGCAGCGGCGCCACGCGCTCGTAATAGGCGATGCCTTCGCTGGTCAGCCCGAGCCGGCGCGTCGAGCGCTGGATCAGCCTGACGCCGAGCCGACGCTCGAGCCGCGCCACGCTTTTCGACACTGCCGACGGGCTGGAGCCGACCAGCCGGCTGGCGGCATGAAACGAGCCGGCATCGACCGTGCGGACGAAGGCGACGAGACCGGCGGTCTTTTCGAGGATGGTGGTCATTCCGGAATTCCAGGCACGAAAGAACGGATTGCGGGCACCATAATACGCGTTTCGATCATGATTAAATACCGCTCATCGTCAACAAAGGAGAGATTTGATGAGCAAGCTGAACGGCAAGGTCGCCATCGTCACCGGCGCCTCCAACGGTATCGGCGCCGCCATCGCCAAGAGTCTTGCCACGGCCGGCGCCGCAGTGGTCGTCAACTACGCCTCGTCACGGGAAGGCGCTAACCGCGTTGTCGCCGAGATCGAGGACCGTGGCGGCCGCGCCATCGCCGTCCAGGGCGACGTGTCGCAAGCGGCTGATGTGCGCCGCCTGTTCGAGGCGGCGAAATTGGAGTTTGGCGGGCTCGACATACTGGTCAACAATGCCGGAGTCTTCGCATTCGAGCCGCTGGAAGCGGTGACCGAGGCCGAGTTTCACCGCGAGTTCGACATCAATGTGTTGGGCATCATTCTGACCACGCAAGCAGCAGTGAAGCATTTTGGCGCGGGCGGCGGCAGCATCATCAACATAAGCTCGGTCGCCAGCCGCAATCCGCAGCCGAACTCGCTCGTCTACGCCGCGACCAAAGGTGCGGTGGACACGATCACGCTGTCGATGTCGCGGGAACTCGGCGCACGCAACATCCGCGTCAACGCCATCGCGCCCGGCGGCATCGATACCGAGGGCCTCGCGCGCATCGGCATCGTCGGCAGCGAATTCGAGAAGCAGATTATAGCCATGACGCCGCTCGGTCGCTTCGGCCTGCCCGACGACGTCGCCCGCGTCGCGGTGTTCCTCGCCTCCGACGAAGCGTCCTGGCTGACCGGCGAGCGCATCACCGCCTCCGGTGGCTGGCGATAGGCATGGAGGGCGCGAACCTGCCGGCTCGCTGACCGTGCTACCCGCGGCGCGACGCACTGCAATCGATGACGAGAGCGATCTAAGCCCTATGTAGCAGCGAGGAAGGAGCGCCGTGCGCCATCGATGACGGCGAGATGCCAGGGAGGTAACGGATGACGGGCGACGAAAAAGCAATCCGAAAGCTGGTCGAGACGTGGATGGATGCGAGCAAGCGTGGAGACATCGCGACCGTCCTCAGCTTAATGACGGACGACGCGATCTTCATGGTTCCCGGCCGGGAACCCTTCGACAAGGAGATCTTCGCGGCAGCCGCGCGGGAGACGGCCGGCGTTCATATCGACGGCACGAGCGATATCGTGGAACTACAGCTTCTCGGCACTTGGGCCTTCATCCGCAGCCGCATCAATATGACCGCGACCCCGCCGAATGGCGAGCCGGTCCATCGATCGGGATATGCGCTGACGCTCCTGCGCAAGGAGGCGGATGGTGAGTGGCGGCTCGCACGCGACGCAAACCTGCTGACCCAGCAAGGCTAGAGCCGGTCTCCGGCATCGCTGCACCTGAAGGCGCGCCAGGGGGGAGCGATTAGATGGCGAAGATGCGATGCAGGTCGCCCTGAACAGCGTTCCCCTCCTCTACCCGATCACACCGGCAAAAGGGCGTTCGGCTTGACATCGGCGATGGAGGCGAACGTGTGCGTTTCGCGCACGCCGGGCAGCGGCAGGATGACCCGCTGCAGGAAATCCTGGAACACCGCCATATCGGCGATCCGCGCCTTGACCAGATAATCGAAACCGCCAACCACCATATGGCACTCCAGAACCTCCGGAGCTTTCGCCACGGCTTCGGCGAAGCGGTCAAAGACATGAGGCGCCGTGTGGTCAAGCCGGACCTCGATGAACACCAGCGTTCCCCGGCCGACCTTGCGCGGATCGAGCATGGCCCTGACCGCGGTGATGAACCCGTCGCGGAACAGGCGCTTAACCCGCTGGCTGGTTCCGGTCGGAGACAGCCCGACACGCCCGGCAAGATCAAGCGTCGTCCGGCGTCCGTCTTCCTGGAGCAGCCGGAGCAGGCTGCGGTCTATCTGGTCGAGGTCGCTCATTTCACAATCCACGCTATCTAAGGGATTTGCGTGTTGATTTCACGCAGAGACACCAAAATCAACGTATTTCACAACATAAAACCTCGCAATAGCCTGCGCTTCCCTCACCGCTGAAAGCAAACGTGGTGAGCCGATTTCGAACACAGGAGTGCAGGATGACCAAGCAAGCGTTCAGCCCAGCCGGCAAGAGTGCGGCAGAAATCAGCAAGGGAGCGACCGAGATCCTGGTGCTGAGCGAAACCGACGTGATGGAATGCATCGACCTCAGTCAGCTTCTCGATGTTCTGGAAGACGGCTTCAAGGCGCTGTCACAAGGCAAGGTCGTCAATCCACCCCGACCACAGCTCGACATCCCCGAGGCCGGCTACAGCCTCGCCATGCCGGCCTGGATGGAGGGCATGAACCTGACCGTCAAGATCGTCAACGTCTTCGAAGGCAACCTGGCCAAGAACCTGCCCAGCCACCTCGCCACCATCACCCTGTTTGATCCGCTGTCCGGCCTGCCGGTCTGTATCATGGACGGCACCTTCATAACCGCGGTGCGGACCTCCGGCTCCGCCGTGCTGTCGGTGCGCACGCTTGCCCGCAGGGACGCCAGGATAGCGACCGTGGTCGGCGCCGGCGTGCAGGCCAACCAGCACCTGCATCTGTTGCCCTTGGTGCGCGACTTTGCCGAAATCCGTGTCGCTTCGAAGAGCTTCGACGATGCGGCAGCGCTTGCCCGGCTGCATCCGTCGGTGGTGGCGGTCGCCGATCTCGAGACGGCAGTGCGCAGTTCCGACGTGGTGTGCCTGGCGACCCACTCCTACCAGCCGGTGATCGACGCAGGCTGGGTCCAGCCGGGCACGCATGTCTCCTCGGTCGGGGTGGCGCCGCCCGGCGGTGAAATGCCGATCGAGCTCATCGGCAGATCCAGTCTTTTTGTCGAAACCAAGGATGCATTCAAACCGACCCCGGTCGGATCTTGCGAGCTTGCCGGCTTCGACCCGGATTTCGGCACCGAGCTTGGCGCCATGCTGCTCGACCGCGCGCCGGGCCGCGTTTCGGATCAACAGATCACCACCTACAAGGCGATGGGCATTGCGATGGAAGACATGGTCGCCGCCGACCTCGCCTATCGTTGCGCCCGGCGTCTGCGCAAGGGAAAGCTCACCGTGCTGTAGGCGCGTACCGCGAGCAATGCGGGATCGACAGTGCTGACAATGGCGCTTTCGCGCAAGCGGCCGGGCTAAAGGCCGGCCCCTCAGGCCGGCTCGCGCTTCAGCGCCTGCGCCATGCAGTGGATGCCGCCGCCGGTCTTGGAGATCTCGCTCATGTCGATGGCCGCCACCTCGAAGCCGCGCGCCTTGAGCTGGCCGATCAGCGTCTGGCTCGAGGTCGGGGCGATTACCCTGTCCTTGCCCAGCGACATGAAGTTGCAGCCGAGCGCCATCGTGTCCTGGAACGGCACGTCGATGATCTCGTGGCCCTTGCCCTTCAGCCAGTCGACGATGCCGGGCTCCGTACAGGCAAGGCAGACGGCGGTCAGTTTTTCAGCGATCGGCACCACCATCAGGTCGATATGGACGTAATACTCGTCGATGAAGGCGATGCGGGTCTCCCAGCCCTCCTTGTCGAGCCAAGCCTGGACCTGGCGCGCGCCCTCCTCCTGCGTGCGGGCGCCACCGCAGCCGATCAGCACGACGCCGTCCTCGATGACGTTGAAGTCGCCGCCCTCGAACGTGCCCGCGGTGACCATGTCGTAGATCGGGATGCCGAGCTTCTCATAGGTGCGGATCGCCGCGTAGTTCTCGCCGCGCCGCCACCACTGGGCCATGGCGGTGATGATGGCGCCGTACGGCGTCATGACGCTGGAATCGCGCGAATAGACCTGCATCGGCAGCTCCGGCGTCGGCTCGTGCCAGTGGATGTTGACGCCGAAATGCTCATAGGCGGCGACCAGGTCCTTGTGCTGCGCCTGCGCGATCTGGACGTTGCACGGCGCCTCCCGCAGATGCTTGCGCGACAGCGAGCTGGTCGAGAGATGGCGCAGGAAATTCGGCGAGCCGAGCAGCACGTCGGTCAGCACATCGGTCTCGTTGGCGAAGCCCCAGGCGGTCAGCGGCTTGGTTCCGCCGGCCGGGTTGCGGTGCTGCAGCGAAAACGCCTCGGCGACGATGCGGTCATGGACGGTCATGGGGTTTCTCCTCGTGAAGGGCGGCTTGGTTGATCATGCGGCTTGGTTGCCTGGTATCCACCAATCCCGTCCGCGCGGGGTGGTGATGTATTCCGGCCAGCGAAATCCGATGGGCGGATCGTAGTCGCAGAGCGGCGCGATCCAGTTCGAGCCGCCGATGCCGCCGCCGGTGCGGGCGACGAATTCATCCATCGCCGCGTTGCGCGCGGCATCGTCTTCCAACAGGCGAAGTGCTGCCAGCGCGACCGTCTTTGCGGCGCAGATGACCATTGGGTCGATGGTGGCAGAAATGCCGCCCAGCGCATTCATCGCCCAGGACGGAAACGCGTGGCCGTTCTCGGATCGCAGCGCCGGCCGGGCGACGTAGAACCGCGCCGTCGGCGTCTGCCACGACATGTCGGTGTAATCGTCGGAGGTCGAATTCAGCTGCGATGGCGGCAGGTCGCGGCGCAGGAGCGCCTCGGCCGCCTGTGGTGCAATCAGCCGGTCCAGTTCGTCGATGAATGGTTCCTCGGTCGCTTCGCCGCCGGCATTGACCTGGATTTCGCGGGCGATCGCCTTGGCGGTCTTGTCCCAGCACGGCGGCCCGACCGCCGCCAGCGCGTCGAAGGCAATGCCGGCCATTGCGTGGTTGGCAAGCCCCGGCCGCGACTTCGACACCCAGTGCCGCTCATGGCGGCAGCCGCTCATCCTGGCTGCGGCTTCCGCATTGCGGTCGAGCAAGGCGGTGACCTGCTCGGCCATCGCCAGCGTCGGCACGCGGATCATGTACTGGATCTCGGCCAGCCCGGCCGGCAGATTGTCGGCGGTCGCCTGGCCCGCCGTCAGGATCGCCTCGCTGATCGACCAGCCACCCTGGTGCGGCAGCATGGAATCGCGCAGCGCCTTGGACGCCATATACATCATCATCAGCGCGTCGTTGGCGCCGGGCGCCCTGACTGCCGAATGCGCCTGCGGGATGGGTGCTGCGCCGCCTGCCGCCCTCGCCCAATGTTCCGGCTCGTCGCACACAAAGCGGTAGATCATCGCATAGGCCGCACCGCAATGCGTATCCCAGCGCGCGGTATTGCAGAGCGGCAGCATATAAAAAGGATGGAAGGAGACCATGCCCGCTAGCCCATCGTAATAGCCCTTCGCGGCATGGATCGGCTTCGACCCGCGCACCTTCTCCGCCGGCTCGCCGGTGAAGCGCAGCGTGCCTGATATGCCGTGGCGCTGCATCGCCGCCTTGGTCGCCAGCAGCCCGCCGAGGCTGGCAATGCCGAGGCCGGAATGCGGATCGGTGTGGCCGCCAGCCTGTTCGCCGAGGCCCGGGCGCGGTCGCTTCACCGTCGCAGCATCCTGGCAATTGCCGGGCACTGCATCATACTCGGCATACAGGCCGATGGTCGGCCCCGCGCCGTTGGTCCAGTGGGCGCAGAAGGCGGTCGGCATGCCGCCAGAACCTTCCTCGACGGAAAAGCCTTCGTGCTTCAGATGCTCGACATACCAGGCGGCCGACTGGTATTCGCGCCAGGCGGTCTCGCCGAAGTCGAAGATTGTCCGCGTCCACGCCGACAGCGACGGCTGGATGTCGTCCAGACAGGCAAGTGCGGTCGCTTGCGCGGAGGTCACCGGTTTCTCCATGGTGGAAAGAAAGCAGTGAAGCGCCCCGCCAAAAAGTGATATGTTTTCCCGGCTCATGCAAATTCGGTTCACCTCTTGAGAATTCCCTCGACGCAGGCGCTGCGCGCCCTCGACAGTTTTGCCCGCCACGGCAGCGTCTGGCGCGCCGCCGACGAACTGCATCTGACCCGCAGCGCAGTCAGCCATCAGCTTCGCCTGCTCGAACGCGATCTCGGCTTCGACCTGCTCGAGCGCATCGGCAAGGGCGTGGCGCTGACGCCGCGGGGCCAGCGCTATGCCAGCGACGTGCGCAAGGCGCTGACGGTGCTGGGCGACGCTGTGACGCGCCATGCCGGCACCGGCATCGGCGGCTCGTTCAGCGTCAGTTGTACGCCGGGTTTCGCCTCGCTGTTCCTGTGCACCCATATCGGCGAGTTCCGGCAGATGTACCCCGATGTCGCGCTGCGCATCCTGACGCCGCGGCGTCTCGACGACGTGAGCAATGCCGAGGCCGATGCCTTCATCGCCTTCGGCGTCGGCAATTGGCCGAACCGCGCGGTCGAGCTGTTGTGCGGGATCTCCTTTACGCCGCTGTGCAGCCCGACGCTGCTCAACAAGATCGGCGGCTTCTCCAAGCCGGCAGACGTGCTGCGCGCCAATCTCCTGCATCTCGGCGATACCGAGGACTGGGCGCGCTGGCTGGCGCTGTCCAAGGTCGAGAACCCCGACCCGGAAGGCGGCATCTTCTTTTCCGACATGAACCTGGTCTTTTCGGCGGCAATCGCCGGCCAGGGCATCGCCATGGGCGACGAGCTGACCAGCGGCCGGGCACTGAGCGAAGGCCGGCTGGTCCGCCCCTTCGACATAGCGATCAATTCACCGCGCTCGTATTTTCTGGTTTCCGAGCACGCCAAGGCGGCGCATCCGGTGCTGGAGGCGTTTGGGCGGTGGCTGCGGTCGAAGCTGTCGGAGAACCAGCGTTAATCTCCCCCCTCGAGGGGGAGATTGGCGCATAGATGAATCAAATTTGCCGATCAGGCGAAAACTATTCGGTTGCGGTGAGCCGCCGCCCTGCCTACGATTTCGGCTACGCTAAGGAAAGGGCAGGATGCAGCAACCCGGCCGGGCCGCAGAGATCAAGGCAATCGGGATCGGCAAGAGCTTCGGCTCGTTCCGTGCGCTGGACGATCTGACGCTCGATATCGGCCGTGGCGAGTTCCTCACCCTGCTCGGCCCCTCCGGTTCCGGCAAGACCACCTTCCTGATGATCCTTGCCGGCTTCATTCAGCCGACCGACGGTCGCCTTTACAGCGACGGCGTCGACATCACCGAGCGGCCGGCCGAGCAGCGTGCCGCCGGCATGGTGTTCCAGGGCTATGCGCTGTTCCCGCATATGAACGTCGAGGCCAACATCGCCTTTCCGCTCAAGGTGCGCAAGAAACCGGCGGCCGAGATCAAACGCCGCGTCGGCGAAATGATCGAGCGCGTCGGGCTGAGAGGCCACGAAAAGAAACTGCCGTCGCAATTGTCCGGCGGCCAGCAGCAACGCGTGGCGCTGGCGCGGGCGCTGGTGTTCGAGCCGGGCGTACTTTTGCTCGATGAGCCGTTTTCAGCACTCGACAAGGGCCTGCGCGGCCAGATGCAGGCCGAGATGAAGCGGTTGCACCAGGAGACCGGCACCACCTTCGTCTTCGTCACCCATGACCAGAGCGAGGCGCTGGCGTTGTCATCTCGCGTCGCCATCTTCAACCACGGCAAATTGCTGCAGGTCGGCGCGCCGGACGAGGTCTACGACCGGCCGGACAACCGCTTCGTCGCCGAGTTCCTGGGCGAGATCAACATGCTGCCGCTGAAGGGCGTACGCCCGGCCAACAATGGCTCGACGGGCCTCTGCGAAGACCGCGTGATCAGCATGCGCTGCAAGGCCGAGAAGGTCCGAGGCGACGCCATCCTGGCGATCCGGCCCGAATACATGTCGATCGCCCGCGAAGCCGCGACAGGCGAGAACGGCATTGCCGCGACTGCCGTCGCCTCGACCTATCTCGGCGCTGCAACGCGGCTCGATCTGACGACGCGCCAAGGCGCCAAGGTGACGGTCTCGGTGCCGAACGAGGTCGCCGCCTCCGCGCTCAGCAAGGGCAATTCCGTCTGGCTGACCTGGCCGGCGGAGAAAGGCTTCCTCCTTCCGGATAGAGAGCAATGACGATCGGCGTGGCGAATTCGCCAAGCTGACATTCAGGAAATACCAACGACAAAAAAGGGGAACTGACATGACAAACCAAACCAAGAAAAATTCCATCGAGGCGCTATCCGCCAGGGCAGTGCGCGGCGAGATCTCGCGCCGGCAGTTCACGCAGCTGGCCGCACTGGTGCTGGCCGGCACGCCAATGCTGCTGCGCTCGACCGGCGCCTTTGCCGCGGCTAAGGAACTGGTGCTGGTCAACTGGGGCGGCGACGCCATCACCGCCTACGATGCGGCTTACGGCCAGGCCTTCACCAAGGAGACCGGCATTGTCGTTAAGATGGACGGCTCTGGCCCGACCGAAGGCGCGATCGCGGCGCAGTTCAAGAGTGGCGCGCCGACCTGGGATCTGGTCGACGTCGATCCGTTCTCGGCCATCACTCTCGGCGCCCAAGGCATGCTCGAGCCGATCGACTATGCGGTCGTCGACAAGAAGAAGATGCGGCCGGGATTCGGCTGGGAGTACGCTGCCTCGACCTATTTCTTCTCCTACGTCATCGCCTACGATGCCGAGAAATACGGCAGCCAGGCACCGACCGGCATGGCCGACTTCTTCGACGTGGCAAAATTCCCCGGCAAGCGCTCGCTCTACAAATGGGGCGTGTCGAGCTGGGAAGCGGCACTGCTCGCCGACGGAATCGCGCCGGCCTCGCTCTACCCGCTCGACCTCAAGCGCGCGCATGACAAGATCGCCGCCTTCAAGGAAAACGTCGTCGCCTATTGGGGTGGCGGCGCCGAAAGCCAGAGCGTGCTGCTCAATGGCGAAGCCTCGATGGCGATCGTCTGGTCGACCCGGGCTTCCCTCATCGAGCAGGATTCCGGCGGCAAGATCAAGTTCATCTGGGACCAGGGCCTGATCTCGCCCGGCGCGCTCGCCGTGCTCAAGGGCAATCCCGGCGGCAAGGACGCGGCCATGAAGTTCATCGCCAGCACCCAGGACCCGGAGAAGGAACTCATCATGTTCGACAAGCTCGGCCAGGGTCCGGCCAATCCGGCCACCGATGCGCTGATCCCCGCCGACAAGAAGCGCATCAATCCGGTCGATCCCGAGAACATGAAGAAGCAGATTCCGCTCGACATGGATTGGTACGCCAAGAACTACGGGGCGGCACTCGACGAATACACGAAGATCATCTCCGCCTGACAAGCCGGGATAACCGGATGAGAGCATACCTCTCCGACAGGATGGGCGCGGCGCTGTTGATGGCGCCGCTGCTCCTCTTTCTTGTGCTGGCCTACGCCTGGCCATTCCTTGGCGTGGTCAAATGGAGTTTTACGCTGCCCACGCCGGGGCTGGGGCAGTACAATGCGCTGCTCACGGATCAGTTGGTGCAGTCGGTCTTCATCCGCACGCTGCGTATCGCCGCGATCGTGACGATCGTTTCGGTTGTCGCCGCCTACGGCATCACCGTTGTCTGGGTACGCGGCACGCCGGTGCAGCGCGTCGTGGCCGAGTTCTGCATCCTGGTGCCGTTCTGGATCTCGGTGCTGACGCGCGCCTTCGGCTGGGTGGCGCTTTTGTCCAATCGCGGCCTGATCAACACCTGGCTGCAGGCGGTCGGCTTCATCTCAGAGCCGCTGGCGCTGGTGCGCAACGAGTTCGGCGTTATCGTCGGCATGACGCATTTCCTCATTCCCTTCGCCGTGTTTCCGCTGGCCTCATCGATGCGCAGCCTCGACGACCGTGTGCTGCTGGCGGCGCGCGGCCTCGGCTCCAGCCGTATGCGCACCTTTTGGTCGGTATTCGTGCCGATGACCAGCTCCGGCATCATCGGCTCGGCGCTGATCGTCTTCGTCTTTTCGCTCGGCTTCTTCGTCACGCCGGCGATCCTCGGCGGCGGCCGTAGCGTGATGATCGCCGAGCTGATCTACCTTCGCATCTTCCAGAGCCCGGACTGGGGCCTGGGCGCCGCAATCAGTGTCGTGCTGGTGCTGTTTGTCGGCGCGCTGATGGCGCTGCTGTTCCGCTATATCAGACCCAAGCAACTGGTGTAGCGCGATGCCGACCTACCGCCCCGGTCCCGTCTCGCTGGTCCTCGCCGCCCTCGTCGCGCTGTTCCTGCTGCTGCCGCTGCTCGCCGTCATCCCGGTATCGCTGACGCCGAGCCGCATGCTGGCGATGCCGTCGGGCGAATTGTCGCTGCGCCATTACCGGGCGCTGATCGAGGATCCGCGCTGGATCGATTCGATCCTGCTCTCGATCAGGATCGGCATCGTCAGCAGCGCCTTTTCCACCGTGCTGGCGCTCTGCTTCAGCCTCGGCATCTGGATGTTCCAGCCGCGCTTCACGGCAGCATTGGTCGGTTTCGTGCTGCTGCCGATGGTGGTGCCGCCGGTGGTCTCGGCAATCACGCTCTACTTCCTGCTGACCTCGATCTCCGGGTTCTCGTCGTTCTTCGGCTATGACACCTGGCTGGGTGTCGTCATGGCGCATGCGGTGATGACGGTGCCCTTCGCCAC
The DNA here is from genome assembly GCF_040319065.1 of Mesorhizobium sp. M0968. Lineage (NCBI taxonomy): Bacteria > Pseudomonadati > Pseudomonadota > Alphaproteobacteria > Hyphomicrobiales > Phyllobacteriaceae > Mesorhizobium > Mesorhizobium sp. M0968. The sequence continues at coordinate 197,667 of NZ_JAMYNL010000007.1, forward strand.
GGTGCTGATCCTGGTGTCGCTCAGCCAGCTCGACCGCCGCATCGACCTCGCCGCCCGCGGCCTCGGCGCCACCGTGTGGGAGCGCGCCACCCGCATCATCATGCCCAACATCAAGTTCGGCATCGTCACCGCGGCGTTGTTGTCTTTCGTGCTGTCCTGGGAGGAGATCGGCGTCACCCTGTTTATCACCTCGGTCAACGCCATCACGCTGCCGCGCTTGATGTGGATGGGCCTGCGCGACAACATCGACCCGGCGATCGCCGCACTCTCGGTGATCCTGATCGTCATCACCGTGCTGGTGCTTGTGGCGCGCAGCGTCGTGGTCAGGCTGCGCGAGGCGCAGTGAGGGCCGCCTCACGCCGTGGTGACTGGCGCGAATGAAACCTTGCGCTACGATTTTCGTTATAGATGGTTCAACACGTCGAGGGCTCTGCCATGAACCAGGGATGGTTTGCCAAGCCGGTTGCGGTTGCGGTCGGCATCGTGGGAGATATCCGCAACATTTCCAACGCACGGCAGGCTGTCGAGTTGCTGACAGCCCACTGGCGTGACGCCGGCAGCGCCAAACACGGCTTGGCACTGCGCACATGCCGCCGCGCCATGAGCGACGATCGCTGGACCGAAGCCGCCAGGGACGCGTTCATCGAGGCCGCGCGGGAAGCGCATGTCCTGGTCGAGCGAGCCGTCGAACCTCAGGACCGGTCCAGGCAGGCGGGACCGTGATCGATTTGTGAGAGCCTCGGTGGTTCGGCCGATCTATTGCATCTCAGGCAGCATGCAGCCTTGGAATGGCGCTGACGTCAACCTCGCGTTCCGCGTGCCACGCATCATAGGCGGCCTGCATCCTGAGCCAGATCGCGGCGCCGTCGCCGAACATCTTTCCAAGACGGGCAGCGACAGCCGGCGACACCGGCTTCTTTTCGCGGATGATGTCATAAAGCTGCTGGCGCGAGATTCCGAGCAGATTGGCGATCTCCACCTTGGTCTTTCCGGTTGCCGGGATAATGTCGTCAAGCAGCGCTCCAGGGTGGGATGGGCAGCGCTCCATCGGACGCATCGGCTCATAAGAGGTCATGGGCTGGTTGTCCTTTCGCTTGGGGCGCCACGTACCCATAATGATATTGTTCGAAATCTACCCGGGTTGCCAGACCTCCCGAAAACCTGGCGGAGTTGTGGCACAGCGCCACCCACTATCCCATGGCGTGGCGGATGGTCTTGGACAGGCGGCTCAAAAATGCCGGCCTCGACGACGCATCAAGCTTCCACGACAGCACCGCGGTCGCCATTTTCCGCGGCAACACCCCGACCGACAGGAACCAGGCGGCAAGGATTGCACGCCGCCGCAGGGATGCGGTCATTTCGAGGCTGGCGACGGCGCCGGCCGCCCCGAGCGCCAGCCGGGAATCGTCGGCCACGGGATGTCGGCCGCTGTCCGCGCAGAGCGACGCCAGCCGCTCTTCCAGGTGGACCGGATCGTGGCGGACAGCATCCGACGGCACGATGGTCAGGCCGATCCCGGCGGCCTGGTCCGACAGCGCCTGCATGCGGCGGAAATCGTGAGTTACCCGCCAGCGTGCCCGCTCGGCGAGCTTTTCACCGAAGACTGAATGGTTGGCGCCATGGATCCGGTAGGCGCCGAGGCATTCGTCGATGGACTGGACGTGCCCGTACATCGGCGCCAGCGTTGCCAGATAGCCGTCGGCGCCCTGGCGGAACTCCGGCTCCGGTATCGGCATGATCGATTCGAGCGTTGCGCGGTCAAAGGCCAGCCCGCTGGTCACGGTCGTCTGATAGCGGCCCTTGTGCAGTAGTTTCGGCATGACGTCGCCGCTGTCGAAAGGCAATTCGGGCGGCGGAAAGACATCCTTGATGCGCTGTCCTTCGTCGACGATATGCAGTCTGGACTGGACCTGGGCGGTTGCCTCGTCCCAGGTTTCGACAATGGTGGAGACGGCGGTCGGATAGAGATAATCGTCGGCGTCGAGGAACAGGACGATCTTGCCCGAGCTCGCAGCGAAGCCGGTGTTGAATGCCGCCGCGTGTCCGCCATTTTGCGCTCGCGGGCATGCGAGGATCTCGTCGCGATAAGATTCCATGATTGTCGTGGAATTGTCCTGCGATGCATCGTCGACGACGATGACCTCGACATCCGCGTAGTCCTGCTCGAGAGCGCTGTCGATGCTGCGTTTGAGGAACCGCGCGTAGTTGTAATTCGGGATGATGATGGATACCGGAATCCTGTTTTGGACAGACTGCATCGCGTTTGACCTCGCATCTTGCTTTGGTTCGGCAAAGGCCCGCTCATGGGCCCGCCCCCCTCTTCAAGCGCCCCTCTTGGCGCGCAACGAGTTCCCTGGGAGAAAGCCTGCGCTTCCCACGAGGAGACGGGTCACGTTTCGCTTTGCGACTTCGTACTGAGGCCGCCATTGCCTTCGAGGCTGCTGCCATGGTCAGGGTCGGCGGCAGCAAAAGCTCCGACGTTCGGCCAAGGTGGGTCGCAACCGAGCCCGACGGAAATGTCTCGCCTCGCGATCAGGTCGGGAGCGAAGCGGACGGGTGCCCTGAAGGCATGGCGGATACTGGCCTGCAAATGCGGCTGGAACAAGCCCCGCGTCGAAAATAGCGCCACTTCAGGTTGCGTTCAGGCGGCATACCGCGACCGCCGCCGCTTCTGCCCCGAAGCCGGCGAACCGCCTCCGGGGCCTTGTGGTCATGTGGCCTGGACGGTCAGGCGGCCTGCAAACCCGGCAGCGACAGGTCGACTTCCTCCGGCAAGTCGCCGGCCATGGCGGCGGCAAACTTCGTCTGGTCAAGTTCTCCCTCCCAGCGTGCCACCACCACTGTCGCCACCGCATTGCCGATGAAATTGGTCAGCGCCCGGCATTCCGACATGAAGCGGTCGACACCAAGGATCAGCGCCATGCCGGCGACCGGCACGGTGGGGACGACTGAAAGCGTTGCCGCCAGCGTGATGAAGCCCGCGCCGGTGATGCCGGCAGCACCCTTGGAGCTCAGCATGGCGACGGCGAGCAGCAGGATCTGGTCGCCGTAGGTGAGTGGCGTGTCGGTCGCCTGCGCGATGAACAGCGCCGCCAGCGTCATGTAGATGTTGGTGCCGTCGAGGTTGAAGGAATAGCCGGTCGGGATGACCAGACCGACCACCGAGCGGTTGCAGCCGGCGCGCTCCATCTTGGCCATGAGGCCCGGCAATGCCGCTTCCGAGGACGAGGTGCCGAGCACCAGCAGCAGCTCTTCCTTGATGTAGCGGATCAGCGCCAGGATCGAGAAGCCGTTGTAGCGGGCGACAGCGCCGAGCACCACCAGCACGAACAGCAGCGCGGTCAGGTAGAACGTGCCGATCAGCATGGCGAGGTTGGCGATCGAGCCGATGCCGTATTTGCCGATCGTGAAGGCCATGGCGCCAAACGCGCCGATCGGTGCGGCCTTCATCAGGATGGCGACGAGGCGGAAGATCGGCGTGGTCAGCGCCTGCAGGAAATCGACGACCGGACGGCCGCGATCGCCGACCAGCGCCAGGGCGACACCGAACAGCACCGAGAAGAACAGCACCTGCAGGATGTCGCCCTGCGCGAAGGCGCCGGTGATGGTGTCGGGGATGATGTTCATCAGGAAGCCGACGATAGTAGTGTCGTGCGCCTTCTCGGCATAGGCCGCCACCTTGGCGGTATCGAGCGTCGCTGGATTGATGTGCATGCCGGCGCCGGGCTGGACGACATTGGAGACGACCAGGCCGACGACCAGCGCCAGCGTCGAGAACACCAGGAAATAGATCATCGCCTTGCCGGCGACGCGGCCGACCTTCTGCAGGTCGGAAACACCGGCGATACCGGTCGCCACGGTCAGGAAGATCACCGGCGCGATCACCATCTTCACCAGCTTGATGAAGGCGTCGCCGAACGGCTTCATCGCCTCGCCGGTTTCGGGATAGAAATGGCCGAGCAGCACGCCGGCGGCGATCGCCGCGAGCACCTGCACATAAAGATGCCGGTATAAGGGAAGTTTGCCGCGCGGCTCGGCGGCAGCGATTGCTGTCTGCATAACGTCCTCCATGGCGCCCCGATCGAAAGCTCGACTCCCCGGGGCAGTTGTTTTGAGACCAGCAGCCTCGCGACTGCTGAATTCGTCTTTGCAACAGCCGTGCCAGATACGCAGAAGAGCTTTTCATCATTGATTTTGTTGAGCATTCGCAAACGTCCGCTGTGCTGGACGCATGGATAGGTGCGAATCTCCGCATAGGTCGAATTGTGCTTTGTGCGAATTCATGCACAAATGGGCGATGCTGCAACGCCCCGCCGGTGCCTTGTCTTCGACGCCCGAGCAACTCGCCAGGCGGGCGCGCCGAGCCTGGCTGCTGTTTGCGGCCATCGCGCTTTTGATCGTCACGGCAGCGCTCTACGGCGCCGGCCTTTACGGCCGCACCGCCGAGATCGGGACCCTGGCGGCGCAGGGGCGTACCGACGCCAATCTGAAGGTCGCGCTGCTGCGCGCGGTGCTCGAAAGCCCGCGCGCCCTGCCGCTGCTTTTGTCCGCAGACCAGCAAGTGCGTGACGCGCTGTCGCAGAAAAATGCCGCGGCAATCGATGTGCTGAACCGCAAGCTCGAGGGGCTGGTCTCCGGCACCAAGGCGTCGGTACTCTATGTCGTCGGCACCGATGGACTGGCGGTCGCCTCCAGCAACTGGCGCGAGCCGATCAGCTTCGTCGGCAATGACTACCGTTTCCGCGACTATTTCTCCGGCGCGATGCAGGCCGGAACCGCCGAGTATTTTGCGCTCGGCAATGTCAGCAAGCGCCCCGGCCTCTACATTTCGCGGCGCGTCGGCGACACAGACGCACCGCTCGGCGTCGTCGTCGTCAAGATGGAGTTCGACCAGCTCGAAGCCGACTGGCGTGAGGCGAACCGCCCGGCTTATGTCAGCGACGAGAATGGCGTCGTGCTGATCACCAGCGTGCCGTCCTGGCGTTTCATGACAACCGCACCGCTGGCCGCACCTAAGCAAGCCGCGATCCGCGACAGCCAACAGTTCGGCGACGCGCCGCTTGTGCCGTTGCCGATCATGCACGCGCAGGCGCTCAGCCCGGATGTGTCGATCGTCCACGCAGTAACGCCCGGCGGCAGCGACGCGGAGTATCTCAGCCTTTCAACACCGATCCCTTCGACCCCCTGGCGGCTCGACTATCTGATCCCGGCTGAAGCGTCGATCGCCGCCGCGGTCCGCGAAATGCGGCTTCTTGCGCTCGGCGTCGTCGTCCCGCTGCTCGGCCTTGCCGCGTATCTGTTGTGGCGCCGGCAGTCGGCGCAGATGCGGATTGCCGCCGAACAGGCGGCCCGCACCGAACTCGAACGCCGCGTCGTCGAACGGACCGAGGATTTGAGCCGCGCCCGCGACCGGCTGCAGGCCGAGATAGCAGGCCACCGCAGCACGGAAGCCAAGCTCCAAATCGTGCAGCAGGATCTGGTCCAGGCCAACCGCCTCGCCATCCTCGGCCAGGTCGCGGCCGGTGTCGCCCATGAGATCAACCAGCCGGTCGCCACCATACGCGCCTATGCCGACAATGCCCGCACCTTCCTCGACCGCAAGCAGACCGGGCCGGCCGAGGAAAACCTCGGCGCTATCGCAGCCCTTACCGAACGCATCGGCTCAATCACCGAGGAGTTGAAGGCATTTGCCCGCAAGGGCCGCACCGCCGCCGAGCCTGTCGAATTACGTGGTGTTATCGAAGGCGCCGTCATGCTGTTGAGAAGCCGCTTTGCCGGCCGGCTCGACGCATTGGCCATCGACCTGCCGCCGCCGAGCCTCAAGGTCATGGGCAATCGGGTGCGGCTCGAACAGGTGCTGATCAACCTCTTCCAGAACGCGCTCGAAGCACTCGACGGCCGCGACGACGCTCATGTGCAGGTGTCGGTCGAGGAGACCGCGGACGGCGTGACGGTCGGCGTGTCCGATAACGGACCGGGCATTCCACCCGCGATCCTCAAATCGCTGTTCACGCCGTTCAACACCTCGAAGGAAAAAGGCCTTGGCCTTGGCCTCGTCATCTCGAAGGACATCGTCGCCGATTATGGCGGCCGCATCGAAGTTTCGAGCGACGACAGCGGCACCCGCTTCACCATTCATCTCCAGACAGCAGCGTAAGCCATCATGACGAACGACAATGCCGCGCCGGTGATCCTGATCGACGACGACCGCGATCTCCTCAAGGCCACCGTGCAGACGCTGGAGCTTGCCGGCTTCTCGGTTTCCGCCTTTGCGGTGGCCGCTGAGGCGCTGGCCGGGCTCGACGCCGGCTTTACCGGTGTCGTGGTGTCGGATATCCGCATGCCTCAGATCGACGGCTTGCAGCTTTTCAATCGCATCCTGCGGCTGGATGCCGACATTCCCGTCATCCTCGTCACCGGCCACGGCGACATCGCCATGGCCGTCAAGGCGATCAAGGACGGCGCCTACGACTTCATCACCAAGCCCTTCGCCGCCGACCGGCTGGTACAGAGCGTGCGCCGCGCAGCGGAAAAGCGCCGCCTGGTGATGGAGAACCGGGCCTTGCGCGAGGCGGCCGGAGAGGCGCAGGACGGCCTGCCGCTGATCGGCCAGACGCCGGCGATGGACAGGCTGCGCCGCACGCTACGCCAGATCGCCGACACCGACGTCGACGTGCTGGTGACCGGCGAGACCGGTTCCGGCAAGGAGGTGGTGGCAAGCCTTCTGCATCGCTGGAGCCGCCGCGCCAAGGGCAATTTCGTCGCGCTGAATTGCGGCACGCTTCCGGAGACCGTCATCGAGAGCGAATTGTTCGGCCATGAGGCCGGCGCCTTCACCGGCGCGCAGAAGAAACGGATCGGCCGCATCGAGCACGCCAGCGGCGGCACGCTGTTCCTCGACGAGATCGAAAGCATGCCGGTCTCGACGCAGGTGCAGATGCTGCGCGTGCTGGAGATGCGCGAGGTCACCCCGCTCGGCACCAACGAGGTGCGGCCGGTCGATCTGCGCGTCGTCGCCGCCGCCAAGGTCGATCTCGGTGATCCGCGCCAGCGCGGCGCTTTCCGCGAGGATCTCTATTATCGGCTCAACGTGGTGACGATCTCGATCCCGCCGCTGCGCGAACGCCGCGACGACGTCGCCCTGCTGTTCTTCTACTTCGCCGAGCGCGCCGCCGCCCGCTTCCACCGCCAGGTGCCGGCAGTGCCGGCGACGGTGCATCGCCATCTCAGCGACCATGACTGGCCGGGCAATGTGCGCGAACTGGCGCATTTCGCCGAGCGGTTCGTGCTTGGATTGGAGGAAGGCGCCGAAGCACAACCCCCTGCCCCGGCTCAATCGAACGCCGCCATGAAGCTGCCGGAGCGGCTGGAGCGCTACGAGGCCGACATCATCCGCGAGACGCTTGGCCGCAACGACGGCGACGTCAGGCGCACGATCGAAGCGCTGGGGATTCCGCGCAAGACCTTCTACGACAAGCTCCAGCGCCACGGTATCGTGCGCAGCGATTTTTCGAGGTAATCGTCGCCAGGGCTTGACCGGGCGGCCCGGTTACTTGGCGTCGTGGAAGACGATACCGACAGTGTGGCGCATGCCGGAGCGAAGCCGGCTGACGCCGTGCCTGAGATTGACCCGGTAATTGCCCTTGCTGCCCTGGACCGGTCGATTGTGGACCGCGAAGGCGACCGCGTCGCCCCGGCGCAGCGGCACCACCTCGGCGCGGCTCTGCATGCGCGGACGCTGCTCGGTCAGCACGAACTCGCCGCCGGTGAAATCCTTGCCTGGTTCCGACAACAGGATCGCCACCTGCAGCGGGAAGGCCAGATCGCCGTAGAGATCCTGATGCAAGCAGTTGAAGTCGCCGGGAACGTATTGCAGCAGGAGCGGCGTCGGCCGCGTCTGGCCCTGCTCGTGGCATTGCCTGAGGAACGCGGCGTGTTCGTCGGGATAGCGCTGGGCGATACCCATGCGCTCGTTCCAGTCGTTGGCGACCGCGGCCAGGCGCGGATAGAGCGCGGTGCGCAAGCCGCCGATCAAGTCGGGCAAGGGATAGCGGAAATAGCGGTACTCGCCCTTGCCGAAGCCATGCCGCGCCATATGGACATGGCTGCGGAAATGGCTCTCGTCCGAATAAAGTCCGGCGATATGCCGGCACTCCTGCGGCGTCAGCAGCTTTTCCATCACCGCGCAACCATAGCCGCTCAGCTCATCGGCCAGCGTCCGCCAGTCATATCCGGCAACGCGCACCTCCGCCGATTTCACCGCCGCTTTCGCGCCTATCGAATGGATGGTCATGGTTTCGCCTCCTGTGGCTTCTGTGTCATTGAGATGGGTGAAACGGCGCGCGCGGACCACCCGTTTCTTGCCGGGTGAACTCGTTAGCGATTGTCTCGGGGATTTCGTTGAATACAATGCAGCGGGGCTTGCCGCGATGGGGGGCGATTTGATCGGACGGGTTCGACAAAGGGACGGGGCAGTCCGGCAATTCCTCGTTTGCCCCGTCGTCATGCTGGTCTCGGCGCTCCCGGCCTTGTCCGCCAGCAGCGACTGCGTCAGCGACGATGAGGTCGATCCGGCGGTGCGGATCGCCGCCTGCACGCGCATGATCGAGGATGCGACAGAGCCCCTCGAAAACCGCGGTATTGCCTATTTCAAGCGCGGCAATGCCCTGACGGAACGAGGCGACTATGACCGCGCGATCGCCGACTACAGCGCGTTCATCGGCATCGCACCGACCGTCGCCAGCGGCTACTATAACCGGGGCATCAGCTGGGTCTTCAAGGGCGACTACGACAAGGGCATCGCCGATCTGGACAAGGCGATCAGCCTGGACCCTAAATATAGCGACGCCTACTACAACTGCGGCGTCGCCTGGACCTTCAAGGGCGAGAACGACCGGGCTTTGGCCGACTATGACAGGGCAATCAGTCTCAGTCCCGGAGACGGCAAAAGCTACCACAATCGCGGGCTGATCTGGTCAAGCAAGGGCGACGACGACCGCGCGATAGCCGATTTCGACCAGGCCATCAGGCTCAACCCAAACGACGCCAGTTCCCTGAACGGCCGCGCCGATGCCTGGACCAACAAGGGCGATGCGGAGCGCGCGCTGGCCGACTATGACAAGGTGATCAGCCTCGATCCGAAAAACGCACATGCCTACTACCGGCGCGGCAACGCCCGGCTGACGGGCGGCGATTTTGACGATGCCATCACCGACTACAATAAGGTCGTCGCGATCGATCCGAAGGATGCTAGCGTCTACTACAACAGAGGCCTCGCCTGGTCGAACAAGGGCGACCATGACCAGGCGCTGGCGGACTTCGACACGTCCATCAGCCTCGATCCGACATTTGCACCAGCCTATTACAGCCGAGGCGTCACTTGGGCCAACCGGGGGGACCATGACCGCGCCATAGCCGATTATGGCAAGGCGATTGGCATCGATCCAAAACTCGCCGTCGCATACTACGCGCGAGGCGCGGCCCGATCCGACGCAGGTGACGCCGATGGCGGCATCGCCGACTATGGTCAGGCCATCGCGCTCGATCCGAAATATGTCGACGCCTACAACAACCGGGGGATAGCATGGGCGGCGAAAGGCGATTTCGACGGCGCCATCGCCGACTACGACCAGGCGATCAGACTCGATCCGAAACACGCCATCTCTTATTCAAACCGGGGTCTGGCCCGAGCAAACAAGGGCGACATCGATCGTGCCATCGCCGATTACAGCCAGGCGATCACCTTCGATCCGAACCTTGGCAATGCCTATTTCAACAGAGGCATCGCCTCGCTTGCAAGGGGCGATGCGGACAGTGCCATTGCCGATTACACCCAGGCGATCAGGCTCGATCCGACAAATCCGAAAATCTACGTCAACCGTGGCGAGGCCTGGTACAAGAAGGGGGAGGACGATCACGCCATTGAGGACTCCAACCGAGCCATCGGTCTCGATCCAAAACTGACGAGCGCCTACTACAATCGGGGCACCGCCTGGCTTCGAAAGGGCAGGGACGATCGTGCTATCGCCGACTACAGCCAGACCATCACTCTCGACCCGACAAAGGCGATCGCCTACAACGACCGAGGTTTCGCCTGGAGCAGGAAAGGCGAATACGATCTCGCCATCGCCGACTACGACCGCGCGATCAGCCTCGATCCGAGACTTGTCAAGAGCTACCAAAACCGAGGCGTCGCCTGGACGGCAAAGGACCAATACAGCCGCGCTATCGCCGACTATGGCGAAGCAATCAACCTCGATCCGAAAGACGCCTCCACCTATGCTGGCTGGGGCGTCCTGTATCTCTATTCCGGCGCGACGGCGATGGCGCAGACGGATTTCGAGCAGGCGGCCTCTCTCACCCCCGACAATGCCTACTTTGCCATCTGGCTTGATATCGCGGCGCGGCGCAACGGCGCGGCGAGCCACTTGAAGGAGGCGAAAAGCAAGCTCGACATGACGAAGTGGCCGGCACCGCTGGTCAGCATGCTGCTGGGTGAAAAGACGTCCGCCGAAGCACTTTCGGATGCCGGTGCTCTGGGCCTGGCTCAGAGAACCGGACAAGTCTGCGAAACGAATTTCTACACGGCCGAGCTTAGCCGGCTCCAAGGGCATAGCGAGGAAGCCTTACGGCTTTACCGGCTCGCCGCTAGCGATTGTCCCAGGGATTTCGTCGAATACCGAGCCGCCATGAGTGCGCTGCACGATCTGGGCGTGCCGCCATAACTCTGCAAACGACCGTCTCTTTTGCCGAGAAGATCGTTGGCGAACAAGGCGATAGAGACACACCCTGCCCGACTGATCCAGGCCGGCCGGCGTCCATATGTCAGGAGCCTTCGCCAGCGCGATTCCGGTTTTCACTGGCCCGCGCTAGACTGGCAGCAACCGCAACCGGACTGCCCATAGCATGATTGTCCAGACCTGCATCAATGGCGCGCGCAGCGCCGATTTCCACCCCAACCTGCCGCTCGACGCGGAGGCCATGGCGCGCGATGGCGCCGCCTGCGTCGCCACCGACGCGGCTGAGCTGCATGTCCATGTGCGCGGGCTGGACGGTCGCGAAAGCCTGGCTCCGGCGGCGATGGATCGGACGGTGCTGGCGCTCCGCCGCGCCTGCCCTGGAACGCTGATCGGCGTGTCGACCGGCGCCTGGATCGAGAATGAAGACGAGCGGACGCTGGCCGCGATCGCCGCTTGGAGCGAGCTGCCCGACTATGCCTCGGTCAATCTCAGCGAAGACGCCGCGCCCGCTATCATGGAGCGTCTGCGCCAGCGCGGCATTGGCATCGAGGCGGGGCTTGCCTCCGTCGCCGACGCCGAACGCCTGGTGAGCCTCGACCATGGCAAACGCGTGCTGCGGATCCTGATCGAAATCTCCGAGCAGGAGCCGGACGCTGCGCTGGAGATCAGCGACGATATCGCCGCCGTGCTCGACGGCGCCGGAATGCGCCGGGCAATCCTGCTGCACGGCGCCGACGCCACGGTCTGGCCTTTCGTGCACCGGGCGGCGGAACGCCGTTGGTCGACGCGCGTCGGACTGGAAGACGGCAAGGAGCTCCCTGATGGAACAGTAGCATCTAGTAACGCTGCGCTGACAGCGGCAGCCGTCGCTATCTTCGAGTCCAGCCGTTAGCGCGGGAACGGCCAATCTCCTCTTCACTGGGGAGCTGCCAAGTTCGGCAACGAGGCAGGCCAAAGTCGGCCGAGCATAAATGTGGCGCACGCTATATCAATAAAACTTATCTAAAACTTTACGTGTTAATTAAACCAACAATTAATCGGCACATCAACGATCACGTATGTTAATGCTCTCCTGCACCGGGGACCATTTTTTGATGAACATCATTCCACAGAATGATCACGCTGCGCCGCGTCGGATTCAACAGTATACATCGATACAGGTACTGCGGGGGCTGGCAGCTCTCATGGTTGTTATCTATCATCTTCCGGCCGCGCTGGGCATGCTCGATCTGCGTATTCCCGTTCTAAACAGCGGCGTCGACCTGTTTTTCGTCATTAGTGGTTTTGTAATGGTTCTCTCGACAGAGAACAGACGCGCCGACCACCGTGCTTTTTTGATGCAGCGCTTCACGCGCGTCGTTCCCTTCTATTGGGTTATGACCTTCCTCATGGTCGCCGCACTTTGGTTGTTTGCCGGTCGTGCAGTGTTTCTTGAGCAGATCACCAATAGCCTGCTTTTCATAGCCTATCTCGATACGGTCACAGGCTATGTCCAACCGGTGCTTGGCGTGGGTTGGACGCTCAATCTGGAAATCCTGTTTTACATTCTGTTCGCAGCGACTATGCGTTTCGGCACGCTGACGCAAATGGCCATGGTCGGCGTTGTCTTTGCAATCGCCGTAGCGGCGCGCATCGTCTTCAAACCCGCCGCCGACACTGTGCTGTTTTTCTATACCACGCCAATCCTGTTTGAGTTCCTTGCCGGCATGGCGCTCGGCCACCTGGTCGGCAGACTGGCGCGTTTGCCTACCGTCCTGGGTGTCTCGGCGCTCGTGTTCGCCATCGTGTCCATGCTGGTGATGGTACTTGGCTTCAACTTGCCGCGAACCCTTGCTCAGGGAATCCCGGCCTTGATCCTTGTCGCCGGTTGCATCAGCCTGGAAAGCTATTTCCGGCTTTTTGCTCCTCGCCTGCTGGCAAGTTGGGCGATGCCTCCTATTCTCTCTATCTGACGCATCCTATCGTGCTGCTTGCGACCGCTCCTGTCGTTGCAAGCGTCAGCGTATCACCATGGCTTGCTGGCATGGTTATTGTCACCGCCTGCATTGCCGTCTCCCTGGCCAGCTACAGTTTTGTTGAAAAGCCGATTTTGGCCATTTCGCGGATGAGCCTTTCCGCCCGTCACGTGAAGGCATGAGTTGCGGCTGCGCTCCGCGGAACCACGCTGTCCCGCCAATCTTAGACCGGCGGCGCTGAGCCTTCAAAAGATCCGGAAACAAAAACCCGCCTCGGGAGGACGGGTCGTTGGAGCCAAATTGGCACCATATCCAAATTAATAGCATAGCTGCCGGCACAAAGCAAGAACAAAATGTGGCGACATCGACGAAACTGCCGATAGGCGCAGCGGCACGGCGGATGACATGGCTCTTGCCGTTGTTAAAAATCTCTCATAAGGTATTTTTCATATCTGAAAAAAATCCAATCGTTTCTTTCTTTTTATGAAAGCCTGAGCGTTTGCGGGAACATCTCGATCAGACCGACCGGCGACTGGTCAAGCTGCTGTCGCAGGACGCGCAGCTTGGCGTCAACCGCCTTGCTGAGAAGATGGCGATCTCGGTGCCGACGGTGCGCATGCGGCTGCGCAACCTGCTCGACCGCAACCTGCTCAAGATCGTTGGGCTGCTCAACCTGACCGAGCGCCCCGAACTGATCTCGGCCATCGTCGGCATCAACGCGCAAGGGCGCGGCCGGGCCCGGGAACTGGCGCAGCGCATCTCCGAATTGCCTTTCGTGAACTCGGCCGCCGTCGTCACCGGGCGCTTCGACATCATCGTCGACGTAACCGTGGCCGGCGATGTCGCCGATCTCTACCGCGTCACCAGCGAGCTGATCCCCGGCGCCGGCGAGCCGGGTGAGGTGGTGCGCAGCGAGACCTTCGTCGTCATGGCGTCCTGCAACAAATGGGTCAGCCTGCCGGAAGGTTGCTGGTCGGACGAGACGCGGAAGGAAATGGCATGAAGATCGCGGTTCTCGGCGGGCTCGGCCTGCAAGGCCGGGCGGCTATCGCCGACCTCGTTGCCAGCGACGGCGTCGAGCAAGTGGTCTGCGTCGACACTGCAACCGGCGGCGCTGCGCGGCTCGGCGGCCTGACCGACCTTGCCCGCGTGCGTTTTGTAGTGCCGGAGGGCGCGATCGGTCCGGTGCTGGCCGATGTGATGAAGGACGTCGATGCGGTCATCGACCTGTTGCCGCAGCCGCTGATGCGCGACGCGGTGCAGGCGGCGATCGCGACGCGCACGCCGCTGGTCACCACCAATTACGGCAAGGCCATCGCCGATCTCGCTCCCGAGGCCGAAAAGGCCGGCGTGTCGATCGTGACCGAATGCGGGCTCGACCCCGGCATCGACCTGGTGCTCTACGCGCGCGCCGCCAGCCAGTTCGACACCATCACCGCGATCGATTCCTACTGCGGCGGCATTCCCGAGCCGAAGGCGGTGGTCGAGCCGCTGCGCTACAAGGTGAGCTGGAATTTCGACATGGTTCTGGTCAGCCAGAACCGCGACAGCGTGCTGGTCGAGCACGGCAAACGGGTCGATGTGCCGGCCGCCCGCCAGCACGACAATCGTTTCATCCACGAGATCGAGGTGGCGGGACTGGGCAGGCTCGAAGCCTTCCCCAATGGCGACGCGCCGCATTATGCCGGCATGCTCGCCGCCGCCAAGGGGCTGCAGCGCTCCGGCCGCTATTCGCTTCGCTGGCCCGGCTGGTCGGCGTTCTGGGCGCCGCTGAAGCAGCTCGGCTTCCTGTCCGAGGACAAGGTGCAAAGCACCGGTGCCAGCCCACGCGAATTCCTCGGCCGGCTGCTTGCCCCGCAACTGCAATATGGCGCCGACGAAAAGGACCTTTGCGTGATGCGCAACGTCTTTGTCGGCAGCGAAGGCGACCGCCGCAAGACGGTGACCTCGGAGCTGGTCATCGAACGCGACCTCGCCTCGGGCCTATTCGGCATGAGCCTCGGCGTCGGCTATCCCGCCAGCATTGTGGCGCAGATGCTGGCACGGCGCGAGATCGCCGCGCCCGGCCTGCTCAATCCGCTGCTGCATGTTCCCGATGGCCGCTTCCTCGATGAGCTGGCCAGGCGCGGCATCAAGGTTGCCGAAACGGTGAGCTGGGACTGAAGGATTTTCGAACGGTGGTCGCCGCCGGCAACGGCGCTGCCGCTCAAAAAGCACCTCGATGGGGTGAAATAACAAGTGGAACAACAAACGAAACAAGGAGGAATGCCCAAATGAAGATTGCCAAGCTTTTCATCGCCGGCCTTGCGCTCGCCGGCCTTACCGCTGCCGCCGGTGCGGGAACGCTCGACGAGATCACCAAGCGCGGTGAGTTGCGCGTCGCCGTGCAGACGCAGGGACCGCCCTTCTCGCTGGTGGGTGCTGCCGGCGAACGCACCGGCAGTTCGGTCGAACTCGCCGAACTGATGGCCAAGGAAATGGGCGTCAAGATCACCTTCCTCGACTTCGACTGGGACGGCCTGATCCCGGCGCTGCTGTCGGGCAAGGCCGATCTTCTGGTCGCCGACATGACCCCGACACTGGCGCGTGGCATGAAGGTCGCCTTCACCAAGCCTTACATGTACACGGGCAGCACAGTCTTCACCAAGGCTGGGACCGCCTTCAAGTCCACCGAGGACTGCAAGGCCAAGGGCACCAAGATCGCCGTGCTGCTCGGCGCCACCGGCGAGAAGGAAGCCAAGGCCGCCTTCCCCGATGCCGACATCAAGAGCTACAAGGGCGGCGGCCCACTGCTGCTCGACGCCGTCAACAACGGCCAGGCCGATTGCGGCGTCAACGACGTCTCGGCGGTCAAGGGCCAGTCGACCGCTTACCCGGCCGGCAGCTTCATCATCATGCCGGACATGCTGTCGAAAGAGCCGCTGGCCTTCGCCACACGCTATGACGAGCAGGACCTGCTGGTCTGGATGAACCTGTTCCTCGACCAGGTCAGCCTCGACGGCCGCCTGCAGAAGAACCTCGATTACTGGGTCAATTCCGACGCCTGGAAGAAGGATCACTAAGTAGAGTGAATGGTGAATGGTGAATAGTAAGTAGTAAGTAGGGAGTAGGGGAGTAGGGAGCAGGGAGTAGAGAAGAGCTACTCGCTACTCGCTACTCGCTACTCGCTACTCGCTACTCGCTACTCGCTGCTCCCATTCCAAATTCCCTATTCACTATTCCCTACTCACTACTCACTATTCACCATTCACCATTCACCATTCACCGTCCAAAATGCTCGAAAACTTCAGCTTCCGCACCATCGTCGAATATCTGCCCCTGTTCGGGCAGGGCCTCGTCACGACCGTGTGGCTGTCTGTCCTCTCCTTTGCCGGCGCGCTCGCCGTCGGCATCGTGCTCGCCGCCATGAACCTGCAGCGCGGCCGGCTGTTCCGCGTCCCGGCCAAGGCCTATATCGACGCGGTGCGCGCCACGCCGCTGCTGGCGCAGCTTTATTTCCTCTATTTCGGCCTGCCGCGGCTCGGCTTCGTCCTGCCCGAGCTCGTCGTCGGCATCTTGGCCCTGTCGCTGAACAGCGGCGCCTATGTCGCCGAGATCATCCGCGCCGGCATCCTGTCGATCCCGCGCGGCCAAGTGGAGGCCGGCGTTGCTTCGGGCATGACCTATGTCCAGCGCATGCGCCTCGTCATCCTGCCGCAGGCGTTCAAGGTGACGATCCCGCCGCTGCTCGGCCAGGCAATCGTGCTGGTCAAGGATTCCGCCCTGTTGTCGCTGATCTCGGTCGCCGAACTGACGCGCGCCGGACAATTGCTCGCCTCCGACCGCTTCATGCCGGCGGAAGGTTTCATCACCATCGCCGCCTTCTACCTCCTGCTCTATTACGGGCTGAAGGGGCTGGCGGCGCTCTCCGGGCGCTGGCTCGGCCTGGCGGGGGCACGGACATGATCTGGCAGCAGCTGCAAAGCATCGCCGGCAGCTATCCCCTCGCCTTGCGCGGCCTCGGCATGACCGTGGTGCTGTCGCTGATCAGCCTGGTGCTGGGCACGCTGCTCGGCTTCGGCCTCGGCATCCTGCGCACCGGCGGCAACCGGCTGATCAGCGGCGCGATCGGCGCCTGGGTCGACCTGATCCGCGGCACGCCGTTCCTGGTGCAGATCTTCCTGATCTTCTTCATCCTGCCGGAACTCGGCATCGAGCTCGACGCCTTCACCGCCGGCATCATCGCGCTGACCAACCTGGCCGCCTGCTTCATCTGCGAGATCGTCGTCGCCGGCATCCGCTCGGTGCCGACCGGCCAGGTCGAGGCAGCGCTTGCGTCCGGCCTGTCGCGCTGGCAGCGCATGCGCCAGGTAGTGCTGCCGCAGGCGATGCGCATCGTGCTGCCGCCGCTGGTCGGGCAATATGTGCTGCTGATC
The DNA here is from genome assembly GCF_040319065.1 of Mesorhizobium sp. M0968. Taxonomy (NCBI): domain Bacteria; kingdom Pseudomonadati; phylum Pseudomonadota; class Alphaproteobacteria; order Hyphomicrobiales; family Phyllobacteriaceae; genus Mesorhizobium; species Mesorhizobium sp. M0968. The sequence continues at coordinate 214,776 of NZ_JAMYNL010000007.1, forward strand.
AAGGATTCCTCGGTCGTCTCGGCCATCGGCCTCACCGACCTCACCCGCGTCGGCTGGCTGGTGGTGCAGCGTGTACCCAATGGGCTGCTGGTCTTCTTCCTGGTCGGGCTCGGTTACTTCATCGTCTGTTACCCCCTGATCATGCTGGCCCGCCGGCTGGAGCAACGCATGGGCGCGGCGCATGGCGAGGTGCAGTTGTGACATCGAACCTCAAGGGTCCGGCAATATGACCAAAACCGGCATGATCGAATTTCGCGGCGTCAACAAATGGTTCGGCACGCTCAACGTGCTGAAGGACATCAAGCTCAGCGTCGAGCCGCGCGAAGTGGTCGTCGTCTGCGGCCCGAGCGGCTCGGGCAAGAGCACCCTGATCCGCTGCATCAATGGGCTGGAGACGATCCGCGACGGCGACCTGACGGTCGACGGCCAGCGCCTCGGCGACCCCGCCACCAACATGACGCGGCTGCGCACCGAGATCGGCTTCGTCTTCCAGTCGTTCAACCTCTATCCGCACAAGACGGCGCTCGAGAACGTCACCCTGGCGCCGATCCATGTCCGCAAGATCCCGCGCGCTGAAGCCGAGAAGGCCGGGCGCGAATTGCTCGCCAAGGTCGGCCTCGCCGACAAGGTGAACGCCTATCCGGCGCAGCTGTCTGGTGGCCAGCAGCAGCGCGTGGCGATCGCGCGCTGCCTCGGCATGCGCCCCAAGATCATGCTGTTCGACGAGCCGACCTCGGCGCTCGATCCCGAGATGATCTCGGAAGTGCTCGACGTCATGGTCGCGGTGGCGGAGGAAGGTATGACCATGATGGTGGTGACGCACGAGATGGGCTTTGCCCGCAAGGTCGCCCAGCGCGTCGTGTTCATGGACGCCGGCGCCATCGTCGAAAGCGGCACGCCGGATGAGTTCTTCTCCAACCCGAAGACCGACCGCAGCCGCGCTTTTCTGAGCAAGATCCTGCGGCATTGACAGCAGCGACAATACGCACCGAACCTGCCGTCGCCTTTGCGCCGAGGTTGCGCTCGAGCCTACAATGGATCATCCGCAGCGCTATGGCGACACACCGAGCGCGCGCAGTGCCTTGCCTGCCGCGACATATTCGATGAAGTCGTGGGGGCAGTCGCGTACCGCAAGCCGGTACCGCCGCAAGGCTTCATCGTCACGGCCGTCGAGCCGGTAAAACTCCGCGACATAGAGATTGGCCTCGCATAGATTTCCGCGTTTCTTGGCCGGGACCGGGACGGGATCGTTGGCTGCGGCCAACGCTGCTTCGGGCGTCTGTTCGCCAAGAAACATGCGAACCAGCGGCGCCGGTCAACTTCACGGCCGCGGCCAAGACACTTCGGGTCTCGCCGTCGGCGATCAGCAAGATGATCAGGCAACTGGAAGCGCGGCTTAGCGCGACCCTTCTGACGCGGACCACGAGGGCGACGAGCCTGACTGAAGCCGGCGAGAGGTTTTGGGCCAGGCAGGACCGGCGCTGGAGCTCATCCTTGCCGCAATGAGGGATGCTTTGCCGAAAAGCCTGCCGGTCCGGTTGCGGTTGAATGTCCCGCAGATGACCTATCCGAACTTCCTCAAAGTACCAGAAACATAGGTAATTATACTTTCCAAATCCCTGCCCCGGAGCGCCGATCTGGTTCCTTTCGTGGCTCCTGCGGACGTGGCCGCCCTGTTCGCGACCAAATCTTGCGCCGGGTTAGCGTCCGCTCTGGGCCTAAGATCTGCCGAAGCGTTCAGCCGACCAAGCGGCAGCAATGGGTGGCGAGCCGACGCTCCACGCGAACGCATGGAATGGCCCGGCTTGCTGGGCTAGCCGGACGTTGAATGTGGATCAATTCGGGCTGAAAAGAAGCACAGTTCTGGCTCCATGACGCCGGCAGAGCCGATGGTGCCGCCAGCGCAATTCCTTTCTCTGCCCGTTTCGGACCGACGCTTCTCAGAACGCGAAATCCGCGGACTGAACGACATCGGCTGGGAGCCAGGTTTCATGAACTTGCAAGATCTCGGGCCCCCGGCTGTAGCCGCGATCGCGGATCACCATCGTCGTGACCCGGCCATTGTTCGGTTGATCGGAGTCCTTCGCGTCGCGTTGCCATTCGTGGTAGTTCACGACCGCCACGTCGGCGCTTTGATGGCTGATCCGGATGTCGCGTATTTTGATACGGAAGGCCGGATTCGATCCGTAGATGCTCTTCATGTAACCTGCGAAATCATTTTTCCCGAACGCCCTGCCGCCCGGCATGATGGCGACCAGATCGTCGCTGATCCGGTCGAGCGCGTTCTTCTTGAACGTCGCGTCGTCGCCAGGGCATCGGCCCGCCACCCAGTCGGTGAAGAATCCGTGGATGTCGTGGATCGTCGCCTCGATTTCCTTCGTTTGAAGGGACATTTTTTCCTCCTGTCTCAAGATGATGCTGGATTAGGCGCTTTACGCCGTGGCTTGCCCCGACCGGACGCTGCTTGAGGACAGCCCGTACCACGCGAGCCACAGGCACATGAGAAGCGAGGAAATCAGCCAGATCGGACCCCCGATGCCGATCCCGAGCTGCTCACCGAGTGTCCACCCGGTTGCCGAAAGGATACCGAACGCCGAGCCGACGATCGCGGCCCATCGGGGCAGTATCCCAACGTTGTCGCGGGCATCGTGATACGCGACAAGCGCTGTCGCCAAGGCTAGCGCCCAGAATCCGTTACCCATGCCGCCGGAAAACGCCCACCAGGTCATGAAGGCGTTGGTGTCACCCCGGTCGGCCGCGACCGCGACCACCGATGCCTCGGCGACCGCGGTGGAGAACGTGGTCAGGGCGCCGAGAGCCATCACCATCCAGGCGGAACTCAGCATCGGCGAATGCCGGACCCGGGGGTTGAGCGCCAGGTTCAGGAACGAAGCGCCGGCGATCAGGAACAGCGCCGCTGCCGCCGTCCAATGGACCGTAGCCCATCGCCCATGGCCCTCGGCGATATTCTGCATCTGAACAGACAAATCCGCGTCCGGTGGCCCGTGAAAGACGAGCGCAGCCGCCAGCAGCAGCGTTCCGGTGGCGAGCCAGACACCGCCCGGCCCGCTCATGCTGTTATTATTCGTTTGCATCGGGAAAACCTCCTGTGGCCTTTACCACGGCATGAAGTTTAGACCCGCGCCACGGTTGCCCGCTTCGGCGTAAATACCCACGCAGCGAGAAATTTTGGCTTGGGTAAGATTACCCAGATACGCCCATGCCGATCAGGCCGTGCTCGACCGCCAAGGCGGTGGCTGCCGCGCGCGTGCGCACGTTCAGCCGCGTCAGGATATCGCTAACGTGACGGTCTACCGTCCGCTGGCTCAAACCGAGCTCGCCGGCAATTTGAGGAGGTGGCGGCAAGTTACCGATGTGACAGAAGTTCGTTTCGGGCTCAATCGAGCCGTTCATCGCGTCCGCCGCCGAGGACCGGGAAGGGTGGAATGCTGCCATTCGTCTCGTCGATGGGAACGAGTAGGTAGCGCCAATATCGCGACATTCATGGCGCTTCTCAAAAGCTGCCCTTCGCGCAACGGCTCGAATCGACCCATTTCTGCCGTTCGGACATGGCCTCACCATCTCCAAGGCGGACATTCACCCATTATTCGACGAAAAATCTCGTTCCGATCAAAGCCCGCCCTACTTCGTTGCAGCGGCTGCGGCTTCCCCCGGCGGCATAATCCGCATCATGAACGTCGACACCGCTTCCCCGGGTTTGAACGGGCCGGGAACCTGGTGGCTGACCGGCTTCACACTTTGGAGAAATGCCGCGATCGCCATGGCGTCATCCGCGGTGAGATGCGCGAAGTCGCGCCAAGGCATGATCGGCGCCAGGATGCGGCCGTCCGGCCGTTCGCCGGTCTGAATCGCGGTGACGATCTGCTCCGGGGTCCAGCTTCCGATACCGGTCTCCCTGTCAGGCGTGATATTACGGGCGACAAAGACACCAAGACCAGGAATCTCGAAGCCCACGTCCGAACCGCCGAGGAAGCGCGACATGTCGGGTTTCCCGAAGAAATAACCGGATGTGTGACAGTCGCTGCAGCCGGCAATCGTAACCAGATATTCGCCGCGCGCGATCTGTGTGTCATCGGCCATGGCCGCGTAAGATGGCAGGGCAACAATCGACGCTGTCAAGAATGCAAGATGAACTGGTGTCCGAAACATTGCTTCCTCCCTGTGATCTGTTCGTGTTTGTCCGTCGACCTCCCGCGCCGTCAACCGGTCGCAATTCCCCGATTTTAACCACGTCGAGGACGCTGAATTCTAGCATGGCCAGCACGTAGTAACCATCAGCGATCAATTGGATGGTCGGCACTTGTCGCGACCCGTTGAGCGCAGCTGTGACGGAGCTTGCTCAGCCGACGCACACGCCTTCTTTTGGCGCGATCGAGCCACGCACGTTGATGGATCGACTTCGTCGCCTGAAATGCCTTGACGGTCGGACCGGGTCGAACTCGGTCGTTCAGAGTGATTGGGTTTGATCCTGAAACGTCAGCCGCAGGCGACCGGATTCTTCAGCCGCCACACCGCATCATGCGCCGCCTCGGCCGGCCGCGCGCGCCTGTCAACCTGAGCAGTCCCACCTGTCAGCCGCATCAGTGCACCCACCGCGAACCACGCGGAACCGTCAAATCCCCATAGCGCCGGAACCACGCCCTCCATCCCGCGGGTTCTTTCCCTGGAGGCTTTCGGACGCCGGCCCTCGCGCCAAGCCAACACCTGTTGGCCGGCATCCGTAACCCTAAACAATAGCCGACATTTGCCGCACGCCTTCAGCTTTGACATCGGCGCTATCTTCAATTGCTGCCGGGGTGGCGGTGTAACCTTCAACGTGAGTCATCATGACCTCCCTGATGTTGATAGGACGCCGCTGGCCTCTTGGGGTGCTCACGCGCTGAAGCTCGCGCTGCGAGCTTTCGACACGCTGTTCTCGGCTCGCGCGAGCCCCAACCCGAACCACAACGTCCACAGGGCCATTACAAAAGACGACGCAACCCAGACGAGGCTGCCCAGCCCGATGCCGAACCACATGCCCAGCGGCCATCCGACGAAGGCACCAAGCCCGGCCACGACTCCGACCAGTGACGCCCAGGTCGGCGTTACCTGTTGCCGGCTCAGCGTCTCATTGCCGGCGATCACGGCAACCGCCAGGCAGAGGAACATGAAGCCGTTGGCCTTGCCCTCGGCGAAGGCCCACCAGACCGCGAATCGCGCCATGTCGTTGGCGGCGACGGCATCGGCGACGGTGGTGGCCTCGGCCACGGCGGTTGTCATCGTCCAGAGCGCGCCGACGGCCACCACCGCCCAGGCGGATAGGGTCCACCAGCGTTCGGTCAGTCGAGAGCCGGCGGTCAGCACGATCAGGCTCGCGACGACGAACAGCGAAAGTGCTGCCGCGGCGGCCCAATGCACGACCACCCACAGGGTGACGCCACTGGCGATGGCCTGCATTTGCTGGGCGAGGTCGGGATTAATCGGCCCGTGACCGATCAGGACGAAACCCAAGAGTACAGAAGCGATCGCAAGCCAGGCGCCCGCGACCCGCATTCCGGTATCGGCATGCGACATCGCTACTTCCCTTCATTGTGGCCGGATGTTCGCAGCGCGATCACTGCGTCCGTCTCGCGATCTGTGGGCGAGCTGCGCCGTGGCGCCGCGCATCCATGGCCGATCGATTTCGAGTGCAAGCTAGCGCGGAAGGGAGGGCGGCGCTTCGGGCGAACCACCCAATGGGCGCCGATGACGGCATGGGTGATTCGACCCATGCCAGACCTGCTCAAACCAGGCGGTGCTCGTAGGCCCAGGCGGTGGCGGCAGCGCGCGTGGGGACGTCAAGCTTGTTGAAAATATTGCTGACGTGCCTGTCCACTGTCTTCCCGCTCAAATCCAGTTCGTTGGCGATTTGCTTGTTGGTTTTGCCGGCAGCGACCAGGCGGAGAACTTGCAGTTCACGGGCAGAGAGGCCGCGGGCTCCGTCTGATCGCATGCCAAGCAGGATATCGACACGAGAAAGGTCCGGCATCGCACCGAGCTGCCGAAACACTGTCCGGGCTGCCTGCAACTCCAGTTCCGCACCATCGTTGTCACCGAGGGCGCGGCAAGCCTGGCCTATCATGACGCCTACGCGCGCTGCTTCGTATGGCGCTTCGACTTGCTGCCACCCCTCGAGTGCCTGGCGCAGCCAAGTCAATGCAGCCTGCGCTTCGCCTTCTGCCAGTTCCACCGCTCCCCGCGCGTGAGCGGCAAGGGCGCGTAGCGGTTCGGTTCCGTAGCTTTCTCCAATGTCCGCCAGTTCGTGGCAGGCACGCCGTGCTTCCTCGATGTCATCAGCCGCCAGCATGATCTCGACGTGAGCAGGCAGCAGCCGAATGCGCTTCAGTTGGTCGGTCGTCGCGCCCATGACGCGCCGGATTGCGGCCGCAGCCGCATCGATGTGCCTTTCGGCCAACCGCAACAGGGCAAGGCCCGGCTGCGGTTCGAAGCCATGTTGGCTTGCACTCCGATATGCCTGCTCGGCCACGTCAAAGTCTCCGCGAAGGCGGTATACTTCCGCCAGCTGGTACCATGCTCCAGCCGTATCTCTCCGATTGTTCGACTGCGTCAAACGCTCCACGGCCTGCTGCGCTTCGTCGATCGCGTGCTGCCATGCGCCGCTGAGCCGCTTGATCTCGGCGCGATGCATCAGGCAGGTGCCGCTGAAACTGATCAGCTGGGGCTGTTCGGCGCACCATCGCCCCAGGGCGGAGGTCCATTCGCGTGCGCGGCCCAGAGCATGGACTTGCTGACACGCTTCGATCACGCTGCAGTAGATCAAGCCGGTAAGCAGCGGCGACAATTCGCCGGCCGTGACCGAAACCATCGCCTCGTCCAGGAGCGCGAAACCTTCCGCGGTTCGCCGCTGGCGCAACAGAACACGGCCCTGCAAGTGCCGTGCACAGGCCACCAGATCCACGTCCGCAAAGCGCTCGCCAATCTCGACTGCGCCGCTCGCCGCAGCGTAGGCCGCTTCAAGGTTGCCCGAAGCAAGCTGCTGTTCGACATGGGGCAGCATCAGGTAACCCTGTTCGGCGCAATCATGTGGCTCGCGTTCGAGCAGCCGATGCGCCCGTCCAAACCAGCCGGCCGCCTGAGCCATCTCCCTACGAAAGACAAGGCGCAGGCCAAGCCAGAAGGCGCAGCGGGCGGCCCGATGGCACTCGCCCGCGTCCAGATATGCATGATGGGTTCGCTCCAGGGCCCGCAGGTACTCCTCGTCGCGCCCGGTCAAATAGGCCGACATCGCCAGCCGTTCGAGATCGTCCACTGCGAGCGGAGCCGCTTCGCCGGCACGCGAGAAGAACCGATAGGCGTCGTCCCACGCCCTTTCCTCGTAAGCCTCACGACCGAGCACGAGCTGGTCCGCCTCCTGCAAGGAGCCGCTGTTGAATTGCTGTCGGTCTGACCTGCCCATCCGCATTGGTTCCTAGCCATCAATGGCTGCTTTGGAGCCAAGGTGCAGTATAGCATGCTCGAACGCGAATGACCGGAATGCACTTAAAGCGCTCTGAATGGGGAACGTCCCGGACGACTGAAACGGGTCGAACTCGGTCGTTCAGAGTGATTGGGTTTGATCCTGAAACGTCAGCCGGAGGCGACCAGCGTCTTCAGCCGAACGTCGCCAAAGGTTCGGTTCGGACCTCGACCCACTGGCAGCGCCGGCTCTCGTGGTAGAAGGACCGGAAGGGCGATGGGAACGCAGGGTCCGCGAAGGCACCCACCGGGATGGCGGTCAGACCGGGCTGGGGTGTCGATCCGGTAGTGGACGGTGGTGCCGCAATCCGGGCAGAAGCTGTAGATGACGCGGCCACCCTCCTCGCCGGTGCGCGAGAATTCCGCTGCCCGCCCCTCGATCGATACGTCATTCTCGGCAAACCGCGTATTGAAGCTGAAGGCACTGCCGGTGCGCCGCTTGCAGGCCAGGCAATGGCAGACGGAGACGCGCACCGGCTCGCCCGAACAAATGGCCGATAGCTGACCGCAGGAACATTCGGCGCGACGCGTGACCATGGCTGCTAGACTCCTGAAATGACCTCACTGCGCATCCGCGTGGGTGCTCAATTCGGCCCGCTTCTCATCCGAGACGACGGCGAGATCGAGGACCTTCTGCAATTCGGCAGCATGCCGGAACGACGGTTCGGCCTGGACGCCGCTGCGCACCGCATCGACGAAGCGCTGGTAGTTGGTCTGCACCGTTCCGGCGTCCAGAACTTGCCATTTGGCGTTCTCGACATCCTCGCCGATGCAGGCTTTCAGCTCCGAGCCGGTCAGATTGTGCACGACTTCGATGCCACCCTTGTCGCCGTAGATGCGCAGTCGGAGCTCGTTGAGATGGCCCGTCGCCCAGCGGCTGGCATGGACGACGCCGAAAGCGCCATTGCTGAAATCGAGCGCCATGGTGAAACTGTCATTGGCGTCGAGCTCGTACTCCCCGATCCGGTTGCCAGGCGCCTTGTCGAAGGACCGCAGGCGGCAGAACACATGGTCGATGTCGAGCGCCGCGCCATAGCTGGCGAAATCGAGGATGTGGATGCCGACGTCGCCCAGCACGCCATTGGAGCCGTGGCCGCGCGACAGCCGCCACAGCCATTTCGGATCGGTGCGCCAGTCGCCCCAGAACTTGGATATCAGCCAGCTCTGCAGATAGGACGCCTCGACATGCCTGACCGTGCCGATCTCGCCGGCCAGCACCATGGCGCGCGCTCTCTGCAGCGGCGCGACATTGCGATAGGTCAGGTTGACCATGTTGATGATGCCGGCCCGCTCGGCCGCATCGGCCATTTCACTGGCCCTCTGGTAATTTTCAGCGAGCGGCTTTTCGCACAGCACCGGCTTGCCCGTCGCGATCAGCGTCATGGTGGTCGGATGGTGGATGCGATCGGGCGTCACGTTCGCCACCGCGTCGAACTTGCCCCATGCCAGCGCCTCGTCCAGCGACGCGAAGCGGTTGGGGATACCGTAGATGTCCGAAAACTTGTCGACGCGCGTACGGTCGAGATCGACGGCGCCGATCAGTTCGACGCCCTCGATCTTGCCGAACTGCCTGGCATGCTCCTCCGCCATCCAGCCGGTGCCGAGTATCAACAGACGCATGATTCGTATCCTTAGGACAGGGCTTTATCTTCTTGTTCGATCATGGATTTGTCGTCTAGCGGAAGCCGGTTTCGCCAGCGGAATGAAGCTTTCCGCCGCGCTCGACGATCGGCTCGAGCGCCTTTTCCACCGGCACGTTCGGCGCATCGAGGATGGCTGGATTGGAGCCTTGGGGATTGTGCGCCCATCTCACCGCATTGCGCAGCACCTTGTGGACGTTGGCGTCGTGATAGGTCGGATAGGTCTCGTGGCCGGGCCTGAAATAGAAGATGTTACCGGCGCCGCGGCGATAGGTCAGCCCCGACCGGAACACTTCGCCGCCCTGGAACCACGAGATGAAGACGGTCTCCAGCGGCTCCGGCACGGCGAACTGCTCGCCATACATCTCCTCGTTCTCGAGCTCGAAATACTCGCCGATCCCGGCAGCAATAGGGTGGTTGGGGCTGGTCACCCAAAGCCGTTCGCGCTCGCCCGCCTCGCGCCATTTCAGCGTGCAGGGCGTGCCCATCAGCTTCTTGAAGATTTTCGAGAAATGGCCGGAATGGAGAACGATCAGCCCCATGCCTTCCCAGACGCGGCGCGCCACGCGCTCGACCACTTCGTCGGCGACGGCGCCATGGTCCTTGTGCCCCCACCACAGCAAGACATCGGTCTCGGCCAGACGGTCGGCCGGCAGCCCATGCTCCGGCTGTTCCAGCGTCGCCCACGACACCGAAATCTCCGGGTCGAGCTTCAGTGCATTGGCGATCGTCGCATGCATGCCCTCCGGATAGATGCCCGCGACCACCTCGTTGGTCCGCTCATGAATATTCTCGCCCCAGACGACAGCGCGTATTGTCATGATGTCCTCGTGATTGTTTGAAGCTGGAGCCGCCCCGGCCGGTCATTCATAGTGTCATCGGACGGGATTGAAAACCTTCGAGATTGGCCAAACCTCCCCAGCTTCGTCATCCCAGGGCGGAGCAGGCGCGAAGCGGCGTCGCGAAGACCCTGGGATGACGAAGCCATGAAGGGCTGCCGCGAGCGACCTAAGCCCCTCGCCCCTCTTGGGCGACGCGTGTCAGCGGCTTCGACAGGCGCGGCACCACGACGAGCCGCTTGATCTTGCCCTTCTTGTAGGCGGCGAGGAAGCGGGCATAGTCCTTGAAGACGACGCAGCCATTCGATTCGGCGCGGCCGCCGCGCAGCATGTAGGTGTGGGCGAGCAGGCCGTCACGGCCATATTTGTTGCTGCCGCTGGCCGGCGTCAGACGGATCGCCTCGACACCGTGGAAGCGCGATTCGCGCATCGTCAGATTGTAGGTATCCGGCGGCGTCGGGCCGACATTCTTCTTGTGGACGTAGCGTGGCTGGTCGACCATCGCGCCCAGTCCCGAATGTGCCTCCAGCCGCGAGCCGTCGGGCATATAGACGGTCTTGGCCGAGATGTCGTAGACGGCGACGCCGGTACCCATGTTGGGCGTGGTGAACAGGTTCCTGAAGGCTCCGCCGAGTCCGCCGGAAGGCATGTCGGGCTTGGCATAGGCCAGCATGTCGCCGCCCTGCGTCTTCGAACGTTTGCCCGGCTTGCCCGACACGGCCGGCACTGCCGCTTGTGACGAATTGCGAGGCGACAGGCTGCCGGGTTGCGTCTCGACCGGCGGAGCGTCGGCCGTCTGCACCTTGCTCGCCTTGGCGGTCCTGGAGGCCTGCGCCTTGGGCGGCTCCGTTTTCGATGCCTGATCCTTTTGCGCCTGGGCCTTTGGCGCCTGGGCTTTTGGCGCCTGGTCTTTTGGCGCCTGATCTCTTGACGCTTGAGCCCGCGGCGCCTCGGCCGGCTTATCGATGTCCGCCCGCGGACGCAGCGTCGGCAGCGGAATGCTGTCGGGCATGTCGTCTTGCGGCGGCAGCGAGGCTAGCTGGACCTCAGGTTCTTGCGGCTCTTGTGAGGCTGCGGGCTCGCTTGCCGCGATGGCTGCCGGGAGCACATCGATCATCTGCTCCGGCAATGTATTCGCCAGCGCCAGCGCAAGGCGCGACGAGCGTTCGATCTCCGCCACCGCGGGCCCGAAGCGCACTGACGCCGGGCCGTTCGGGTCGGGTATGCGTACCGGCTCGGCGAACCGGGCGTCGGCCGGCAGGCTGGCGAGCATGACGGGAGAGCCGGCTGAGGCACGGGCAAAGGCGGCGGCAAGCTTTTGCGGCGACAGCGCGGCCTTGGCAACCACGTCGTCGAAGCTCGATTGCCGCGACGCATCAGCGACAAGCGGCACGGTGTTGCGCTTGAGGCGGGCCGATTTTCCCTGGTGGACGAAGTTCGACGCCGACCGCAGGCAGTTGGCATCGCATCCGTGCTGCAGCAGCTTGGCCGACAGCGCCGCGTTTGCTGCGGCCCATGTCGGGGCCTGCGCCTTTGCAAGGCTGCGGCGAGGATCGGCGAGCGCGATGGTGCGCGGCGCGAGCAGGCTTTGCGGGAGACCGTTGGAAGCGGCGCTGAGCGAGGTTCCCACTGAATAAAGGCCGGCCAAGGTCGCCACCGACCATAAAGCAATGGCTGCGCCGACGGCCGGAACCGCGACCCAGCGCAGGCCGGGCCTCATCGAAGTCAATCCAGTTGCAGGACTGTCACCCCGGGTTTTCGCACTTACAAACGCCATTCAACCACTCTCAATCGGCCGATGCCGGCTAGCGGATTTCGCAGCCGTGACATTCACAGTTCGCCTGGTGCCCCCAGCACGCTTTGCGTCTGTTGCCGATTGATTCAAAAGATGGACAAAGTTGGTTAACCAATCCCTCTACCGACCGCCGATTGGGCGACGGTCACACCGAAAAACGCCCTCCAAAACCTGCATAGTTGGCAAAACTGCCCTCCAATGATGACTTTGCTGCCCGTTTTTGTCGGCCGAGTCAAGAAAGCGAAATGACTAGACCTTGCTGGGCGGAGTCGGCCATGGCTGCGAAAGTGAAGCCGGGCCGACCAGAATCGCGCGGCCGGCCGCCGCCGCCATCAAGCCCCGGCGATCGTCAACCTGCCACTTGTCGACCTGCCACTTGGGCGAATGAACGGTCATCGTCCGGGAATTCGGAATAGCGGCAAGACGTGTGCTGCATGGCAGCTGAACGTCGCAGGTGCTGGAACGGGATATCCAACACCTCGAGCAATTTCAGGAAAGTGCGAAACGGTTTTTCCGTCCGGAATTGCGTCAAAACAAAAGACAGAGCGTTTCCGTGAAACGATGAACCGTTCAGACCACAGCCATGATTATGTGAGCCTGGATTTTGGCAGCAACCTCGCCGCTGCCATGCCTGTCTGCAATCGCGGCTGCGGCGTAGTCGGTTGCAGCGTCCAGTTTTCCCGCCTCTCTGGCCTCGATTTCATTGCGAAGGAGAGTGCCCTGGCAATAAGCAACGGCCGGAACGCGCGGCGAGGAGGCACGGCTTTGTTCGGCCCTCGTCTCGATCACCACACCGGAAAAACCTGCGTCCTCCAGCTCGCTACGGATCAGTGCCGTATCGTGGTAGCCATGCGGCGTGCGTGCCAAAAAGCGCGGCGGATCGTTCGGAAAAATCCTCGCCAGGGCATTCGTCACATCGTCGGCAAATACATTCTCTTCGATGCGATCCCATACGCTGAATAGAAAATGTCCTCCGGGCTTCAGGACTCGCCGGGCCTCGCGATAGGCGGATGAGCGGTTGGGAAAGAACATCGCACCGAACTGACAACAAACGAGATCGAATGCCGCATTTTCGAACGGTAGCGCCAGAGCATCAGCCTGACGCCATTTGATGCGATCGTCGGGAGCTTGCCGCGAAGCGGCGTAGTCGAGCATCGGCTGGTTGAGGTCGGTTACGACATAGCTTGCATCGGCGGACAGTTTTGGCGCCAATGCGCGGGTGACAACCCCGGTGCCTGCGGCGGTTTCCAGAACGGCGCTTGGCGACAAGGACGCTGCTCGTCGTGCAAGATCTGCGGCGAACGGCTCGAAAATCAACGGCACCATATAGCGGTCGTAGTTTTCCGGAATTGAGCCAGCGAATACCTTGTCCGTTTCCAACATTGCTATCCCCCGCCGTCCGTTTGATGGCTCGCCAGCATAGCATGGAATTGTTTGCTGTTCGGTCGCATTCGACCGGGAGGCGGTTCGCTTCCGTAAGCTCCGAAACGCCGTGCTGCAATTATCTGCATGTGTGCTAATGTATTGTGGTCATGCGCATTGGTGCGTGGCCAAACATTAAATGGGAGGACGCGATGAAAACCATGAATCGCAGGTCCGCGATTGCGCTCGGCGTGACGGCGGCAGCGGTAACGCCTTTGTTCACGCTGGCGGCGGCGGCAAAGGTGAAGAAATACGGCCCGAAGGAAGGCAAGGAGATTGCACCCGGCGTCAGATTGGTCGAGGTCGGCACCGGCAATTCCGATATCCCCGCCTACAAGAGCATCTCAATTGTCGATATAGTCTTTCAGCCCGGAGCAGCCGCCCCTCAAATGGTGATGGACAACGACATGGTCTGCACCATTGCTGCCGGTGAATTCACGATCAAGAAGGCGGACAAGGAATTCAAGCTCAAGGAAGGTGACGTGTACACCTGCTCCAAGGGCAAGACCGACGAGGCAGCCAACACCAGCAAGGTGGTCGGCATCCACCGCATCGCTGTCTTGATACCTGCCTAGCGTATACCGACGAAATCGGCCCGCGTCCGCTTCGGAGACGCGGGCCTTTTGATGACGTGCGTGGCCTTGAGCGGTTCATCGCTTCACCGCTTCGACCGGTCGACTTCGTCCAAGTGTGGTGAGGCTCATGCTGTTCATGGTTTTTCCTCCCGATTTTTACTTATGAGCGGTTCTCCCTCCGCCCGCTTTGAAAGGGTGCGATTATATTAGAGATCGCGCAGGTTTCTGGCTGACTGCTGCATTGGCGGATTGGCAATCGGGCAGCGCGCTGAGCGTTTTGGAGTTCACGAAACGGCCCGGTGCTCTTCCCGAGCGGCCTCCCAGACCTCGCGCGCCGCATCTGCATTCAGTGCCGCGATTCCCAGGCCGACGATCAGATCCGGCCACGCCGAGCGCCACAGGAAGGCCGTCACCAATCCGGCCAGTATGATCGCAATATTGGCGACCGCATCGTTGCGGGCCGAGAGGAATGCCGCCCTGGTAAGACTGCCGCTGTGATGGCGGTAGCGCGCCAGCATGTAGGCGCATGACAGATTGACGGCCAGAGCGCCCAATCCCGCCAGCGTCAGCGCCGTTGGCTGCGGCGGCACCGGCATGTTGAACTTTTCCCACGCGGTCCACAGCGTCGCCAGGCCCGGCACCAGCAGGATAAGCGCCAGCGCCATGCCGACCCGCGCGCGGGCACGCAGCGACCATCCCATGGCGAGCAGTATGAGGAGATTGACCGAGGCGTCTTCCAGAAAATCGACGCTGTCGGCGAACAGCGACACCGAGCCGATCGCCAGCGCGACAGCGAATTCAATGCCGAAATAACCCAGGTTCAGCAGTGCGACGACAAGCACCACCCGGCGAAGGCCGTCCGACGCAATGGCTTGCTGCATGATCTGCCCTAACACGATGCCGTTGTCGCTCTTACCAGCTGCTCTTCCAACGCAACAGCCGCATGGCATTGGCCGTCACCAGCACCGTCGCCCCGGTGTCCGCGAGAATGGCGGGCCAGAGGCCGGTGATGCCGGCGATCGTCGTCACCAGGAACACTGCCTTCAGGCCCAATGCAATGGTGACGTTCTGCTTGATGTTGGCCATGGTTGCTTGGGACAGCCTGATCATGGCCGCAACGTCGCCGACGCGTCCATGCAGCACCGCTGCGTCAGCCGTTTCAAGAGCCACATCGGTGCCGCCGCCCATGGCAATGCCGACATCGGCGGCGGCAAGTGCCGGCGCATCGTTGATGCCGTCGCCGACCTTGGCTACCCTAAGCCCCTGCCCCTTCAACTCGTCGAGGATGCGCTGCTTGTCCTCCGGGAGCAGTTCGGCGCGCACCTCGATGCCGAGCTGTTTGCCAATGGCAGCCGCCGTGCGCTTATTGTCGCCGGTTAGCATGACTGTCCTGATGCCTGCATTGGTCAGCGCCTTTAGCCCGGCGAAAGCATCCGGCCGGGGTTCGTCGCGCATGGCAATGAAGCCGGCCAGCGCGTTGTCTACAAGCAGCACCGCCACTGACTTGCCTTCATCGTTCAATGCCACGATGCGTGCCGCCTGGTCTGCTGGCAGCAGGTTTATCTCGCCCGCCGCGACTGGCGAGCCCAGAAACAGGTTCTTGCCGCCGACACGACCGATAACCCCTTTACCGCCGATCGCTTTGGCTTCGGCGGCAGGCGGCACGGGAATGTTGCCGGCTTTGGCCCTTTGGAGGATGGCCAAAGCGAGGGGATGGCTCGAGCCGATCTCAAGCGCTGTGGCGAGCGAAAGGATGTCGCGTTCACTGGCGCCCACCGCAACGACATCGGTGACCTGCGGCTTGCCGAGCGTCAGCGTGCCGGTCTTGTCGAGCGCCACGGCGTTGATGGTCGCGAGCCCTTCCAGCACCGCCCCACCTTTCATCAGCAGGCCGCGCCGGGCTCCGGCCGAAAGCGACGCCGCGATCGCCGCCGGAACTGAAATGACCAGCGCGCACGGGCAGCCGATGAGCAGCAGCGCCAGCCCCTTGTATATCCATTCGTTCCAATCGCCGCCCAAGAGCAGCGGCGGTGTGGCCGCCACAAGCGCCGCGACGGCGACAACGCCGGGCATGTACCAGCGCGAAAAGCGATCGATGAAGCGCTCGGTCGGCGCCTTGTTTTCCTGCGCCTCCTCGACCAGCTTGATCACGCGTGCAATCGTGTTGTCTGCGGCGGTCGCCGTCACCTTGACGCGCAGCACGCCGTCGCCGTTGATAGTGCCGGCAAAGACCGTGTCGCCGACGTCCTTGCGCACCGGCACGCTTTCACCGGAGACGGGTGATTCATCGATGGCGCTCCCGCCTTCGGTGATCTCGCCGTCAGCCGGAATCCGGTCGCCCGGCCGCACGAGGATGATGGCGCCCACAGCCAGGCTTTCGGCCGGCACCTCGCGGGTCTGGCCGTCTTTCTCGACGAACGCGGTTTTGGGAACGAGGGTCGTGAGCGCTTGAATACTGGACCGTGCCTTGCCGGCCGCAACCCCTTCGAGCAACTCGCCGATCAGGAACAAGAAGACCACCGTCGCCGCTTCCTCGCCGGCACCGATGATGACGGCCCCGGCCGCCGCCACAGTCATCAGCATTTCGATTGTGAACGGAATGCCTGCGGCTGCGGCCATGGCCGCTCGGCGCGCGATCGGAGCCAGGCCGAGCAGCATTGCGGCGATGAAGGCCCACGGGCCGGTCGCGGGCCAGGCGTAATCAATCGCGAAAGCCACGGCCAAGGCGACTCCGCTGGCGATGGCCAGGCGGCCCTTGGCGCTGTCCCACCATAGCTCCGACGCCGGCGCATCATCGTTATCATGTAACCCCGCTACGTTCTCGTCGTGATTGCGCCTTCCGTCGGCATGGTTGTCGGCGGATTGATCGGATGCCGGCGTCCCAAACTTGGAGGTCAGCGGAGCGACGGCGTAGCCGAGGCCGGTGACCTTCCTCTCGATCGCGCCGAGATTGCTTTCGGGAGTATGAGTGACCGTCAGAGTGCCCGCCGAAACGGATACGTTGATGTCCCGAACACCAGGCATCCGCCGCACGGCCATATCGATTTTGCTGGCGCAACCGGCGCAATCCATGCCTTCCACGCGGTAGCGGGTCTGTTGTTTGGTCGCAGCCATGATGAACCTCTTGTATCTTCGACCGCGACGCTACATCCTCTAGCGACTAGAGGAGCAAGCGAAATGTCAACAGGTGTGACCATCGGTGAAGCGGCCCGACACAGCGGCGTGAAGGTTCCAACCATCCGCTACTATGAGCAGATAGAGTTGCTTCCTGCCCCTGCCCGCAGCGAAGCCAATCGCCGGCATTATGAAGCGGCAGACTTGCGCCGGCTCGCCTTCATCAGGCACGCGCGCGAGTTGGGGTTCGGGATCGAAGCCATCAGGGCGCTGCTGACGCTGCAGGATAATCCCAGCCAGCCTTGTGCGACTGCCGACGCCATTGCCCAGGCGCGTCTGGCCGACGTGGTTCAGCGGATACGCAGCCTTACAGCGTTGAAAGCCGAGCTGGAGCATATGGTCGAAGGCTGCCGGCACGGAAAAGTCTGCGAATGCCGTGTCATCGAGGTGCTGGCGGATCACGATAAATGCGAGCATGCCCGGCACTGATTGGCTCCCCTTGGTCGCTATGTCACAGCATTGGCACTTGCAAAAACCGTACTTTGCGGTCAGCCTGAGCAGATGTTGGCTCGGCTGTCGCCAAAACACATGCTTGTCACGCTGCTCGCGGTCTTCCTGACCGTGGGGCTCAGCCTGTCCGGTGCACAGGCCAGCATCATGTCGGCAACGATGACGGCCGGCATGGCTGCCGGCGATGGCATGACCATGCCTGCGGGGCCCGGCATGGACAAGATGGCCGATGCCGCCATGAAGGGTGACTGCAAGGGGTGCCTCAAGGGTGCCGGCGGTGACGGCAAGGGGATATACTGCCCGCCGACCTGCATTGCCCCGGCGCTTGCGTTGCTGCCGCAGAAGCTCGACATGGTGACAATCCCGCTGCCGTCGCAAATATCGCCGCTGCCGGCGCCGTTCCTGCACGGGCGAAGTTCCCTGCCCGACCCATACCCTCCCAGAGCCAGCGCTCTCGTCTGACGCCGTTTCAGCCGTCCCGCGGCTGATGTCCGGCGTCCGGTCGCCCGCTCGCGTTGATGCGCGACGGGCGCGGACAAGCAATCAGTCGACGCTCGCCGTCGATCGAGATCGCAAGGAACGTAAGGGTGAATAGCAATTCCAGTCTTTTCCTGTCGCGCCGCGGGTTCCTGCTTGCGGCGGCGGGCGTCGCCGTCTCGACGTCGATGCGCCCGGCGCGGGCAGCCGCAGTTGATGAGCGCCGTATCAAGGTCACGCCGGCCCATGCCCGGTTAATCGACGCAGGTGGCCCGCAAACCACGGTATGGGCCTATGACGGCACAATTCCCGGCCCGACGCTGCGCCTGCGGCAAGGCCAGCCGGTCCGCATCACTGTCGAGAACGGTCTCGACGAGGATACGACCGTCCATTGGCACGGCATTCGCTTGGCAAACGCAATGGACGGCGTGCCGGGCCTGACCCAAAAGCCGATCGGGCCGGGGCAAAGTTTCGTCTATGAGTTCACACCGCCGGACGCCGGCACCTTCTGGTACCATCCGCATGCCGACAGCCTGGTGCAGATCGGCCGCGGCCTTGCCGGCCCCCTCATCGTCGAGGAGGCCGAGCCGGTCGCCGTCGACCGCGACTTTGTCTGGCTGCTGCAGGACTGGCGGCTTGTTGCCGACGGGCAGATCGCCGGCGGCTTCGGCAGTGCCATGGATGCCTCGATGTCGGGCCGCGTCGGCAATGTCGTCACCGTCAACGGCACGGGGCCAGGCGATCGGAGCGTGAAGGCCGGCGAGCGCGTCAGGCTGCGGCTCGCCAATGCCTCGCTTGCCCGCATGATGGCGCTGCGCTTCGAAGGCCACCGTCCGGTCGTCGTCGCCATCGACGGCCAGCCCTGCGATCCGCATGAACCGGAGGGCGGTCGCCTGGTGCTGGCGCCCGCCATGCGCATCGACATCGTGCTCGACATGCAGGGCCACCCCGGCAGCCGCCACGCGGTGATCGACGATTTCTACGACGGCCTCGCCTATACGCTGACCACGCTGGCCTATGACGCAGCGCCGCCGCTGAGAACCCATCCGCTCGACGCGCCAGCCGGCCTGCCGCGCAACCCTCTGCCCCAGCCCGACCTCGCTGGCGCCGAGCGCCAGGAAATCGTGCTGCAGGGCGGCATGATGGGCGGCGGCAAGCTCAAGGGCGTCGGCGGCATGATGGGCATGGGGATGATGGGCATGAACGGCGGTGCGGCCTGGGCGATCAACGGCATGTCGATGACCGGCGACGGCCATGCCGGCATGGCGCCGCAGTTCACGCTGAAACGCGGTGTGACCTGCCATCTCACCATGCGCAACGAAACCGCCTGGTGGCACCCGATGCATGTCCACGGCTTCAGCCTGTCGGTCATCTCGCGCAACGGTTCGCCGGTGCCGCACCGCCAATGGCAGGACACGGTGCTGCTCGCCCCCAAGGATGTGATCGAATGCGCCTTCGTCGCCGACAATCCCGGCGACTGGATGCTGCACTGCCATGTCGCCGACCACCAGATGGCGGGTCTGATGACGGCGTTCCGTGTGACCTGAAACTTTTATCCAATCAAGGAGAACTGCAATGAAACTGACCTACCGCCTTGCCGCACTGTCCCTGCTGATCGCAACGCCGCTGCCCGCCTTCGCCGCAACGATCAACGCAGTCATGTACAAGAACCCGCAATGCAGCTGCTGCGAGTCCTACGCCAACTATCTCGAGCACAACGGCTTCAACGTCGCCATCAAGCCGGTCAACAATCTCTCCCAGATCAGCAGCGATGCCGGCGTGCCGGCCGACCTCGAAGGCTGCCACACGCTGATGGTCGACGGCTATATCGTCGATGGCCTGGTGCCGGTCGAGATCGTCAAGAAGCTTTTGACCGAGCGCCCTGCCATCACCGGCATAACGCTCGCCGGCATGCCGGCCGGCGCCCCAGGCATGGGTGGCGAGAAGCAAGGCCCCTTCGTCGTCTACGCCTTCACCAAGGACGGCAAGGCGCCCACCGTCTACGCGACCGAGTGAGGACATTGTGAGCAAACTAGCCATGGTCCTGGTTGGCATGCTGCTGGCGTTTTCGTGGCCGGTATCAGCCGCTGAGCCGCCGCAGAACTTTGCCGTTCACGAGGCGCCCGTCCCGGTGCCGGAAATCAGCTTCGAGGACGGCAATGGCAAGCCGAAAACGCTTGCGGATTTCCACGGCAAGGTCGTGCTGCTTAACGTTTGGGCGACATGGTGCGCGCCCTGCCGCAAGGAGATGCCGACGCTCGATCGTCTGCAGGCCAAGCTCGGCGGTCCGGATTTCGAGGTCGTCGCGCTGTCGATGGACCGTGCCGGACCTGACGCCGTCAAAATGTTCTATGGCGAGATCGGGGTCACACACCTCGCCCTCAACATCGACAGTTCCGCGAAGGCGATGTTCACGCTCGGCGCTGTCGGCCTTCCGATGACCCTGCTGATCGACCGCGACGGCAAGGAAATCGGCCGGTTGATTGGGCCGGCCGAATGGGACGCGCCCGACATGGTCGACTTCCTCCGCGGCCGCATCGCCGCCAACCCGGAAAGGAAGTGACCGATGCACATCCAATCGAGCTGGAAAGGATGGATGCGTGTGCTGTTGGTCGCGCTCGCAGCACTGGTCGCGGGCTTCGCCTACGGTGCGCGGGCGCACTCACTCGACGATGTCGACGCCATGCTGCAAAGCGATGAGAAATATTTCCAGCAGATCGACAAGCCGGCGCCTGATTTCACACTGCGCACCGCCGATGGGCGTGTCGTGCGAACGGCGGATCTGCGCGGCAAGGTGGTCGTCCTCCACTTCATCTACACATCGTGCCCGGATGTGTGTCCCCTGCATGCCGAGAAGATCGCCGATGTCCAGAACATGGTGAACGGCACGCCGATGAAGAATCAGGTCATCTTTGTCAGCATCACCACCGATCCAAAGAAAGACACGCCCGACGTGCTGCACTCCTACGGGTCGGCGCACGGGCTCGATCCCGTCAATTGGCTGTTCCTGACCACGACCGAGGATCAGCCGGAGGATGCGACCCGCAGACTGGCGGAGGCCTTCGGCCACAAGTTCACGCTGACCGATGACGGCTATCAGATGCATGGCATCGTCACCCATGTGATCGACAAGGAGGGCCGCTGGCGGGCGAATTTCCATGGCCTGGATTTCGCGTCCGTCAATCTCGTCACCTTCGTCAATGCGCTCACCAACAATGTCGAGCGCCCGCACCATGATCAGGAAACGGGATGGTGGGCGAAAATCAAGGACATGTTCTGAGCACCATTCGCACGTGCCGGCGGTCCGGCGAAACAGAGGGAGGGAGAAGCCTGTGGCCCACAAGTCCAATCCATTGAGCGGAGCCGTCGGCAAAATGGCCCGTGCCGTCATGCTGGCCGGCGCGACGATGTGGCTCGCGCTCGGTCTCCACAATCAGGCGATCGCCGCGGGCGAGATGTCCCAGGACCAGTTCGACCAGCGTATCCACGATTATATCCTCGCGCATCCCGAAGTCGTCATGGAGGCGCTGCAGAGCCTCGACGCCCGCCAGCGCGAGGCTGCGGCAAAAGAGGCGAAAGCCGCCCTGGCGGCCAAGGCGGACGAGATTTTCCGGGACCCGGCGAGCCCGGTCGGCGGCAACGCCGAAGGCGACGTCACCATGGTCGAGTTCTTCGACTATAACTGCCCCTATTGCCGGCAGGTTGCGCCGATCATGGCGCAAGCAATGGCCGACGATCCGCATCTTAAGGTCGTCTACAAGGAATTCCCGATCCTCAGCACGGATTCCGTATTTGCTGCCAAGGCGGCTCTCGCCGCAAAGCGCCAAGGCAAATACCTGGCATTCCACAAGGCCCTGTATGCGGTGAAGACGCGGGTGACCGAAACGGTCGTGCTGAAGGTCGCTGCCGACGTCGGGCTCGACGTGGCTAAACTGAAGACCGACATGCAGCGGCCCGACATCCAGGCGTCGATCGACCGGAATACGCAACTGGCACAGGCGCTGAAGATCAGCGGAACGCCAAGCTTCGTCGTTGGCGAGCAGATTTTCCCCGGCGCGACCGACCTGGCAACGATGAAGAAACTGATCCAGCAGGCGAGGAGCAGCAAATGAGCCGAATATGCTACCTAAACCGACGGACGGTTGTTCTGGGCGGCGCCTTTTGCGCCGCCGCGGTCCTGAGCTTCCTCAAGGGGCCGGATCTGGCGATGGCCGATGGGGATGCCGATCTGCTGCGCCGTTTCAAATATCTCAGCCAGAACGGCAACAGCACGTGTTCGGCCAAGTTCACCGAGTCGATCGCGACCATGCCGGCGATGTCGCGGATCACGGGCTCGTGCTGCAGCCCGATGGAGATGAAGCGCTATGCCGAGCAGGTGAGCGGCCTGGCCAGGTACCGCGACATCGCGATGATCCCAAGCGATCCGTACGATATTCAGGCCGGCATCGCACAGAAGATGATGCCCTACTACGATGTGAAGCTCTCCCGCGACGAGCAGCAGGCTTACGACTATGCGATGGCTAATTCCAACGAGAAAGGCCCATGCTGCTGCCAATGCTGGCGCTGGAAAGTATATGGCGGGCTGGCGAAGTTCCTGATCCGTGAGCACGGTTTCACCGGCAAGCAGGTCGTCGATGTCTGGGATCTCTCAGACGGCTGCGGCGGAGGTATGTAAGACGACCAGGACGTGGTCGACACTCCGGTTGGCAGGACAAGATACTTCCGGTTGCCGGGACAAGGGCGACAGGGCGGCCGATCGGGTTTCCTCGTCGTCTTGACCGAAATCCACGGCGAGCTAATTCCCTGCGCAATCGCCGATGCTTACCGACGAAGGCGGGCTTTCACTGACAGCAAGGTGATTGCAATGATGAATGGTCCAATGGGTACGTGGATGATGGGCGGCATGGCGCTCGTCTGGGTCCTGGTGTTCGTCGCCCTCTTGCTCGCGATTGCAGCCCTGGTCAAATACCTGCGAACCTGAAGCCGTAGACACCGTCAAGCATACGACTATGCGATGGCAAATTCCGAGGAGAAGGGGGCAGCCGTTGCCAATCCCTGTCAGACGAAGCCTGGAACCGGCTTGGTCTTGCCGCTCAGTTGCGCGCCCAGCGTCAGTGTCTGCGGGAAATTCCGGACGATCGCTGCCATCAAGGTGGCGCTGCCGGGGCGAAGGGCAATTCCGGCAACGGCCGCGGCGGCGTAGACCCGGGTCGAAAACAGTCTTTTCCAGGCCGCCTCGTAGCGTCTGGCGGCAGCCTCGCGCCCTGCCCGGCCACTTGGCGCGCATGCGAGTTCGCAAGCCAGCAGCCAGCCGGACTGAAGCGCCATCGAGATGCCCTCGGCGATGACAGGATGAGACTCTCCAGCTGCATTGCCGACGCGGAAGATGTCCTCTTCGTAGCACGAGCGAATTCCCGGCCGGATCGGACCTGCGGCAAGCCACGGACCGTCGAGGAGAGCCGGTTCCAGGGCGTTCCTGACGCCTCGGCACGAGTCCACGAGATGGCGCGAAACCGCATCGGCGGCCGACACGTGGCTCCGTTGTTTGGGGCCATATTGTTTACGCAGCCGCGCGAGCATATCGCGCCGGATGCAGGACGAGATCGACAACCGGCCATGATCCGCCGAAACCATGCCGCCATAGCCGCCGGGGAAGGCCAGCAGAGGCATCAAATCCGGCGGCAGGGACGACCCGGTGAAATGCGCCTTGAAGCCGAGCAGGTCCGACGGGCGATTGGCCTTTGCGAGCTGGCTGGGCAATGGTCCCGGTTCCCACGAGCCGTGTGCGGCGACAATCACCGGCGCTCGCAATATCGCCGCTTCATCCCCGGCTTGAATTCGCACCCTTTGCATCCCACCGTCCGGCTCGATGGCGACGGCGCGGCAGGGTTGAAAGATTTCGACACCCGCCGATCGCGCCGCTTGCAAAAGCAGAGAATCGAGAATGTCCCGGCCGAGCGCCCGGCCGAAGCTGTCTTTCGCCCGAGGCCCAGCTCCCGCACGTGGCATTGCCGCCTCGACGCAGGTCTCGCCGGAAAACAAGCCGACGCGGCGGATTTCGGGGCCGGCATTGGTACGCCAGGCATCGCCGATCTCGAGCCGGTCGAGAAGCGCAAGATTGCTTGCCGAGATGTATTCGCCGCAGACCTTGCGGCGTGGAAACGCACTCTTTTCCACAATTGCCACAGCCCATCCGCGCCGGACCAGCGTGAGCGCGACGGATGTGCCCGCCGGGCCGGCGCCTATGATGATCGCGTCATGGGTCGACAATCCCGTCATGGGTCGTTGCCGGCGCTGGCGCCGACGAAAATGTGGGAAAACAGGCCGGCGCGTCGTTCCTCGACCGGTTTGCCGTTGGCCGCAAGCCAGAGACCGGAAAGCTCGCTGCCGCGAAAGCCGGCACGCACGCTTTGCGCCGCGTCGTTTCGTGTGACGTCGTTGGCGCCGATTGCCGGCAGAAGACGGGTCGCGGCCAGCGGCAGTTTCGCCCGCAGCGGCTCTGTCGCAATGAGCAACGGGGCTTTCGGCCCGATCAGCGAAAACAGACGCACGACCTGTGCATCATCGAGGTGATGCAGGAACAGATTGACGGTGACGGCGTCGAAACGCGCACTCTCGATCTTTCCTGCCCAGTCGAAGACATCGGCGGTGACGCCTTCCGCCCTCCATCCCAGCCGGTCAAAATCGCCGCGCAATTGCGCGGTGAGGAGGCCGACGCGGTCGAGCATCACCAGTTCGACCCCGGGCCAATGCCTGGCCACGCGCCGCGCCACCGCCAGCATGAAGGAGCCATCGCCGGCGCCGATCTCCAGGATGCGGCGTGGCGGCGTTGGCACGAACCTCCTGAGCAACGACGTCATGATCGGCGCCTGAAACATCAGCATATTGATGCGCCGAAGGTCGCGGCGCGCGGCCAGCGCTCGCGGATCGTCGGCCGCAAGTCCGTCGAGGATTTCCGGCGCAAGCTGCCGGTGCTCCAGGCCGCTCATGACACCGTTCGAAAGAGCATGGTTTCGGCCGTCAGCCCGGGTCCGAACGACATGCCGCAACCGAGCAGGCCGGGTGGCGCCTTCAGCATCTCCTTCATCACGAACATGACGGTCGCCGACGACATGTTCCCATACTGGCGCAACACCTCGCGCGATGGTTCCAGCGCCGTGGGCTCCAGTTCCAGAGCCCTTTCGACGGCATCGAGAACCGAACGTCCCCCCGGGTGCACGGCCCAAAGGTCGATGTCTTTAGCCGATCGGCCTCCGAGGATGGCGGCCTGGCTGTTCCGCAACGCTTCATGAATCGCTGCCGGCACCTGGCCGGAAAGAACCATTTCGAAGCCGTGGTCGCGAATGTTCCAGCGCATCAGGTCCCGCCGTTCCCTCGCCACCAGACAGTGAAAGCTATCGAGCTCGATGCCGGCCGGCTCGGCAGTGATGAGCGCAGCCGCGCAGCCGTCGCCCCAAAGGCAGAACGACAGCAGTTTTTCCAGCTCGGTGGTCTGTCGCAGATGCATCGTGCAGAGCTCGATATTGACCAGCAGGACCTTGGCCTGCGGGTCGGAGCGGACGATGTGGCGGGCCAGCTTGAGGCCGTTGATCGCCGCATAGCAACCCATGAACCCGATCATCGTGCGTTCGATCCCGTTCGGCAGCCCGCAACGCGCAACCAGCTCGAGATCGATGCCCGGCGCCGAAAAGCCGGTGCAGGTGGTGACGATCAAATGGGTGATGCGGGAAGCGTCGTCGCCAAGCTGCAATCCGTCGATGCCCTTTTGCGCCAGAACAGGTGCGGCATCGTCGAACATCGCCATTCTCATGGCCGTTCCGGGAAACGCGCCCCGGATGAAGGTCCCGGCCAGGTCGGCAGTTGGTCCTTCGGGGTCGGACGCCGGCGCAAAGCAGGAATAGCGGTGCTCGATGCCGGCAAGATCGGCCATGCGTTCGAATATCCTCCGGCGATCGGCCGCGAGCATGGAGGCCGCGAAACGCAGGTAGAATTGATGAACCTCGTACTCCGGCACCGCTGTCGCGATCCGGTTGATATAGGCCTTGACGGGCATGTTCTGTCTCCTCGGCGTCTGCACGGTGTTGCGTCGAGCCAGCGCCGGAGGGTCTTTGCTCATCGGCACCCGGTGTCGAACACCGGGTTTTGAGCACTGTTCGGTAAAAACGTTTCCGAGGACCGATTTCTTCCCGAAGGTTCAGTATGTGCTGGCAGGCAAACGGTTGGAGCGGGCGGGCGGTTGCGTCAGGCATCCAAAATCGCCACATCATGTTGACCTTCCATCTACTGGAAGGTCTATTTCCTCCGACAAAGGAGATTTCCGCCATGAACATCGGCGTCGCATCCGAAAAATCCGGCTTGCCGGCCAAGACGATCCGTTACTACGAGGATATCGGGCTCTTGCGCCCGGCCCGGACAGACAATGGCTATCGTGATTACTCGACGGCCGATATTCACCGGCTGCGCTTCCTGCAGCGCTCGCGAAGCCTGGGGTTTTCGGTCGACGAATGCCGCCAGCTGCTGTCGCTGTACCAGGACAGGAAACGTGACAGCGCCGACGTGAAGGTGATCGCGAAAGCCAAGCTGGTGGAGATCGACAGGAAGATCGCTGAACTGGTCGGATTGCGCGGCTTGCTCCACCAATTGGTCAGTCACTGCCACGGCGACGAGCGGCCGGATTGCCCGATCATCGACGAGCTGGCAGGACAAGGCGTCGCCCAGTGAGGTGGATTGAAAATCGGAGCGGCTGACGTGCAAACTTCGCTGTCATGCCGGCTTGTGCTGCCGCACGACCTTCCATTCATGCCAGATCAGCACCATGACGACAGCATCGAAGACGGTCAGGACAAGCAGGCCGAACGAATGGGTGTAGGAGTAGCGGTAGACTTGGTAGATCATAAATGCGCCCAGCGCCGCAAGCGATGCCGGATACGACCACAGCTTGCCTCTCAAAAGCCCGACAACGAGCAGCAGTTTTATCAGGCCGTGGCTAAGTAGGTAGAAGGCATAAAACTCCTTGCTGGCGACGGAAAAGTGGCTTGCCATCTGCGACAGATAGCCAGCTATGAAATCGTTCGGATCTTCGATCAATTCCTCTTGGGTGAATGTATTGACCCAGGAGGCAATGGCGTCGGTGGTGACGACATAAAGCAGGATCCCGCCCACGCATTCGATCAGGGCATGCGCCCCTTTAAGCCAGATGCTGAGCTCGAAAATCTGATGGATGCGGCGTTCGTCTACTGCTTTCACAAAATTCACCTTGCGATCGACAACAGCGGAAACGAGAAACGATGGATGCAGCTCTAACCCACTGGATCAACGCGGCAGCCGGGATCAGCCCTTTTCTTGATAAGGCAATGATCGCCGTCTCACAAATCGGCGTTCCGCTGATGGTGCTGGCTGTTGCCCTGCAATGGTGGGCAAAGGCCGACCGCTACCATGTGCGCCATGCTGCCTTGTCCGCCGGCTTGGCGTTCCTGCTCGGTCTGGCGATCAATCAGTTCATTTTGCTATTCGTCCACCGGCTGCGGCCCTACGATGCCGGCGTGACGCATCTGCTGATTGCGCCCAGCGCCGACTGGTCGTTTCCCTCCGACCACGCGACAGCCAGCTTTGCGGTTGTTGCTGCTCTTGCAATGCAAGGTCTGCCGCGCCGGACGCTGGCCCTCTCCATCATGGCATTGCTGATCTGTTGGTCGAGAATTTATATCGGCACCCACTATCTCACCGACGTGATAGGCGGTGCCACCACTGGCGTCTTAGGTGCCGTTGTGGTCCGATTTGCCTATCGCGAGAACTCCCGACTGGACAGTCTGGTCACAAGAATTCTCTAGCTCCTTATGTGCCAACGATGAGACGAGCAGCTATCATAGCGGTCCTGTCGCTTGCCTGCGTCTCTGTCGTGCTCGCCGCCGCCCATTCGGGTCGTGATGCGGTCATCCAGGCTCGCCAGGCCTCGATGAAGGAAATGGCCGCGGCGGCAAAGGTGATCGCCGGGATGTTCGACGGCAAGCAGGCGTACGACGCCGCGGCCTTCAAGGCGGCGGCCGAGACCATCCGCGCCCGCACCGGCCCTGCCCTGATTGCCGAATTCCCCAGCGCGACATTGGGCGCGCCTTCAGGCGCCAGGCCGGATATCGACCCCGCCCGCGCGGAGTTCGAAGAGCTGGCTCGCCACATCGGGACGCTGGCCAGCGCCTTGGCCTCCGACGCCGAGCGGGCGCCGCCGCGCATCACCGACGACATGAGAATGGGTTCCGGCCTGGCGATGGGCGGTGGCAGCCTGCTTGGCAAGCGACCATCACTCGCGGAAGCCGATCCCACTAAATTGCCGGCGGAGCACCTCCTGCATCTCATCTTGCAGGATTGCTCGAGCTGCCATTCGAAGTTTAGGCAAAAGGTCGAGTGATAGCGTCAGCTTCGCTGCAGCTGACCCGCCATGAAATTGCGCCAGCCGCCGAAATGCGAAATCTCCTTTGCATCGGTGAGACCGGCACTTTCGACGAGGAAGCCTTTCGGCGAAGTTCCGTCATCAAGCAGAAGCGTGCCGATGCCTAGCGGCGGCGGGATCGCGGCAACAAAACGGCCGAAGGCTTGCGGCGAGAGCCGCCAGACTTCGACCTCGATCGCTGTCCCCTTGCCGTTGCAGATGCGTTCGAGCCCCGGTCGCGGCACCGACTGGCCGGCGAGCGCGTAAAGCCGGTAGAGCGGCGCCGTTCTTGCAGCCCGGGCGAACATTGCGCCGAGCTGCTGCAGCTGGCCGTTCAGCGCCATCCCCGACAGATGCGCGCCGACCACGGCCAGCTCGATCGTGCCTTCATCCACGCCCGCCAGAACATCGCCGCGCTGCGGCTGCGGCCAGCCGATAGCACCAAGCGCAAGGCCGCTTGCCGCATGGACATCGCGCGCAAGCGACGCAGTCAGGTGGTCCTTGCCCGCCGCGGCAAGCAAGGTGACGCTCATCGGCAGACCGTCGCTGCGGGTTCCGCTCGGCACGGCAATGCCGCACATGTCGAGCAGATTGACGAAGTTGGTGTAGGTGCCGAGCCGGCTGTTGGTGACGATCGGATCGGCCAGCACCGCTTCGACTGTGTAGTGCGTCGGCGCGGTCGGCACGCAGAAAACGTCGACCGAGGCGATGACCGGCGCAAGCTTGGCCTTATAGCCTTGCAGGGCATAGAGCCCGTTGAAAGCGTCCGCAGCGGAAAGTTTTCGCGCACCGCCGATGATCTGCCGCGTCACCGGATGCATGGCGGCCTCGTTGGCATCCATGAAGTCCCTGATCGCGGCGTAACGCTCGGCCACCCAGGCGCCTTCGTAGAGCAGAGTGGCGGTGGCGTAGAAATCACCGAACGGGATTTCGACCAGCCGGCAGCCCAGCGTCTCCAGCGAGGCAAGAGCGGCCTCGAAACCCGCCTGCATCGCCTCGTCGCCGAAGAACGTCCAGTCGGCCCTGGCCGGCACGCCGACAGTCAGCACCGGCGGGCGCGCGGCAAGAGCCTGAATGCAGAGGTCACGTGAATAGGGATCGGCGTCGTCCTTTGCCGCCGCCGCCTCGAACACGTGATAGGCGTCATCGACGGTGAGCGCGAAGACCGAGACGCAGTCGAGCGTCCGGCAGGCCGGCACGACGCCGGCGGCTGATAGCGCGCCGACGCTCGGCTTCAGCCCGACGATGTTGTTGAGGCCGGCGGGTATGCGCCCCGAACCGGCGGTATCGGTGCCGAGCGCGAAGGAGACGATGCCGCGCGCCGTCGCCACGGCCGAGCCGCACGAGGAACCGCCCGGCACCAGTTTCGGGTCGATCGCATTCCTCGGGATTGGATAGGGCGTGCGAACGCCGACCAGGCCGGTGGCGAACTGGTCGAGATTGGTCTTGCCGACAACCAGCGCGCCGGCGGCCTTGAGCCGCGCGACGACGGTGGCGTCTTTCGCCGGCAAGTAGGCATATTCCGCACAACCCGCCGTGGTCGGCATGCCGGCAACATCGATGTTGTCCTTGACCGCGAACGGCACGCCCCACAGCGGCTTTGCCGCGGGATCGAACGGGCCGAGCTTTTCCGCCTCGGCAAGCAACTCCGCCCTGCTCGCCAGATGGATGAAGATGCCGGGGTCATCGGCCGCCGCGAGCCGCGCATGGACCACATCGATCACCTCGCCAATGCCGACGCCGGCCTGATAGGCAACGTGCAGGCTCGCTATGTCGAAGCGGATTTCGCTCATTTGG
This sequence comes from Mesorhizobium sp. M0968, assembly GCF_040319065.1. Taxonomy (NCBI): domain Bacteria; kingdom Pseudomonadati; phylum Pseudomonadota; class Alphaproteobacteria; order Hyphomicrobiales; family Phyllobacteriaceae; genus Mesorhizobium; species Mesorhizobium sp. M0968. Next base: position 244,886 of record NZ_JAMYNL010000007.1, read on the forward strand.
CCTCGCCCAGAATGACTACCGGCAGGTTCCACTGGATGAGCACGACGCAGCCATCCTTGGTCCACACCGAATGCTCGGTTCCGACCGGGTTCAGGATCACGCTGCCCGCGGCATGATCGCCGTTCTCGTCGCTCTGCGTGCCTTCCAGCACGATGATCGTCTCCAGCCCGGCATGGCGATGACGCGGCACGCTGGCGCCAGCCCGGTAGTTCAGGATGGCGACCGACGGTTCCATCGGCCCACCCTTGAGCAGCCAATGCACTGTGATGCCTTCGCGAAAATGCTCGAATGGCAGATCACGCCAGCCTCCTTGGATGAGAGCCGCGTATGCGACGTTAGGCATTGGAAAGTCCCTCGAGCACCTGGTCCGTCGTTGCCGTCCAGCCGACGATGGCGCCCTGCGCCCTGATCATGGCAAGGGCTGCCGCCTTGAACTCCGGAAAATAGCTCTCAGTGGCATCCTCCGCCAGAAGGCATTCATAGCCGCGGTCGTTGGCCTCGCGCATCGTCGTCTGCACGCAGACCTCCGTCGTCACCCCGGCAAAGACTAGCTGCTGTGCGCCGAGCCGCTTGAGGTCGTCGCCGAAGCTGGTGGCATAGAACGCGCCCTTGCCGGGTTTTTCGATGACGATCTCGCCAGGCAGTGGGGCAAGTTCATCGAGGATCGCCGTTCCCGGCTCGCCGATGATCAGCACACGACCCATTGGCCCGACATCGCCGATCCTGATCGACGGATTGCCGCGATTGCGCTTGGCCGGCGGCAGATCCGAAAGGTCTGCCTTGTGGCACTCCATCGTGTGGATCACCGGCAGGCCAGCGGCGCGAAACCCCGCGATCAGCCTCTTCACCGTGGGCACGATCGCCGTGACCCGGCTGACGTCATTGCCGAGGCTGGCGCCGAAGCCGCCGGGTTCGGCAAAGTCGCGCTGCATGTCGATGACGACCAGCGCCATCGCCTCAGGATTGAACACAAACGGAAACGGCAGCGCCTCGATCTCCGCCATCAGTGATGTCCCGCCATGTGCTCGCCGATCATCTGCACGCTCGCCTGCGCGATCGGCGTTTCATAGACCAGCGCGCCATCCGACATGACGAAGATGCGGTCCGAGAGCTCGAGCAGCTCATCAAGGTCCTCCGACATAAGGAGCACGGCGGCACCGGCGTTGCGCGCCTTCATGATGCGGGCGCGGATTTCGGCGACGGCAGAGAAGTCGAGGCCGAAGCAGGGGTTGGACACGATGAGCAAATCGACCTCGCCGGTCAGCTCGCGCGCCAGCACGGCGCGCTGCACATTGCCGCCCGAGAGCGACGAAATCGGCGAAGCGAGCGATGCCGTCTTGACCTTGAACTGTTCGACCAGGCGGGCCGCGTAGTCCCTGATCGCACTCATCCTGATCCAGTTGACCGGCTTGCCCGCCTCGTTGAGGTCGAAGGTCCGGAAGGCCATGTTTTCCGCCACCGTCATCTTCGGTGCGCAGGCATTGCGCAACGGCTCCTCCGGAATGAAGCGGACATTGAGCGTACGCGCCTCGCTGCGGCTGGCGCCATAGGGCGAGCCTTTCACCAGAACGTCGCCGCCATTGCGCGCCCGCTGTCCGGCAAGGACTTCGAGAAACTCCTTCTGGCCGTTGCCGGAGATGCCGGCAATGCCGACGATCTCACCCGACTTCACATCGAGTTCGCCGATGTCGATGGTTTTCAAACCGGTGCGGTCGGGCGCCTTCAGCGACTTTACCGTCAGCACCTGTCTGGCGCCGGCCGGCACCGGGGCGCGGCTGTCGAGTGCGGCGATCGGTTGGTCGCCAATCATCATCGCCGCCATCTGCTTGTGGGAAAGTTCGGAGACCTTTCCGGTTCCGGTCAGCCTGCCCTTGCGCAGCACGGTGATATCGTCGGCAAAGGCCGTCACCTCGTGGAATTTATGCGAGATCAACAGCACGGTGAGGTCGCCGGTCCTGGTCATGTCGCGCACCAGGCCAAGCACTTCCTGTGCCTCGCCGGGAGTGAGCACAGAGGTCGGCTCATCGAGCACCAGGAAACTGCGGCCGAGATAGAGCTGCTTGATGATTTCGAGCTTCTGCTTCTCGCCGGCCGCAAGTTCCGCCACCTTGACGTCGAGCGGCAGCTTGAACGGCATACGCTGCATGAATTGCGCAAGTGCGGCGCGCTCCTTGCGCCAGTCGATGACGACGGGCACCTTTTCGCGCGAAATGACCAGGTTTTCCGCACCGGTCAGCGACGGGACCAGGGTAAATTGCTGGTAGACCATGCCGAGCCCCAATGCCGAGGCATCCTTCGGACTGGCGATCGCGGCCTCGCGGCCATCGACCAGCATGTCGCCGACGGTCGGATGGTAAAAACCCGTCATGCATTTGACCAGCGTCGACTTGCCGGCGCCGTTTTCGCCGAGCAGCGCATGGAACGATCCCGCCGGCACCTTGATCGAGACGTCGTCCAGCGCGGTGAAAGCGCCGAAGCGCATGGTCATGCCGATGGTCTCGACGCCGACGGCTTTCTTGCCAGTGCTCCCGCTCAAGATCGCCTCCTCACGGCAGTTGCGCGACGAAGGATGCCGAATTCGACACCGCGCCGAACACCCCGCCCTGCATCTTGATCATCTTGATCGCGGCGAGATGATTGCCGTAGTCGGTTGCCCCGCAGCAATCCTCCAGCATCACGCATTCGAAGCCGCGATCATTGGCCTCGCGCATCGTCGTGTGGACGCAGACATCGGTGGTGATGCCGGTCAGCACGATGTTTTCGATGCCGCGCTGGTGCAGGATCAGTTCGAGGTCGGTGGCGCAGAACGAGCCCTTGCCGGGCTTGTCGATGATCGGCTCGCCCGCCGCCGGATAGAGGTCGGGGATGATGTCCCAGCCGGCTTCGCCGCGCACCAGGATGCGCCCGCAAGGTCCGGGGTCGCCGATGCCGGCATTGATGCGGCGCGAACGCCAGCGCTTGTTGGCCGGCAGGTCGGCGAGATCGGGCCGGTGGCCCTCGCGCGTGTGGATGATGGTGTAGCCCTTGGCCCGCATGGCTGCGAGCACCGACTTGATCGGCTCGATTGGCGCCCGCACCAGCGAAAGATCGTAACCCATATGATCGACATAGCCGCCCGGCCCGCAGAAATCGGTCTGCATGTCGATGATGATCAATGCCGTATTGTCCGGCCGCAGCTCGCCATTATAGGGCCATGGATAGGGGTCGGCATCGATATAGCGCTGGGTGATCTCGGCTCTGGCGTTCATCGGAAAAACTCCAGTCATTTGGTGATCGACAATTCGCCCGGCGCGCCGGCAAGCGAGCGGCTCGGCGACGAGGTGGCGATCATGATGATGAGCGTGAGGATGTAAGGCGCGGCGTAGAAGAGGTAGTAGCCCTGCGTGACCCCGACCGATTGCAACGCCGGGCCCAGCGCGCCCGCACCGCCGAACAACAGTGCCGCGGCAAAGCAGCCGAGCGGATTCCAGCGGGCGAAGATGACCAGCGCCACCGCCATCAGGCCCTGCCCCGACGAGATGCGTTCGGTCCAGCTGCCGGGATAATAGAGCGACAGATAGGCGCCGCCGATGCCAGCAAGCGCACCGCCGACACCTGTCGCAAGCAGGCGCACGGTGTTGGGATTGAGGCCCATGGCGCGCGCCGCATCGGAGCTGTCGCCGACGACGCGCACGATCAGGCCGGCGCGCGTATTGCGGAACGCCCACCATAGGAACACGGCAAGTGCGGCACCAATCAGGAACAGGATGTTGACGTTGAGCGCCGCCTGCACCTGCGGGATATCCGACCAGCCACCGAAGGCGATGGCCGGCAGGTCTGGTGCCGAGGGCTGGATGAACGGCTTGCCGAAGAAGAAGGCGAGGCCGGAGCCGAACAGCATCAGCGCGATGCCGATGGCGATGTCGTTCACCCCGCGGAATTTGCAGATCCAGCCGTGGAACAGGCCGAAGCAAAGACCGGCACCGGCGGCAGCCAGCACGCCGAGCCATGGCGAGCCGGTCATCACCGCGACGGCGTAGGCAGTCATCGCACCGAAGACCAGCGTGCCTTCGAGGCCAAGATTGATGCGGCCGGAGCGTTCGGTGATGGCTTCGCCGAGCGAGACGAAGATGAAGGGCGTCGAAACGCGGATGGCGCCGCCGAGAATGGCGAGCGGCACGCCCCACAGGCCGATCTCGGTCGCGTCCATCAGGAGCCTCTCTTCCACAGATCGGGATTGAAGACCTTGAAGCGGCCGTAAAAGGTTTCGCTGAACAGGATGACGACGAAGAGCATGCCTTGCAGCACCAGCACGGTGGCGTCGGGCAGGTCCATGCGGCGCTGGATCAGCCCGCCGGAAGCGCCGATACCGCCGAGCAGGAAAGCGACCGGGATGATGGCGAGCGGATTGTGGCGAGCGAGGAAGGCGACGAGGATGCCGGTATAGCCATAGCCGGCGGCGAGCGAGGCGTTGGCGCTGCCTTGCACGGCGCCGACCTCCAGCATGCCGGCCAGCCCGGCGAAGCCGCCGGCCAGCCCGGTGAAGCCGACGATCAGCGGCCCGACGGCAAGCCCTTGCACCTGAGCTGCCCTGACATTGCCACCGGCAATGCGGGCGGCAAACCCCCAGCGCGTCTTTTCGATCAACAGCCAGGACAGGAGGCAGGCGAGAATGCCGACGACCAGGCCCCAGTGCACGTCCATGCCTGGAATGTTGCCGATGCGGTAGGCATCCGCCAGCGGCTCGGTCGAGGGTTTGTTGAGCGAAGCCGGATCGCGCAGAGGCCCTTCGACCAGATGGTTCATCAGCGCGATGGCGATATAGGCCATCAGCAGACTGGAGATGGTTTCGTTGACGGCGCGGTAGTGGCGGAGTGCGCCGACGGCACCGATCCAGATGCCGCCGGCGACCGCGCCCGCCACGCCCATCAGCAGGATGACCAGAAAAGCTGGCGCGCCATTCGCCGCGACGCCGATGGCGGCGGCGGCAACGCCGCCCAGCACGATCGCGCCTTCGCCGCCGATGACGACGAGGCCGAGCCGGGCCGGCAGCGCCACGCAGAGCGCTGCCAGTAAAAGCGGTGCTGCCCGCGACAGCGAGTTCTGGATCGAGAACCACGAGCCGAAGCCGCCGCGCCACATCGTCTCGTAGAGTTGCACCGGCGAATTGCCGACCAGCGCGATGAACACGCTGAACAGCGCCATGCCGACGATCAGCGCCGCGAGCGGTATGACGAAGGCTTCCGCCCGCCGCGCCGCCCATTCGAGCGCCGCCGGATAATTCCTGGCGCCAACCAGCGCCGGTGCGCCCGCAGTGCTGACCGTGTCTGCCATGGCCCCGTCTCCGATCCGGTTCAGGCGGTCGAACCGACGACGCCCTCGACCAAGTAGTCCATGCTTTCGAGTTCGAGCGCGGTCTCGGCGAAGGCCTGGCCTTCGGTCGCGACGACGACGCCCTTGTTGCTCTTCAGCGGACCCTTGATGACGGAAAAGCCGCCTTTCATCATTTCGGCCAGCGTGCCGTCGAACTGTTTGCGGGCGGCGTCGCCGACGGCGGGGCCGAGCGGGCTCATCTTGACGAAGCCGTCGGCCAAGCCACCGCGTGTGAAATTGGGCAGCGGCGTGCCCGCCACCAGATCGTCGACGAACATCTTGTAGACCTTGGCCCAGTTCCATTCCGCGCCGGTCAGGTATTTTTCCGGCGCCAGCGGGCTCTGGTTGGCATGATAGCCGCAGACGAAGGCGCCACGGCCGGCCGCCGTCTCGACCACCACCTTGGGGCTGTCGACATGGCAGGTGATGACGTCGGCGCCCTGGTCGACCAGCGCATTGGTGGCCTCGGCCTCCTTGACCGCCAGCGACCACTCGCCGGTGAAGATCACCTGGCAGGTGATGGTCGGGTCGACCGAGCGCGCGCCGAGCAGGAAGGAATTGATGTTGAGCAACACCTGCGGGATCGGCTTTGCCGCGACGAAGCCGAGTTTCTTGGTTTTGCTGGTGTGACCGGCGACGACGCCGTTCAGATACTGGCCCATGCCGATATAGCCGAAATAGGAACCGGCATTCATCGGATGCTTGTCCTTGTTCCACATGCCACCGCAATGGCGGAACTGCACGTCGGGGAATTTCGCGCACATGGCGAGCATGTGCGGATCGAAATAGCCGAACGAGGTCGGGAAGATCAGCGACGCACCGTCGAGATTGATCATCGATTCCATCGTCTTCTGGACGTCGACCGTCTCCGGCACGTTCTCCTCCTCGACGACGGAAATTCCTTCGATCCCCTTCAGCGTGGCGGCGCCTTCGGCATGCGCCTGGTTGTAGCCGTAATCGTCCTTTGGCCCGACATAGATGAAGCCGACGGTGGCCGTCGCGGCGAAGGCCCTGCTGATCGGAAACGATGCGGACGCAAGGCCGAGCGCCGCTCCGGCGGCGGAGGTCTTGAGCAGGTCGCGGCGGCTAAGCATGAATCTCTCGGACATTGAATGCTCCCTCTGTGGGGCCTTTGGGGCCGGTTAACACCTCAATGAAAGAAGTGTATGCAATCAGCATGCCAGTTTCAGAAATAGGATTTATTCAGCAATATCAATGAGTGTGCCGATGTGGACTGCACAAAGCCGGAGCAATTGCATACACTTTTTGCCTTCAAAATCGCCAATTTGACATGAAGGCTAAAACATAGGCATACAGAGATGCGGAGGAATCGAAGCCGGTGAGTGGCTTACGGCTCTAGCGAAAAGACTGGACGGAGGAGACGTGTCGGGAAAGCGCAATTTGATCAGGTCGGGCACGACCGTCGATCAGATGGTGAGGGCGATCAGCGACCGGATCGTCACCGGTTTCCTGCGCCCGGGCGAAAAGCTCGATGAGGCCTCGCTCGCGGCCCGCTTCGACGTCTCACGCACGCCGATCAGGGAAGCGCTCAGCCGGCTCAGCGCCATGGGGCTGGTCGAAAGGCGGCCGAACCGCGGCGCCACCGTCGCCGTGGTGACGCAGGAGCACCTCGCCTCGATGTTCGAAAGCATGGCCGAGCTTGAAGCGATCTGCGCGCGGTTCTCGGCCGAGCGCATGACCGCTGGTGAGCGCCGCACGCTGGAGGCCGAGCACCAGGCCTCGGCGCGCTTGGTGCAGCTCGGTGCTGAAGAAGAGTATGAGCTTTTCAACACCGAATTCCACACCCGGCTCTATCGCGGCGCCCACAGCAAGCACATTTATGAACTGACCGTCATGACCCGCGGCCGGCTGGCGCCGTTCCGGCGCGCGCAATTCATGCTGCCCGGCCGGCTGGCCCAGTCATGGCAGGAGCATGACGCCATCGTGACAGCAATCATGCGCGGCGACAGTGCGGCGGCCGGAACAGCCGCCAAGGATCATGTCTCGATCGTCAGCGAGGCGAGCGCCGTCTTTGCCATCGGCGATCGCCCCAAAGGCAGGACCGAACCGTTCCCGACATCGGCTTCCTAACCGTCAATCGACCAGCACGGCGACCACGGCAGCGCAGTCGCCGGCCTTGACCAGCCCCGGAAAATGCCGCGCCGCCAACAGACCGGACATTTTGGCCCGGATCTCCCGCGGAGCGCCGCCGGTGCGGCCTATAGAATGGATACGTGCCAGCACCTGGTTCTCTGCCACCGCCTCGCCGAGATCGATCATCGTTTCGATCATCCCGTCGTCCTCGGCGAACGAGAAGCAATCGCCGGACGGCATGTCGAGCCAGCGGGTCGGCTGCATCTCGACCGCGCCGGCGACAATGCCGGCATGGCGCAGCACATTGAGCACGCCGCGACGCGCGATCCGCACCGTTTCCGCGCGCGAAGTCCCGCCGCCGCCAAGCTCTGTGGTGATGAACAGCTTGCCCATCTCTTCGGCGGCAGTGTCGAACATACCGACCGCGTCGATCTCCAGCATTTTCATCGACCATGGTGCGGAGAAGGCTTCAACCGCGGCGAAACCCTTCGCTTCCAGCACCTTGTCGGGCCGGATGTGGGCGGCGCAGAACGGCACGAAGTCGAGCGTCTTGCCGCCGGAGTGGAAGTCGAGCGCGATGTCTGTACGGGGCAGAAGCTCGCGCTGGAAATAATCGGCGATCTTCTCGGTCACCGTGCCGTCGGGCCGGCCGGGAAAGCTGCGGTTGAGATTGCCCTTGTCGATCGGCGAGGTGCGTGTGCCGGCGCGGAACGCCGGATAGTTCATCGCCGGCACGATGATGATCGTGCCGCTGACTTGCTTCGGGTCGAGCGTACGGGCGAGGTCATAGAGCGCCAGCGGCCCCTCGTACTCGTCGCCATGATTGCCGCCGGTGAGCAATGCGCTCGGCCCCTTGCCGTTGCGGATGACGCAGATCGGGATCATCACCGATCCCCAGGCGGAATCGTCGCGGCTGTAAGGCAGGCGCAGGAAACCGTGCTGCACGCCGTCGCGCTCGAAATCGACGGTCGGCGTGATCGGTGACGGGCGAAGGCTGGACATCGGGCTCAATTCTTCACCACCAGTTTGCGCGGCACATTCGCCAGGCACTCGACGCCCGTCTCGGTGATCAGGATGGATTCGGTGATTTCCAGCCCCATCGTCTCAAGCCACAAGCCGGTCATGAAATGGAAGGTCATACCGGGCTTCAACTCGGTGCGGTCGCCTGGACGCAGGCTCATCGTGCGCTCGCCCCAGTCAGGCGGATAGGAAAGCCCGATCGGGTACCCGGTGCGGTTGTCCTTGACGATGCCGTACCGCTTCAGCACCGCGAAGAAGGCGTTGGCGATGTCCTCGCACGTGTTGCCGGGCTTGGCGGCGGCAAGTCCCGCCTCCATGCCTTCCAGCGTCGCCTTTTCGGCATCGAGGAATTCCTGCGTCGGTTTACCAAGGAACACAGTCCGGGAAAGCGGACAATGGTAGCGGTTGTAGCAGCCGGCGATCTCGAAGAAGGTGCCCTCGCCCGATTTCATCGGCCGGTCGTCCCAGGTCAGATGCGGCGCCGATGCGTCGGCGCCCGACGGCAGCAGCGGCACGATCGCCGGATAGTCGCCGCCGATGCCGTCGACGCCGCGCGTGCCGGCATCGTAGATCTCGGCGACCAGGTCGCATTTGCGCATGCCGACCTCGATCTTGTCGACGATGCGCTGGTGCATCGCTTCCACGATGCGGGCGGCCTTGCGCATGTAGTCGATTTCGGTCGGGCTCTTCACCGCGCGCTGCCAGTTGACCAGTGCCGTGGCGTCGACGAAGCGGGCATAGGGTAAGTGTTTCTGCAGCGCTGCGAAGGCAGCGGCCGAGAACCAGTAATTGTCCATCTCGACGCCGATGCTGAGCTTGCCCCAGCCGCGATCGGAGAGCACGCTGGACAGAAAATCCATCGGATGGCGCTCGGTCGACTGCACATAGTGGTCGGCATAGCCGATGATGTTGTCGTGCGCGAGATAGGCGGTGCGCTTGGCGCCGTTGGCGTCCTGGCCGCGCCCGTACCACACCGGCTCACCCGACGGCGGCACGATGACAGCCTGGTGCACGTAGAACGACCAGCCGTCGTAGCCGGTCAGCCACGCCATGTTGGACGGATCGCTGACGACGAGCAGATCGACGCCCTTGGCCTCCATCGCCTTCCGCGTCTTGGCGAGGCGCTCCGCATATTCGCCGCGCGAGAATTTCAAATTGGGCTGCATTGTTCTTGGTCCTCGTTTGTTGGGCCTTGCGGCCAGCATCAGCTTTCGAAAATCGTACCGGTCTTGGCTGCACGCGCACGGTCGCGGGCGAGCGTGGCGATCGCCGTGTCCTGCACGCCGGTGCCGGTCAGGTCGGCAATGGTGATGTCGCTGTCCGAGCGCCGGCCATGCCTTTCGCCGGCGATGATGTGGCCAAGCTCGGTGATTTCGGCATCGGACGCCATCACGCCCGCCGCGATAGCATGGTGCAGTTCGCCCAGCCGGCGCGTCTGTTTGGCGCTATCGGCGACGTAGAGATCGGCCATGCGCAGGATCGCCGGCGCGATCTCGTTCTTGTGCTCGGCATCCGAGCCCATGGCAGTGATATGCTGGCCGGCGGAGACGAAGCCGGCCTTGATCAGCGGCTCGGTCGACGGCGTCGTGGTGACGATGATGTCGGCATTGGCCGCAGCCTTTGCCGCGTCGGGCTCGGCGTGAACGGCGATGCCCAGTCTTTCGGACAATGCGTCGGCCGCGGCTTCGGCCTTGGCGGCATCCCTTGCCCAGATGCGGGCTTTGGTGATCGGCCGCACCAGCATCAGCGCCTCGAGCTGCAGTCCGGCCTGAACACCGGCGCCGAAGATCGCGGCAACGGAGGAACCCGGCCGCGACAGATGTTTGGCGGCAACCGCGCCGGCCGCCGCCGTGCGGATGTCGGTGAGATAGCCATTGTCGAGCAGCAGCGCCTCGACCAGACCGGTTTTCGCCGACAGCAGCACCACCATGCCGTTGACGCTGGGCAAGCCGAGCTTCGGATTGTCGAAAAAGCCGGGGCTGATCTTGATCGCAAAACCGTCGATGCCCGGTACATAGGCGGTCTTGACGTCGACCTCGCCGCGATGCTCGGGAATGTCGAGCCGAAGGATTGGCGGCATCGCCACCGGCAAGGTGGCGAGCGCGCGAAACGCGTTCTCGACGCAGGCAACGGCATCGAGATCAAGCTCCACGATCTTGCGCAATTCAGCTTCGGTGAGGATCGTCATCCGGCTCATGCTGCGCTCTCCGCAATTGCTTCGCCGCAGATGATCTTGCGGTGCAGTGTCATATCGATGTTGCGGCCGGACAGCACGAGCACCGTCGGGCCATTCGCTTTGACCTTGCCGGCAAGCACGGCCGCGATGCCGACCGCGCCGGCGCCTTCGACGATCTCGCGCTCCTGCTCATAGGCATGGCGGATGCCGGCGGCGATCTCGTCCTCGCTGAGCAGGATCACATCGTCGAGCAGGTCGCGGCACATCGAGAAGGTCAGCCGGTTGTCGAGGCCGATGCCGCCGCCGAGTGAATCCGCCAGCGTCGGCAGTTCTTCGACCAAAACCGGATGTCCGGCGTCGAGGCTCGCCTTCATCGCCGCACCGCGCGCCATTGAAACGCCCACCACCTTCGTCGCCGGGCTGACGCCCTTGACGGCAGCGGCAACGCCAGCCGCCAGCCCACCGCCAGAAAGCGGCACCAGCACAAGGGCGGCATCAGGAACCTGTTCGATGATCTCCAGCCCGAGCGTGCCTTGCCCGGCGACAATGGCGGGATGGTCGAAAGGCGGCAGCATGACCAGCCCCTCTTCCGCGACCAGCCGTTCGACCTCCCGCTGCGCATCGTCCTGGCTGTTGCCGACGATGCGGATCCCGGCGCCGAGCCGGCGGATCTCGTCGAGCTTGTTCTGCGGCACCAGCCGCGACATGCAGATCGTCGCGTGGATGCCTTGCAATTGAGCAGCATAGGCAAGTGCCCGGCCGTGGTTGCCGGTCGAGGCCGCGACGACGCCGCGCGCCTTCTCCTCTTCTGTCAGCGAAGCGATAGCGTTCGAGGCACCGCGCAGCTTGAAGGCGCCGGTGGTCTGCCGGTGTTCGAGCTTGAGATAAACAGGAGCGTCCAAGTGCTGGGAAAGACTCCGGGAAGGAACGGTCGGCGTACGCTCGACCTTGCCTGCGATGCGCTCGCGCGCGGCGTGGATTTCGGACAGGCTTATCCTGGACGTGGTCATGGCTCATCAATCAGTTCAGCGGCAGCGTCATCAGACGGCCGAATTCAGGGCGCGGCTCGTCGTCGTCGCAAAGCCGCAGGCAATTCCAGGCCGTCGCCTGGTTGCTGGTGACGACAGGACGGCCGATGGCTTCTTCCATACCGACAACTGCCGCCGCGGACCGCAGTGCCGTGCAGGAGACAAACAGCGCGTCCGAGCGTTCGGCCGTCGCCTCGCGAGCCAGATCGACCAAGGATTTCGGCGCAATCCGCGCCATCTCGCGATCATCCTCGAAGCCGAGGCAAGTGAAGCTGACGATTTCGAAACCATGCTCGGTGAAATAGGTCGCCATCGGCCGGCTGGTCTCGACCGTATAAGGGGTAAGAATGCTGATCGTCCTGGCGCCCAGCGCCTTCAGGCCGCGCACCCCGGCCATCGGCGGCGTAACCACCGGCGCACCGGGTTTCGCGGCCTGCACCGCCGCCTCGATTTGGGCATCGCGGATCACGACGGAAGCTGAGGTGCAGGAATAGCAGATCGCATCGAGCGGCTCGTCGGGCAGGATCAGGGCCGCGGCCGCCGTCAGTGACGGCTGCATCTTGCGCAAATTGTCCGGCGTCGTCGGGTTGGCGTAGGGGATGCGTGCGACATAGACCCCAATGCGGTCGCTTGCCACCATGCGGTGAAAATCCGGTTCGCTCGTATGGTCGGTGGCAAGGATGATCAGGCCGACCCGCTTTTCCAGCGGACGCGCGTCGAGCGGCGGCCGGGCCGAATGCAGGCGGATTTCGGGTGCAGCGCTCATCGTTCGATCCGCCCATAACGGTGTTCCAGCCAGCGCAGCAGCACCACCGAGAACAGGCTGATGGCGAGGAAGAAGGCGCCGACCAAGGTGATCGGTTCGATATACCGATAATAGGTATTGGCGACGCTCTTGGCCTGGTTCATCAGTTCCAGCACGGTGATCGCCGACAGCAGCGGCGTCTCTTTGAACATGGCGATGAAATAATTGGCAAGCGCCGGGATCATCGGCGGAATTGCCTGCGGAATGATGATGTGCGTCCAGGTCTGGGTGGCGTTTAGATTGCAGGCCTTGGCCGCTTCCCACTGGCCGCGCGGAACATTATCGATGCCGGCGCGGTAGACCTCGGCCGTGTAAGTTCCGTAATGCAGCCCGAGACCGATGACGCCCGCCACCAGCGGCGGCAACAGGATGCCGAAATCCGGCAGCACGTAGAAGATGAAATAGAGCTGCACCAACAGCGGCGTGCCACGGATGAACTCGGCAAGGAAACCGACGGTGCGCGACAGAGCCCTGTTCGGCGACCGGCGCGCCAACGCGATGCCCAGCCCAACGATCGCCGCCAGCACCGAGCCGAGCAGCGTCGCCAGGATGGTGATCTTCACCCCCTCGATCAGCGTCGGCAGGATCTGCCGGACAAAATCCCAATCCCATTCCATTATCAGGCCCGATCCATCATACGCGCACCCCGTCGACGCCACGCGCCATGCGGCGTTCCAGCGAGCGCACGCCCCATGAGATGAGCAGCGCCAGGACGAAATAGATGACGAGGATGGTGCTGAACGGCACCAGAGTATTGCCCGTCTGCGAGCGCACCACCTGCGCCTGGAAGGTCAGGTCGGCGAGCGAGATCAGCGAAACGACGGCGGTGGCCTTGAGCAATTCGATGGCGTTGTTGCCGAAGGTCGGCAGCATCACCAGAAGCGCCTGCGGCAGGATGACATGGCGCATGGCTTGCCAGCGGCCGAGATTGAGCGCGGTGCACGCCTCATATTGTTCGCGGCCGATCGACTTGATGGCGCCGCGCACCACTTCCGCTGCATAGGCGCCGACATTGAGGCCCAGCGCCAGCACGCCGGCCTGCAGCGGCGTCAGCGAAATGCCGGCAAAGGGCAGCACGAAATAGGCCCAGAACAGCTGCACGAAAATCGAGGTGCCGCGGAAGAACTCGATATAGGCGGTGGCCAGCGCCCGCAGCACGAAAAACCGCGACAGCCGCCCCAGCCCGGCAAGAAAAGCCATGATCAAGGCCAGCACCGACCCCATCAGCGTCAGCTCGATGGTGACAAGCGCTCCTTGCAATATCAGGCCAAAATAGCCGGACCATTGGTTCATTGGGTCGAAAGTTTCCGCGTTGAATGTCTAGCGACACGTTGCTTCCAGCGTCCTTCTCCCGGTTCACGGGGAGAAGATACCGGCAGGCAGATGGGGGGCAGCGCGAACCAACCGGAGTATGGCGCCGCCCCTCATCCGGCCCTTCGGGCCACCTTCTCCCCGTGAAAGGGGAGAAGGAAGAACGCACCTACTTCGCCGAGCAGAGCTTGTCGCGGCTCGTCGACATTGCCGCCGCCGCCGAGAAGCCGTAAGGCTCGATGATCTTGGCGAACTCGCCGGACTTCTTCAGTTTCGCCAGCTCGACATCATAGGCGTCGCGCAGCGCTTCGTCGCCCTTCTTGAAGGCCGCGCCGTCGCAATAGACCGGCGCACCGACCACCGGCGCGATGACTTCGAGGTTCGGATCATTGGCTTTCTTGACCAGGTCGTTGATCGACAGCACGGGCAGCGAATAAGCATCGATGCGGCCGTCCTGCAGCATTTTCAGGCCGCTCTGGCCGTCCGGCACGACGATGACGCGCTCGCGCGGCACACCTGCGGTGAGCGCCAGCTTCTCTTCAGTGCCGCCACCCGGCGCGCCGATCGTGGCGCTCGCGTCCTTCGCGACGTCCTCGTAGCTCTTGAAGCCCTTCGGGTTGCCCTTCTTCACCAGCATCGCCTCGGCGTCGCACAGCACCGGTTCCGAATAGGCGACCGCAGCACAACGTTCCGGCTTCATGAACAGGCCGGCGGTGACGACGTCGAAACGGCCGGCCTGCAGGCCGGGAATCATCGCGCCATATTCCGAGATCGAGGCGACGATATCGTTGACGCCAAGGCGCTTGAAGATTTCACGGGCAACGTCAGGCGCCGCACCCGAAACCTTGCCGTCGGCAGCGACCGCCGTATAGGGCGGCTCGTTGGCGATGGCGACGCGGGCAAAGCCTTGCGCCTTGAGCTCTTCGAGCTTGCTGTCGTCGGCCGAGCCGGCCGTCGAGGCGGCCAGCACCGCCGTCAGCGCGATACCGGCGACGCCGGCCAAAATGGCAAATTTCTTCATTGTTCCCAACTCCTTGTTTGTCTGTCTTCTTGGCTTGCTTGAGGCGTCGCCGCCTCGCATGGCAGTCAGACCCGATGTCCGGCCGCAATGATCTTCTTCAGGAAACCTTGCGTGCGCTCCTGTTTGGGATGGCGGAAAATCTCGTCGGGCTTGCCCTCCTCGACTATTCTGCCGCGATCGAAGAACAGCACCCGGTCGGCGAAGTCATGGGCGAAACCCATCTCGTGGGTGACCAGCAGCATGGTCATGTCGGTCTCGGCGGCGAGCTTGCGCATGACGTTGAGCACCTCGTCGACGAGCTCAGGGTCGAGCGCCGAGGTGACCTCGTCGAACAGCATGATTTTCGGCGACAGCGCCAGCGCCCGCGCAATCGCGACGCGCTGCTTCTGGCCGCCTGAAAGCTGCGCCGGCATCGCTTTGGCCTTGTCGACCATGCCGACCATGTCGAGCAGTTCCATCGCCCGTTTTTCTGCGGCGGCCCGCGGCACGCCTTTGGTCAGCATCGGTGCCAGCGTCACATTGTCGATGACGCATTTGTGCGGAAATAGATTGAACAGTTGGAAGACCATGCCGATCTTCTGGCGCATCTTTGCCAAATGCCGTTCATCGGCCGTCAGCAGCCGGCCGTTGCGCTCCATGTGGTACAGCTGTTCGCCGTCGACCTGGATGTGGCCGCTGTCGATACGCTCTAGCGTCATCAGGATGCGCAGGATCGTCGTCTTGCCCGAACCCGATGGGCCGATCAGTGCCAGCTTCTCGCCGGGCATGACTTGCATCGAGAGGCCGTCCAGCACCTTGAAGGTGCCGAAGCTTTTCGAAATGCCGTCGATGTTGATGATGGGCGCCGACAATGAATTTCCCGTGCTAGAGAAGCTATGCCTTTAACGATGCGGATCGCGGCAAATCATGTCAATCAAGAAAATAATATCATGACAATATTTCGGATTCCGCACAATTTCGCGCCGTTCGCCGTCTAGATCGCAAGCAGGAGATGCTCGGGATCGCCGAGCAGAAGCTTGGTGACAACGCCGAGACCGGCACGCAGTTCCCCCTCCGTGGTCGAGCCCAGCGAAATCCGTACGGCTGGATGCCAAGGCATCTGCGAAATGCGAAACGACGTACCGGGCGCAATCGCCACGCCCTGCAGGCGCGCCTGGGACACAAAGCTTTCCTCGCCGCGATCCTCGGGCAGCCGCAGCCAGACATGCAGCCCGTCGCGATGAGCCCGATAGTCCACTCCGGCAAGCACCTCGGCGGCGATGTCCAGACGCCGCCGCAAAGCCAGGCGCTGCCATCGAACGAGTTCCATCGCGGTGCCGTCGGTCACCCATTTGGTGGCGATCTCGGCCACCAGCGGCGTCGCCATCCAGTTCGAGACGAGGTGGCGGTTGGCAACTGCGGCGACATAACGATCGGGCGCGGCGAGATAGCCGATGCGCAGGCCGGGCACCACGATCTTGGTGAAGGAGGTGACATAGAGCGTGCGCTCGGGGGCAAACGCCGCGACCGGCGGCGGACGGTCCTCGACCAGCGGGCCGAGCACGTCGTTTTCGATAATGGCGATGTCGTGCCTGCGCGCCACCGCAGCGATCTGCTCGCGCCGGGCGGCATCCATCAGCGTTGCCGTCGGGTTGATCACCGAGGGCTGCACGAACACGGCGCGGATGTCGGACAGCCGACAGGCCTCGTCCAGCGCTTCCGGGATCAGCCCATTGTCGTCGATCGGCAAACCCTCGAGGTTGAAGCCGAGATAACGCGCCAGCGGGATCAGCGTGTGGTGACCGATCGCCTCGGTGGCGACGGTCGAACCGGGCGGCGCTACGCTCATCAGCGCTACCGTCATACCGGCGGTGGCGCCGTTGGTCAGGCTGATGTTCTGCGGCGACGCGTCGAGGCCGCAGAGCCGCAGCCACTCGACACCCACCGCACGGTGGCGTGGGAACACCATGTTCGGCCTGAACGACAGCGCCGAGCTGGACGGCAGGTTTTCGGCGAGCCAGCCCAGTGCCTGCCTCAGCCGCTCCAGATGCATCGGTTCGCAGACCGGCTTCAGGATGGAGAGGTCGATGAGCTCGCCCAGCCGCTCCGGCAGATAGGGCGGCTCCGGCTCGCGGCGCTGCGTCTGCACGAAGCTGCCGCGGCCGACCTCGCCGGAAACCAGCCCGCGGCGGATCAATTCCTCGTAGGCGCGGCTGACCGTCTGCACGGAAAGTTGCAGATCGTCGGCCAGTTGCCGGTGCGTCGGCAAGCGCGCGCCATTGGCCAGGCGCCCGTCATGAATGGCGCGCGCGAACTGGTCGGCGAGCGATTGATAGGCCGGCCGCCGGATAAGAGCGGGATCTGGTCGCCAAAATGTCATGACTTATTAGAGATCGAAATCAGTGCAATTGACAATCGAAATAATGCGCCGTCATGGTGTCCGGCACCGGAAGTGGGCGATCATGGCTGCAGCGAAACTCGATCCGATCGATCTGAAAATACTCGACGCCATCCAGCGCGACGGGCGCATCACCAAGCTGGCGCTGGCCGAGAAAGTCGGCCTGTCGCCGACGCCGTGCTGGATGCGGCTGCGCAAGCTGGAAAAGGCCGGCATCGTCTCGGGCTACCATGCCAGGATCGCCATGCGCGCCATCTCGCCGGTCGCTACCGTGCTGATGGAGGTGACGCTTGCCAGCCACCGCCAGGCCGATTTCGACCGTTTCGAGCGCGTCATCCGCGACATTCCCGAGATCGTCGCCTGCTGGTCTGTCGGCGGCGGCGTCGATTACCTGCTGAAAGTCATGGCGCGCGACATCGACGCCTATCAGCGGCTGGTCGACACTCTGCTCGAGCGCGAGATCGGCATCGACCGCTATTTCACCTATATCGTCACCAAGACGGTGAAGGAGGAGAGTGTGCTGCCAGTGGCGGATCTGTTGCCGACATTTTCCTGATATCGGAGTGATCGTCTGCCCGCTCGGTGCAATAGAGACAATCTCTCTACGTGCAGGCACGCAAACAGCCTCTCTGTTTGCGCGGCAGAGATAGTCTTGCGGCATGACCCGAACCGGGAGCCCGATGATGTCCGCACATTTTGCCCGCTCGCACCGCCATGAAGCACTTGATCGCCTCGCCGACCGGCGGCTGCTGCGCGAACTCGCCTATGTCGCTGGCCACTGGACGGCGAGCGAGACCGCGGAGAGTTTCGAGGTGACCGATCCGGCCACCGGATCCACCGTCGCTTTCGTTGCCGCGCTCGATGCCCGGCAGACCACATTGGCGATCGATGCGGCATCGCGCGCCTTTCCTGCCTGGCGCGCATTGCTGCCGCAGGAACGGTCGAAAATCTTGCGAAAATGGTTCGATCTGATCGTCGCCGCCAAAAATGACCTGGCCATGCTGATGACGCTAGAACAAGGCAAGCCGCTGAAGGAATCGCGCGGCGAGATCGACTATGCCGCCTCTTTTGTCGAATGGTATGCCGAGGAGGCCAAACGTCTCAACGCCGAAAGCGTCACCAGCCATCTGCCAAATGCCGAGATGGTGGTGCGACGCGAACCGCTTGGTGTCGTCGGCGTCGTCACGCCGTGGAATTTTCCCGCGGCCATGCTGACCCGCAAGGCGGCGGCCGCGCTTGCCGCCGGCTGCACCATCGTCGCGCATCCTTCGTCGGAAACACCGCTGTCGGCGCTGGCGCTGGCCGAGCTTGGCGAACGCGCCGGCCTGCCGGCTGGCGTGTTCAACGTCCTCACCGGCAGGGCTTCGACCATCGTCGGGCGGATGTGCGAAGACCCGCGCGTTCGCGCCATGAGCTTCACCGGCTCGACCGAGGTCGGCAGGTTGATCGCCGCGCAGAGTGCGCCGACGATGAAGCGTCTGGTGATGGAACTTGGCGGGCATGCGCCGCTGATCGTCTTTGCCGACGCCGATCTCGACAAGGCGGTGAGAATAGCCGTCGACGCCAAATTTGCCACCTCCGGCCAGGACTGCCTCGCCGCCAACCGCATCTATGTCCAGCGTCCGCTCTACGATCGGTTCTGCGCTGCTTTCGCCAAACGCGTCGAGGCATTGCGGACCGGCAATGGCCTCGCTGACGACACCGAAATCGGACCCTTGATGCACGAACGCGCCGTCAAGAAGGTCGAGGAGCAGGTGGCCGATGCGCTCGCCAAAGGCGTGCGTTGCCTGACCGGCGGCAAGCGCCATCCTGCCGGGCCGCTGTTCTACCAGCCGACGCTGCTGGCCGATGTTGACGACGACGCCCTGATCATGCGCGAGGAGACCTTCGGTCCGGTTGCGGCCGTGACGCCCTTCGACAGCGAAGAGGAAGTCGCCGCCCGCGCCAATGCCACCGAGTACGGCCTGGTCGCCTATGTCGTCACTGAAAACGGCGGCCGGCAATTGCGCATGGGCCGCGCGCTCGACTATGGCATGGTCGCCATCAATCGCGTCAGGATCACCGGCGCGCCGATCCCGTTCGGCGGCGTCAAGCAGTCCGGCATCGGCCGGGAGGGCTCGCGTCACGGGCTCGAAGCCTTTACCGATCTCAAATATCTCTGCCTGGACGTGGCCTAGAACCGCGCCCGACACTTTTCCTCAGGAGTAAAAAGATGCTCGACCAGTCAAACGAACTCGCCGCCTGGGATCGCGATCATTTCTTCCATCCCTCGACCCATATGGGCACGCATGCGCGTGGCGAGAGCCCGACGCGTGTGATCGCCGGTGGCGAAGGCGTCACCATCTGGGACAATAACGGTCGCAAGAGCATCGATGCCTTCGCCGGGCTCTACTGCGTCAATGTCGGCTATGGCCGCCAGAAGATAGCCGACGCCATCGCCGCGCAGGCCAAGAACCTCGCCTATTACCACGCCTATGTCGGGCACGGCACCGAGGCATCGATCACGCTTGCCAAGATGATCATCGACCGTGCGCCCGAGGGCATGTCGAGGGTCTATTTCGGCCTCTCCGGTTCCGACGCCAACGAAACCAACATCAAGCTGATCTGGTACTACAACAACGTGCTCGGCCGGCCGGAGAAGAAGAAGATCATCTCGCGCTGGCGCGGTTATCACGGCTCCGGCATCATGACCGGATCGCTGACCGGCCTCGACCTGTTCCACAACGCCTTCGACCTGCCGCGTGCGCCGGTCCTGCACACCGAGGCGCCCTACTACTTCCGCCGTGCCGACCGCTCGCTGAGCGAGGAGCAGTTTTCGCAACAGTGTGCCGACAAACTCGAGGAGATGATTCTCGCCGAAGGGCCGGAGACGGTCGCCGCGTTCATCGGTGAGCCTATCCTCGGCACCGGCGGCATCGTGCCGCCGCCGGCCGGCTACTGGGAGAAGATCCAGGCGGTGCTGAAGAAATACGACGTGCTTCTGGTTGCTGACGAGGTCGTCACCGGCTTCGGCCGGCTGGGCACCATGTTCGGCTCCGACCACTACGGCATCAAGCCTGACCTGATCACGATCGCCAAGGGCCTGACCTCGGCCTATGCGCCGCTGTCGGGCGTCATCGTGTCAGACAAGGTCTGGCAGGTGCTGGTGCAGGGTTCAGACAAGCTCGGCTCGCTCGGTCATGGCTGGACCTATTCGGCGCATCCGATCTGCGTCGCCGCCGGCGTCGCCAACCTGGAACTGATCGACGAGATGGACCTGGTGCGGAACGCCGGCGAGACCGGCGCCTATTTCCGCGCCGAGCTGACGAAAGCCGTCGGCGGCCACAAAAACGTCGGCGAGGTGCGCGGCGACGGCATGCTGGCGGCGATCGAGTTCGTCGCCGACAAGAACGATCGCGTATTCTTCGACGCCTCGCATAAAATCGGGCCGCAGGTCGCGACCACCCTTGCGGCAAGCGGCGTCATCGGCCGGGCCATGCCGCAGGGCGACATTCTTGGTTTCGCGCCGCCGCTCTGCCTGACGCGGCAAGAGGCCGATATCGTCGTGTCGAGGACGGCCGACGCGGTGAAGAGCGTGTTTGCAAATATCTGAAGAGCCGACATGAATGCCATGACCAAGACCCTCCCCGCCACCATGGCCGCCGTGCAACTGATCGGGCACGGCGGACCGGAAAAGCTCGTCTACCGCACCGACGTGAAAGTGCCCTCGCCCGCCCGGGGCGAGGTGCTGGTCAAGGTCACCGCTTGCGGCATGAACAACACCGACGTCTGGGTGCGCCAGGGCGCCTATGGAACGGAGGAGGATGCCGCCGCTGTGTCGACCTGGCGTCGTCGGGGCAATACGCTGAGCTTCCCGCGCATCCAGGGCACCGACACGGTCGGCAACATCATTGCCGTCGGCGACGGCGTCTCGCCGACCCGCATCGGCGAGCGGGTGATGGTCGATTTCTCCATCTACAATCGCGACGACGATTCACTCGCCGACATCGACTATATGGGCCACGGCCGCGACGGCGGCTATGCCGAATATCAGGCGGTGCCGGCAGAGAATGCCCATGTCGTCGATACCGATCTCAGCGATGTCGAGCTCGCCACTTTCTGCTGCGCCTATCTCACCGGCGAACAGATGCTGGAACGCGCAGCATTGAAGGCCGGTGAGCGCGTGCTGGTCACCGGCGCCTCGGGCGGCGTCGGCTCCGGCATCGTGCAGTTGGCGCGGGCACGCGGCGCCATTCCCTATGCGGTTGCCGGCAAGGGCAAGGAACAGGCCGTGCGTGACATCGGCGCCGAGGCGGTGATCACCCGTGGCGTGGCCGACCTGCCGGCAGCCGTGAACGAGGCGACCGGCGGGCGGCCAATCGATGTGGTCGCCGACCTGGTCGGCGGCGCGATCTTCAACGACCTCCTGCGCATCTTGAGGCCAGAAGGCCGCTATACCACGGCCGGCGCGATTGCCGGCCCGGTCGTGCAGCTCGATCTGCGCACCATGTACCTGAAACAGCTGCAACTGCATGGCTCAAGCCAGGGCACACGCGCGGATTTCCGCCGCATCGTGCGCTACATCGAGGACAAGAAGATCCGGCCGCTGGTCGGCGGCGTCTACAAGCTGTCCGATTTCCATCGCGCCCAGGCCGATTTCATCGCCAAGGATTTCGTTGGCAAGCTGGTCGTCGTGCCGGATGCGTCGCCAAAATAGCGCGTCGACCAAAAACGCCTATGACAGGCTCGGGCCGTTCGCGGACGCGGTGAGGTCGAGCGCCACATCCAAGCAGCGTTTTCGTGATGGCTTTGTTTATCTGAATGAGCAAAACCCATTCTGATTTGGCTGCACGCCGGCAACAAGGATTCCTGACCCTCTCCTGCGGTGTTATAGGTTTTCGCGATTTTCTTATAACTCCCGCTTGCGTCCCTTGAGGTCATGCCGCTATAAGAGAACCGCATTTTTCTTATAACCGGAGCCGCCTGACATGAAGACGGTCGACCTCGTTTACCGCACGATGTATGCGGAACTCGTCCAGCGATCCTTGGACGCAGTCTTCGAAACGGATTTCCCTACGACGGGCAATCTCGTCAAGGTGCCCGTCAAGGGCAAGGTATACTGGTATTTCGAGGAAACGCAGCCGACGAAGACGCGACGGTATGTCGGGCCTGACAGCGATCCCGAGATTGCAAAACGCGTTGAATCCTTCCGTCAGATCAAGGACGACCTCCGCGCCCGCAGGAAGCTGGTATCCACGCTCGTGCGCGAGGCAGGGCTGACAGAACCCGAAAGGTTCACCGGGGATGTCGTCGAGGCGCTGGGGAAGGCTGGCATCTTCCGCTTACGCGGCGTCCTGGTCGGCACAGTCGCCTTTCAGTCCTACGCGGGCTATCTGGGCGTGAAGCTGCCCGGTGCAGCGTTGCAGACGGGCGATGCAGACTTCGCCCTATTCCATTCCGTGTCGGCCGCGGTCGAGGACAGCCTGCCGCCCATCCTCGAAATCTTGAGGGAGATCGACCCAACCTTCAGGGAAATCCCTTACAGATCAGATCCCGGACACGCGACGCAATTCGAGAACGCAGTCCGATACAAGGTCGAGTTCCTTACACCGAACACGGGCAGCGATGACTACGCCGATCATGCAACCTCGATGCCGTCTTTGGGCGGTGCATCCGCGCAGCCTCTTCGGTTTCTCGATTTCCTGATCCACGAACCAATCAGAACTGTGCTGCTGCATCGATCGGGAGTGCCTGTCGTGGTACCGTCGCCCGGACGATATGCGGTTCACAAGCTGATCGTTGCCTCGCGCCGACAGAACAACGCAAACGGCGTGGGCAAGCGGGAAAAGGATGTCCGCCAGGCAGCACTTCTGGTCGAGGCACTGGAAGCTACCCGTCGCCAGGACGATCTCGCCGTCGCGTTTTCGGAAGCGTGGGACAGGGGGAAACATTGGCGTGAAGCGATACAAAAAGGACTTGGCTTGATTCCCCAGAAACAGCGTGGCGACGTCGAGGCGACGATCGTCAACGCACTTTCAGGAATCGGCGAGGAACTGGAAGGATTCAGCGGCTCATCTGCGAAAACAAAGCACGGAGACTAAACGGCAGCAACGGGTGTGGAGGGTAACCTTCTGCCAGCCGTCGCCGAGGCGTTTTTGTTTTCAGGTTTCAAAAATCGACTTTGCCTATTCAGCTCTGCGATCGGATCTGCTTGGCGGCAGCCTCGAGCGACCGTTCAAACGCGTCGATCACCTGGTCGACCTGCGGCTCGGTGATGATCAGCGGCGGGCAGAAAGCCAGCGCATCGCCCATATTGCGCGAGATGACGCCGTTCTGCTGCATGAAGCCGTTGACGAGCCCGCCCAGTTCACTGGTCTTCCCCCACGGCGCCTTGTTCGCCTTGTCGCCGACCAGTTCGACCGCCGAAATCAGGCCGATGCCGCGCACCTCGCCGACAAGCGGGTGCGAAGCGAGCGTGCGCAGCCGCTTCAGCATATGCGCGCCGACCGCACGCGCATTGCCGACAAGGTCGCGCTCCTCGATCAGCTTCAGGTTCTCGAGCGCGACCGCTGCCGCAACAGGATGGCCGCCGCCGGTGAAACCGTGGCCGAAGGTGCCGATACGGTTGCTTTCGTCGGCGATCGGCTCGAATACCTTGTCATTGATCAGCAGGGCTGAGATCGGCAGGTAGGACGAAGAGATCTGTTTCGATAACACCATGATGTCGGGCCTGATGCCGAAGGTCTGCGAGCCGAACATCTCACCAGTTCGGCCAAAGCCGCAGATCACCTCGTCGGCGATGAGCAGGATGTCGTATCTCGACAGGACCGCCTGTATCTTCTCCCAGTAGCCCGCCGGCGGTACGATGACGCCGCCGGCGCCCATGATCGGTTCGCCGAAAAAGGCGGCGATGGTTTCCGGTCCTTCGGCGAGGATCAGCTTTTCCAGTTCGTCGGCAAGCCGCGTCGAAAACAGCTCCTCGCTTTCACCCGGCAGCGCCTCGCGCCAATGGTGCGGCGTCGAGGTATACAGCACATTGGCAATCGGCAGGTCAAAGGAAGTGTGGTTGTTGGGCAGTCCGGTCAGGCTTGCCGAGGCGATGGTGACGCCGTGATAGCCCTTCTTGCGGCTGATGATCTTCTTGCGCGCCGGCTGGCCGAGCGCATTCGACCGGTACCAGATCATCTTCATGGCCGTATCGTTGGCCTCGGAGCCGGAATTGGTGAAATACGCCTTGCTCATCGGCACCGGCGCCATCTGCACCAGTCTCTCGGCGAGATCGATCAGCGGCGAATGCGATTTGGAGCCGAAATCGTGATAGTAAGGCAGCTTCGACATTTGCCGTACTGCCGCATCGACCAGCCGCTTCTCCGAAAAGCCGACCGCGACGCTCCAGAGCCCCGCCATCGCCTCGATATAGCGGTTGCCGGCAAGGTCCTCGACATAGATGCCGTCGCCCTTCTCGATGACGAGCGGCCCCGACTCCTGATGCTTGCGCGCATTCGTATAGCCATGCATGTGAAAGCTTATGTCGCGGGCTTCGGGTGAATTCGGTCGTGCGTCCATGACGGCTCCTGATGCTGACGCGGAACAATCCTGCCGCCGGTCCGGCTCGGCAGGTCCCCGTGCGTTATGCCGTTTGATGCATCTTTCTCGAACGGTATAGTGTCAAGCGCTTTCGGCAGGGCCAGCGGATGGATGGACGCATGCAGAACTTCGGCTTGACCTAACCGTGGACCATGTCGACTGCATTGTCGCTGGCGCCGGCGTTGTTGGCCTGGCGATCACGCGAGAGATGGCGCAGCGCGGCATCGATACGCTGGTCCTGGAAGCCGAGAACGCTATCGGCACCGGGACAAGCTCGCGCAATTCCGAGGTCATCCATGCCGGCCTCCACTATCCGGTTGGATCGCTGAAAGCCCAGTTCTGCGTGGCCGGCCGGGAAAGACTCTATCGCTATTGCGAGGAGCGGGCGGTCCCACACGCGCGCTGCGGCAAGCTCATCGTTGCCACAAGTGCCGAACAGGAGCCGGTGCTCGCCTCAATCCGGGCCAATGCACGCGCTTGCGGCGCCGGCGACCTGTTGCGCTTGAGCGAAGCCGAGGCGCATACGCTGGAGCCCAGCCTTAAGTGCACGGCGGCGCTGCTGTCGCCCGCCACCGGCATCATCGACAGCCATGCCCTGATGCTCGCCCTGTTGGGCGACGCCGAGGAGCACGGGGCGGCACTTAGTCTCAACACGCGCATCGCCTCCGGCCGCATCGAAGCAGGCCGCGTCGTGCTCGAGACGGTGGACGCTGCCGGCGGCGAGCGCTTCGAGATCGCCACTCCGCGTTTCGTCAATGCCGCCGGGCTTGGCGCCTCAGCACTTGCCGGTTCGCTTGAAGGGCTCAATCAGCAATTGGTGCCAAAGCTCCATTATGCCAAGGGCAATTATTTTTCGGTGGCCGGACGGGCGCCGTTCTCGCGATTGGTCTATCCGGTGCCCGAACCCGGCGGGCTCGGTGTTCATCTGACACTCGACCTTGATGGCGTCGCCCGCTTCGGGCCGGACGTCGAATGGACCGATCAACTCGACTACCGCGTCGACCCGGCTCGTGGCGAGCGCTTCTACAGCGAGATCCGCAAATACTGGCCGGACCTGGCCGATGGCAGCCTGCAACCCGCTTACAGCGGCATCCGGCCAAAACTGTCCGGTCCCGGTGAGGCCAATGCCGACTTCGTCGTCCAGGACGTGGCGGTGCACGGCGTGGATAGCCTGGTCAACCTGTTCGGCATCGAAAGCCCCGGCCTGACCTCCTGCCTGACGATTGCCGACCACGTCGCGCAGTGCCTCGCGCCGAAGTTGTAGCGTGCGGCGCCCCGCGCCGCGATCTGCACTGTATCAAGGCGCATTGCGTGAACTTTCAGACGCAAGTCGCCTATGAGGCACATCGCGCACTTGCAGCCCGCTCCGCGCTCTGATTCCCTGCATTCTGGGGCTGTCCTGATTCGCACTGCCCGGTTCAGAGTTTTCGCAGTGCGCCCGGGACAAGCTTCCAGCGACCACTCGGCGTATCCAGGGAGAACGGCAATGAACACCGCGACGAGGCCGGTAATCTCGGAGATGAGGCCCAAGATCACCGTCGTCGGGGTCGGCGGCGGCGGCGGCAACGCCGTCAACAACATGATCGCCGAAGGCCTGCAGGGCGCGGAATTCATCGTCGCCAACACCGATGCCCAGGCCCTTGCCATGTCGAAGGCAACGAGGCTGATCCAGTTGGGCGCTCATATCACCGAAGGTCTCGGCGCCGGGTCCCTGCCCGAGGTCGGCCGTGCCGCGGCCATGGAATCCATCGACGAGATCATGGATCACCTTGCTGGAACGCACATGTGCTTCGTGACCGCCGGCATGGGAGGCGGAACCGGCACTGGTGCCGCGCCTGTTATAGCACAGGCAGCGCGGGCAGCCGGAATACTGACCGTTGCCGTCGTCACCAAGCCATTCGTCTTCGAAGGCAGGCGCCGCATGTACGCTGCCGATGAGGGCATCGAGCGCCTGCGCGAAAGCGCCGATACCGTCATCGTCATTCCCAACCAGAATCTGTTCAGGATCGCCGACGCCAGAACCACGTTCGCCGACGCCTTTGCCATGGCCGACCGGGTCCTCTATGCGGGTGTCGGCTGCATCACCGATCTGATCGTCAAGGAAGGCCTGATCAATCTCGACTTCGCCGATGTGAAGTCGGTGATGCGCGACATGGGCCGCGCCATGATGGGAACCGGCGAAGCCGCCGGAGAAGGCCGCGCCAAGAAGGCAGCGGAAGCGGCAATCGCCAACCCGCTGCTCGACGAAGCTTCGATGATGGGCGCCAAGGGCGTCCTTGTCTCGATATCGGGCGGCATGGACATGACGCTGTTCGAGGTCGACGAAGCCGCTACCCGCATCCGCGAGGAGGTCGACAACGATGCCGACATCATCGTCGGCGCCATCTTCGACAAGGCACTCGCCGGAAAATTCAGGGTATCGGTCGTGGCGACCGGCTTGCGGCGTGGCCTGGAGATTCCACTGCTTGCCGAACCGGAAGTTCGCATGAACTGAACAGCGTTATCGCGTGCGGTTCGCTCAGCTGATTGCCAGCCTCGCGTCACCACGGCCGCGCGCCGTCGATGACTTCCATGGCGCGTGCAGCAAAACGGCCGGCCAGCGGTGCCACGTCGGCCGCATCGGCCGCAACCGCGCTGCCGGCCAGCACGCGGTCGGCGATGCCGACGAAGATCACGGCAAAGCGGAACATGGCAAACACCAGATGGAACCGCTGGAGCGGCGCCGTCGGCACGGCGTGGGCGAAGTAATGATCGAGGAATTCGCGCTGTGTCGGAATCCCGAGGGCTGCCTGATCAAGGCCGAGGATGCCGCCATATTCGTCCGATGAGGAATGCCAGGGCATCGAGCAGAAGCCGAGATCAGCAAGCGGATGGCCGAGGGTCGATAACTCCCAGTCGAGTATGCCGATCACCTCGGGCCGCTCGGGATGGAAGATGAGATTGCCGAGACGGAAATCGCCATGCGCGATCGAAACGTGGCCGTCATCTGGCGGAAGATGTCGCGGCAGCCATTCGGCGACGGCTTCGAGCGCGGCAATGCGCTCACTCGGCGATTCCCGCAACTGTCTGGTCCAGCGCGCGATCTGTCGCTCAAAATAGTTCCCGGGACGGCCATAGTCGCCGAGCCCAACCTCTTCCGGCCGGACTGCGTGCAGCTTTGCCAGCGCCTCGGCCATGCCGAAATAGATGCCGCGCCGCTCGTCCGGCGCCAGTCCCGGCAACGCGCCATCGTGGAACACCCGGCCGTCGAGCCGCTGCATCAGATAGAACGGCGTGCCGAGCGGCTCGTCGCCGTCGTGATAGAGCACCGGCCGCGGCACCGGCACCTTTGTCGATGCTAGCGCCTCGATCACCCGGTACTCGCGATCGACCGCATGAGCGCCGCGCAGGATCGGTCCCGGAGGTTTCTTGCGCAGAACCATGCGGCGGCCGCCATAGTCGACGAAATAGGTCGGGTTGGATTGGCCGCCGACGATCCGCTCAAGCGACATTTGGCCATCGCCAAAATGCGCTCTCAGAAAATCCTCCAGGCGTACCGGATCGAAATCCATCCTCATTGCCGGCTCAGCGGTTCCCGCCGCGACCTGTTTCGTCTTGTCTGCCGGCTTCGACATGCCAGCGCCAGAAGCCCGCACCTTCCTCGTTGAGAAAGCGGTTGAGCACCATCTTGTGGACCTCGTCGGCGCCGTCGACCAGGCGAGCCTGGCGGGCGTAGCGGTAAATCCATTCGAGTACAGTGTCTTTCGAATAGCCGCGGGCGCCGTTGATCTGGATCGCCACGTCGGCGGCGTCATGCAGCACGTTGGCGACCTGGATCTTGGCCATGGAGACCTCCTTGCGGGCAAAGCCACCGCGATCGAGCTCCCAGGCCGCCTTCATCACCAGCAGCCGCCCGATCTCGATGCGCATGGCAAGGTCGCCGAGCATCAGCTGGATACTCTCACGGTCGGCCAAAAGCTGCCCGAAACCGCTACGCTCGGCGGCATAGGCGCGCGCGATCTCGATGCAGCGCTTGGCAAGACCGAGCCAGCGCATGCAATGGGTGAGCCGCGCCGGACCGAGCCGGACCTGGGTAACCCGGAGGCCGCTGCCTTCGCCGGCAAGCACGTCCTCGACCGGGACTTCCAGGCCATCGAACTCCAGCTCGCAATGGCCGCCATGTTCTTCCGGTCCCATGATTTCGATGCGCCGCACGATCCGCCAGCCCGGCTGGTCCTTGTGGAACAGCAAGGCCGAAAGGCCGTGACGCGGATCGTCCGAAGTGCGCGCAATGAGAATGAAGTGGCTCGCCTCTTGCGCGCCGGTGATGAACCATTTGCGGCCTGTGACGACATATCTGTCGCCACGCCGTTCGGCTCTGGTCATGATCATCGACGGGTCGGAGCCGCCGCCCGGGTGCGGTTCCGTCATTGCAAAGGCCGAGCGCACCTTGCCCTCGACGATCGGTTTCAGCCATCTTTGCTTCTGCTCAGGCGTTCCCAACCGTTCCAGCATCATCATATTGCCATCGTCGGGGGCCGCGGAATTGAACACGACCGGACCGAAGATCGAGCGGTTCATCTCTTCATAGCAGACGGCCATATCCACCTTGGAAAGGCCGGCCCCGCCGGTCTCGGGTTTGAGCTGCAGGCACCACAGGCCGGCTGCTTTCGCCTTGCCGCGTAGCGTTTCAAGCAGCGGCAGCGCAATATTGCCATGGCCGTCATAGCAAGCCTTGTCAGCCTCGAGCGGCAGGATTTCGCGCTCGACGAAATCGGCGATCCGGCTGCGGAAGGCCTCGGTTCGGACGGAAATGTCGAAATTCATGGCGCTCACAAGGATGAAACGAGATGCCGCCATCGGCTCCGATGGTCGCGCCGGTAGTGTAACTGCCGTCGTTGAATGGGAGCAACAGCAGTTCGCCGGCCGTTCCTTGCGCACGTCAAAGCGCCGGTTCGATATGGATCGATGCCGGCGTGCTGCCGATGCCGGTCGAATTCCAGGATCAAAGAGTGCTCAGGTTTCGTATCGCTAACGTCCGCGACAATGCTCAGATCAATTCGAGGACAGCGCAGCCATAGCCGTCCAGCGTCAACACTCCGGAGACAGGTCCTTCGCTATCGAGCAGGTTGCTGCCGAAGGGAACGCCGGTTACCGTAACGGGCGTGTCTTTGACGTTTTGCACGAACAACAGCCGGCGTTCGTCATTCTCGCGCATTGTGACCTCGACGCCGTCCGGCAGATCCGGAACCAGAGGCTCCACATTCGCATCCACGAAAGTGCGCTTAGCGAGTTGAGCTGTCAGCTCCGGGGTTAGATAAGTGCCGACATAGAGCACACGGCCCTTGCCGACGGCGCGGGAGGTAATAGCAGGCGTTCCTGCCGCGTAGCGGTTCGACCAAACCCCTACAATTTCGACTTCCGGTTCGACTGCGAGGTTCTCATAGAAATAACCGGCATCGAACTCGTGGTTTCCGACGGTGAAACGACGGATACGGCGGCTGGATTCGGCCGGTCTGTCGGGAGGAATGACGAGCCCGCCGGAGCGCGACATGGTATTGAACAGGCCATTGGCCCCAGGTGCCGCCAGCCGCCCGAAATCCTCGACGCGAACGCCGGTCAGCTTCGACAGCGAATGGCCCGGCGCTGTCTCGCGGATGACGTGGTTGTTTTCGTCGCGGGTTCCCGTGCGCGCGCCGATGATGACGGTACCGCCATTTTCGGCAAAGACTTGCAGCCGCTCGGTCCAGCTGTCCTTCCAGATCACCCAATGCGGCACGTAGAACACCTTGAGCTTCGACAGATCGTCTTCCGGGTGGATGAAGCCGCAGGCGATGCCGCGGTCATAGCAATACTGATGCAGCAAGGTTGCATCATCCTGCGGACTTGGCAGGCCGATGGGGAAGGTCTTGTGGGCTTCCTGATTGTCGAAGTCCGAGCCGGCGATGCCGACATCCATCCGCACATGGGTGCCTAGGATCTTGTCTTTAAGCGCGGTCATCTCGGTGGCGAACTGCCTGGCTTCGTCATAGCGGCGGCGAGCGACATCATCGTGGTCGATGATGCCCATCCAGTATATCTCCGCACCGAAATGCGCGGGGCGCCAGCGGAAGAACATGATACCATCGGCGCCACGCGCAACCGACGACATCGCCATACGTCGCATTTCGCCCGGCTCCGGCGTCAGCGTGCAGAAGCCCGGCTGGGCGCCAAAGCCCGACTGTTGTTCCGGCACTATGTAGTTGCCGGAAAATCCCCTGCAGATGTCGAGATGCAGCGCCTGGATCTTGGCGTGATTGCCGAGGCGAAAGAACTCGTCATAGAGGAACGGATAGATGTCGTAGCCGACGAAGTCGAGATCGGTGGAGAATTGGCCGCGAAAGTCGATGTCACGCAATCCGCCGAGATTGTGGAAGATGAACCAACTGGCATTCGCTTTTCTCAGGATCTCGACCTGGTCGTGCTGGAACCGTGCTGTCGAAAAGGCGAGAAAACGGTGGTAGTCCTGGAGGTGACCGGGACCGGGAAAGGACGGTGAGAATTCCAGCGGGAAGACAATTTCGCTGAAATCGCCGTAAGCCGTCGCCCAGAAGTCGCCACCCCAGGCGAAATTCAGCCTGTCTATCGTCTGGTAGGTTTCCTGGAGATAAGCCTGGAATTCCTTCAATGCCGACGGCGAGTAGGATTCCGGCATGCTGGTGTTGAGTTCGTTGTCGGTCTGCCAGCCAATGACATTTGCGTTGTCGCGGTAGTGGTCCACCATCGCCCTGGTAATCTTGCGGCTATAGTCGCGAAACACCGGGCTGCTGGTGTCGGCATACTGGCGCGAGCCGTGGCCCATCGACCGGCCATTTCCATCAAGCCGCAGGATTTCCGGATGCTTTGCGGTCAGCCAGCGCGGCGGGGTGGCGGTCGGCGTGCACAGGATCGTGTTGACGCCGTGACGCGCGAGGCCCTCGATTGCCCGGTCGAACAGGTCGAAATCGAAGGTGCCTTCACGCGGTTCGAAAATGTGCCAGGCGAATTCGCCGAGGCGGGCGACGTTGAAGCCGGCCTCGGCCATGCGCCGGGCGTCGTTGTCCCAGTAACTCTCGTCCACATGTTCGGGGTAGTGCGGCGCGCCGACCAGAAAGCGGTCGGTCTGGATCGTGCGCCAGACCGACAGGGCGCGGCCTCTTGAAGTCTTGTTCACGAAGGATACTCCTGCAGATCAGTCGGTGATGGTGGATTTGCGGGCACTGATTGTCCGCTCATCGACAGAGGAAAAGAGATAGACGTCACGCGGCTCGACCTTGAAGCCGACGGTCGCATCGGCAGCGACGGCACTCGCATGGCCGATCTGGACGGTGACGTTGCCGCTGCCGCTTTCAGAACTGACGCATTGCAGCGGGCCGGCGTCGGCATAGAGGATGGTCTCGCGGCCGAGATGCTCGACCAGCCGCACCCGTCCTGCAAAACTCGCTGTCCCTTCCGCGGCCAAGCTGATGCTCTCCGGCCGAATCCCCATCGTCACCCTATCGCCGACCTGTACGGATGCCGCTTCCGTCAGTTCGACAGTCAAAGGAGAAAGACCGGCGGTCGACAGCGTGGCGGCGCCGCCGGAGACAGCGGCGACGGTCACTTCGAAAAAATTCATCCGGGGTGCGCCGAGGAAGCCCGCGACGAAAAGGTTGGCCGGATTGCGATAGAGTTCGAGCGGAGCGCCCACCTGCTCGACCGAGCCGCGATTGAGCACGACGATACGGCTCGCCATTGTCATCGCCTCGGTCTGGTCGTGCGTGACATAGACCATGGTGGCGCCGAGCCTGGCGTGCAGATCGGAAAGCTCGACGCGCATCTGCGTGCGCAGCGCTGCGTCGAGGTTGGACAATGGTTCGTCGAACAGGAACACGTCGGGCGAGCGGGTTATCGCACGGCCGATCGCCACACGCTGACGCTGGCCGCCGGAAAGCTGTTTCGGCCGCTTGTCGAGCTGGTCGGTAATGCGAAGGATCTTGGCGGCTCGCAGCACGGCGGCATCGATCTCGGCCTTGGGGCGATGCGCCATGCGCAGGCCGAAACCCATGTTCTCGGCGACGGTCATATGCGGGTAAAGCGCATAGGACTGGAAGACCATGGCAATGCCGCGCTCACCCGGCTCGGTGGTGGTGACATCACGGCCGTTGATCAGAATCTTACCGGTCGAGACGGTTTCAAGCCCGGCGATGATCTTCAACAGCGTTGACTTGCCACAGCCGGACGGCCCGACGGTGACAATGAACTCGCCCTGTTCGACGCTGAGATCGATGCCGCGCAGCGCGTGGTAGCTGCCATAATTCTTTTGTATCTGCCGGAGTTCAAGACTGGTCATGGAGCCCTGCTTGCGAAATCAGTTTCGGATCGGGTGGGCGACGCCTTGAAGTCATGGTCGCTCATCCCTTGACCGCTCCCATGGTGAGGCCGGTGATGAAGTGCTTCTGCATTAGGAAGAACATGGCAACCGGCGGCAAAGCCACGACGATGGTGCCAGCCGAGATCAGGTTCCAGGCCGAAACCCATTCGCCGCGCAGGTTGGCGAGGCCGGCGGTTACCGGTTTGACGGTATCGCTGATGGTGAGCACGACCGCCCAAAAATAATCGTTCCAGATAAAGGTGAAGAGCAGGATGGCCAGCGCCGCGAGAGCCGGCCGCACCAATGGGACCACGACATGTACCAATGTCTGAAACGGCGTCGCGCCCTCGGCCCTGGCGGCCTGAAACAGTTCTCCCGGCAAGGCGGCGATGAAGTTGCGCATGAACAGTGTCGCAAACCCGGTCTGGAAGGCGATGTGGAAGATGATCAGGGCCGCCATCGTGTCGTAGAGGTTGAGCCGCACCATGAGATCGCGCACCGGGATCATCATGATCTGGTGCGGCAGGAAGTTTCCGCCGACGAACAGGGCGAAGACGAGCATATTGCCGCGAAACCGGTAACGGGCGAGCACGAACCCAGCGAGCGTGCTCAAGATGAGAACGCCCATCACCGAGGGGATTGTGATCGTCAGGCTGTTGAGGAAGTAGCGTGCCATCGGCGTCTGGGTGAAGACCGCCGTGTAGTTGTCGACCAGGCCGAATTGGGTCGGCCAGCCCCACAGATTGCCGCCCATGACATCCTGCGTAGAGCGGAACGAGGTAAGAACGATGGCAAAGAGCGGCGCCAGCCAGACAATCAGGATGCCGACCACCAGCACGACATAGAGGCCACGCTGCCAAATAGCAGTCTCGGGAATCGGGCGGGGAAACATCAGCCGCCTCTTTCATCGGCGCGGATCATCCGCGTCAGGTACCAGGCGATGAAGACCGCCATGATCACGAACAGCACCGAGGCAATGGCCGCGCCATAGCCGAAGCGGTAGGAAAATATGGACTGCTCGAACATCTGATAGGCAAGCACCTCGGACGAACCGAAGGGGCCGCCGCTGGTCATCACCGAGACCATGTCGAAGGAACGCAGTGCGCCGACGACAGTGACGGCGATGGCGATAAAGGTGACCTGCGTCAGCTGCGGCAACACGATGTGGCGCAGCATGTTCCAGCCCCTGGCGCCGTCGACCCGCCCGGCGCCGATCAGGTCCTCGCTGAGATTGTTGAGGCCGGCGAGATAGAGCACCATGCAGAAGGCGATCTGCGGCCACAACGCTGCGATCACGACGGCGAAGGTGACGAAGTTTTCATCCGACAGCACTGCCGGGGCGGTCGCGCCGAAGGTGCGGAAGATCAGGGCGAGAAGTCCGAATTCCGGCGTATAGACCCAGGTGAAGACAACGCCGACGGCAACCGAAGCCAGCACCAGCGGAATGAAGAACAGCGATTTGAGCAGGCGCATGCCGCGGATTTTCTGGTTGACGAGCAGCGCGATGGCGAGGCCGAGCGGCGGCGCCAGCATGAACATCACCAACCAGATCAGATTGTTCTTCAGCGAAACATAGAACTGCGGGTCGGCGAACAGTTCGCGGTAGTTGCCGAGGCCGATCCAGACCATCGGGCTGAAGCCGTCCCATTCGTGCAGGCTGATCCATAGGCTCTCGACCGCAGAGGCCAGAATGACGACGGAAAACAGCACAGCGGCTGGCAGGATCAGAAGTGTCGGTGTCAGCCACCAGCGATGGCGGCGCCAAAGCTTCGTCATTTTTGGGGGACCTCATTCAGGGAAAGCATCGGGGAACGGGGGCACGAACCCCGCTCCCCTCCGCTGGGAGGCGCTAGATCTTGAAGATCCGGCGACGAGTTCCCTCGAGACGCTGAAGAATGGCATCCCGGCGGTCCGGCTTGGCCATGAATTCCTGGAAGCCGACCAAACCCGCCTGGGCCATGTCGGGATCGGTGTCACGGTCGTAATATTGCGACGTGCCGGCCACCGTCTTCAGGCTTTCCACAGCCACGTTGACCAGCGGGTCCTTGCTGGCCGGAAGGTCGTTGCGCGGCGGAACGTTGCCGCCGGGTTCCAGATAGGGGCCGAAATTTTCCGGCTGGTAGAAGAACGCAAGGAACTCGCGGGCACCCGCCTTGTTCTTGGCGTTGGCCGGGATGTGGACCGAATTGACCGAGAATTCTTCGTAGCGGTCGAGGGCGCCGTCAATCTTCGGGAAAGGGGCGAATGTCAGCTGCTCGAGATCCTGCTCAGGGAAAGTAGCTTTCACGAAGGCACCGAGGTTCATCATGCCGGCCTTCTTCTGGGCGAGGAAGGCGCCGGCCTCCTGCCAGCCGAACGACGTCTGATCCGGTGTGAAGAAACCCTGCTTGATCAGCTCTTCCCAGTGGTCGAAAACGGGCGTCAGCGCCGGGTCGGTGTAGGCCATCTTGCCATTCATCAAGGCAAAGTGCTTGTCGAGACCGTTGATCCGCAGGTTCATCTGGTCGAACCATCCGGCCGCCGGCCAGAGTTCCTTGGTGCCGATGCTGACGGGAATAAGGCCGGCAGCCTTGGACTTCTGGCCGTAAGCAAGGAATTCGTCCCAGGTCGCCGGCACCGTCAGTCCGTGCTCGGCAAAGACGTCCTTGCGATAGAACATGCCCCACATCGTGCCGCCAGTCGGCAGGCCATACTGCTTGCCGTCGACAGTGACGGCACCGGTCGTGGCACCCAGCACGTCCTTGTACTTTTCCTTCTCGAACAGATCCGAAATGTCGTCGAACAGGCCGCGGGTGACGAAGGCGCGCATGCGGTTTCCGGAGAACCAGAAGCAGACATCCGGCGCGCCGGCGACAAGGTAGTTGCGGATCGCGGTCTTGTGGGCCTCGTGATCCATATTGTTGATCACAACCTTGGTGCCGGACTGCTTCTCGAAGTCGGCCGCGATGCGCCGCAAGATCCGCAGGGCATCGGCATTGTTTTCGTCTGAAATGATGGTGACTTCGCTCGACTGGCTGAGTGCCGGCATCGGGAAGCCCGCGAGGGCTCCAGCAGAAATGCCCCCAGCTCCCTTCAGGAAATTGCGCCGCGTCGACGGCTTTTCAATCCACTTGAACGTCATTGTTACTCCTCCCGTGTTGTCAATTCTCTACTGGCACACCGGCCGGCGCGGTTGTTCTTCTCAACGGCACGGCTCACCTCCCGGGCAAGAGAGAATGCTTGCCCGCTCCTTCAGAGCGCGGTGACATTGCTAACCGGATTAATTTCGCTGACCCCCGGTTCGGGTGTTGAACAGTCGGGCAAACTTATGCATATGTTTTCTCGAGAGGCAATAATTAATTTACAAAATTAAGAAAGCGGATCCGTGAAGCTCAAGGGTGACCCGAGCACGACTCGGGCGATGAACCGCAGACTGATCCTCAATCTCTTGCGGCAGGAAGGAGCACGCAGCCGGGCCGACATAGCGTCAGTTACCGGCCTTAGTCCGGCAGCGGTCACCTTCGTCGTGGCCGACCTCATCGAGGATGGCCTGCTGATCGAAGGCAAGACAGTCGTGGGCTCGGCTGGGCGCCGCCCTATCCCGGTGGATATCAACTATGCCAACGGCCTTGCCATAGGTTTCAAGCTGATGGTCGGATCGGTCGAATGCGTGGTCACCGATCTTGCGACCAATCCGCTGGGCTCTCTGCGCGTCAAGCTCTCGGACAGCGATCCCGACCACATCATAGCGACCTTGGCCAAGGCGGTACCGGAGCTGATTTCCATTATCGATCGGCCCGCTGCCAAGCTTGCCGGGATCGGCATTTCAATGCCTGGCGTCATAGACAACCAGAAGGCTGTGTGTATCCGCAGCAATCGCTACAACTGGGACAACGTTCCCCTTGGCCCGATGCTGGCCGAACTGGTAGACGTCCCCGTGTGGCTTGAGGACGACACCAATGCCTATGCCATTGCCCAGCAACTCTTCGGCCTGGGACGCCAGCACCGCAATATGGCTGTGCTGGCGATCGGCGTCGGAATCGGCTGCGCGCTCGTCTTCGATGGCAAACTCTATCGCGGCGCGAACGGTGCCGCCGGCAAGTTCGGCCACACCTCATATGAGGAGAACGGCCGCCTTTGCGAGTGCGGAAAGCGCGGCTGCTTGATGGCCTATTACGCCGAGCCGGCGATCCTGCGCACCTGGCGCGAAGCCACGGGGCACAACGAAACGGATAGCAAAGTCAGCCTTATGGCAGCCTTGGCAGACCGCGAACCGCGAGCCGTCGCCATTCTCGAGGAAGCGGGACATGGCATCGGCCGGCATCTCGCCAATCTTGTCAACATCACCGACCCGGAGGTCATTGTCGTCGGTGGTGAAGCCGTGTCGTTTGGCGATGCGCTGTTTGGCCCAATGCGGCTGACGCTTGGGAAAAATACCTTTCGCGCGGCACCACCAATGCTGCTGGACTGGGAGGACAATTCCTGGGCAAGAGGGGCGGCTGCACTCGTGACGCAGAAGCTCTTTGATTTCGAAACATCTGCCGGCAACGCCGCTCCGCTTTCAAAGCCGGCCCTATGGTCGGCATAGGCGAGTGAAATAGACAGCCCTGCGCCTCAGGCCGCTCGAACGCTGCGCGCTCCACGCGCCCAGGCCGGCAGCCAATCGCCATGCGCAACCAGCAAATCATCGACCAGCGACCATATCTGGTCGAGGTCGAGCTCGGCCGCCGTGTGCGGGTCCATCATCGCCGCGTGATAGATGTGCTCGCGGTTCTCGGTCATCAGCGCCTGGACCGTCAGCTCCTGGACGTTGATATTGGTGCGGATCAGCGCGGTGAGCTGCACCGGCAGGTCGCCAATGAACGTGGGTTGAATGCCGGAGGCATCGACGAGGCATGGCACCTCGGCCGCGCAATTATACGGCAATGACGTGATGCAGCCATTGTTGCGGACGTTGCCGTAGATCACCGACGGCTCGCCGGTCCAGACCGAGTTCATGATCGAGGACGCATATTCCTTCGACTGCTCCACTTCGATCTTGTCAGCCGAGCGATAGGCTTCCGCTTGCCCCTTCCAGCGTTCGATCTGCTCGATGCAGCGCTTCGGGTATTCGTCGAGCGGGATACCGAATTTCTCGATCAGATCCTCGCGCCCGTCCTTGATGAAATAGGGCGTGTATTCCGCGAAATGTTCGGAGCTCTCGGTGACGAAGTAACCGAGGCGCTTCAGCATCTCGTAGCGCACCTTGTTCGGGCAGCGCGGATTCCATCCCGGCTTCGGCGCCCGCCCTTCGCTGTAGGCGCGCAGCAGATCCGGATAGAGATTGCGGTAGGAGCCGTCCGGATGGCGATGCTCGAACTTCAGGTAGAAGGCCATGTGATTGATGCCGGCCGAGCGGTAGCGAATCTCCTCGTAGGGAATATCGAGATCATGCGCCAGTTCCATCGCCGTACCTTGCACCGAATGGCAGAGGCCGACCTGCTTGATGTCGGGGTATTTCTCCGCGATCGCCCAGGTGTTGATCGCCATCGGGTTGACATATTGCAGCATGATCGCCTGCGGGCAGACCGCGAGCATGTCCTCGCAGATCTTCCAGAGATGCGGCACGGTTCTCAAGCCTCGCATGATGCCGCCAACACCGAGCGTATCGGCGATGGTCTGGCGCAGCCCGTATTTCTTCGGAACTTCGAAATCGGTTACCGTGCAGGGCTCGTAGCCGCCGATCTGGAAGGCGACGACGACGAAATCGGCGCCCGCCAGCGCCTTGCGCTGGTCCGAATAGGTTTCGGCTTTGGCCTTTACGCCAAGCGTCGAGATCAGCTTGCCGACGACGATTGCGCTTTCCTCGAGCCGTTGCGGATTGATGTCCATCAGCGCGATCGTCGAGCCGGATAAAGCCGGACGCTGCAATATGTCGCCGACGATGTTCCTCATGAACACCGTCGAGCCAGCTCCGATGAAAGCGACCTTGGGATTTCTTGCCACAACAACCTCCGGCATAAGCAATTAGGCTACCTCGAAAGCGGCTTTGACCAGCCGTTCGGTGTAAGCGGTCTTGGGATGGGACAGGACTTCGTCGACCGGCCCCTCTTCGACGATCTTGCCGTGCTGCATGACGATGACGCGGTGGCACAGCGCCCGCACGACCTTGAGGTCGTGCGAGATGAAGATGTAGCTCAGGCCCCGTTCGCGCTGCAGCTTGCGCAGCAATTCGATGATCTGCGCCTGGACCGAGAGATCCAGCGCCGATGTTGGCTCGTCGAGTACGATGAATTCCGGTTCGAGCGCGACGGCGCGGGCAATCGCAATACGCTGGCGCTGGCCGCCGGAAAACTCGTGCGGGAAGCGCGAGAGGATATCGCCGGGCATGCCGGCGCTGATCAGCGCCTCGCGCACCCGCTCGATCCGATCGTTCCTGGTGGCGCCCATGCGGTTGACGACCAGCCCTTCCTCGATGATCTGGCCGATCGTCATGCGCGGGTTGAGCGACGAGAACGGATCCTGGAAGACGACCTGCATGCGCGACCGCAACGGCCGCATCTGGGCGCGCGAACAGCCATGGATCGGCCGGCCATCGAAATAGATCTCGCCGCTGTCGGTGGTGTTGAGCCTGAGCAACGCCTCGCCGAAGGTGGTCTTGCCCGATCCGGATTCGCCAACGAGACCCAGCGTCTCGTGCCGTCGAAGGGTCAGGCTGAGGCTGTCGACGGCGACGAGTTCGCGCAGGTCCGGCCTCATGAACGTGCCATGCCGCAGCATGAAGGAGACGCGCACATTCCTAGCTTCAAGAATAACGTCGGCGCCTTCCGGCAACGGATTTGCCTGGCCGCGCGGCTCGGAGGCAAGCAGGTGACAGGTGTAGGGATGTTGCGGATTGGCGAACAGCTTCTCCGTCACATTGTGCTCGCGCATCTCCCCATGCTGCATGACGTAGACATAGTCGGAGAACTGCCGCACCACGGTCAGGTCATGCGTGATCAGGATCACCGCCATGCGCAGTTTCTTCTGCAGGTTTCGGATGAGATTGAGGATCTGCGCCTGAACCGTGACGTCGAGCGCCGTCGTCGGCTCATCGGCGATCAGCACATCGGGATCGTTGGCCAGCGCCATGGCGATCATCACACGCTGGCGTTGGCCGCCGGAAAGCTGGTGCGGGTATTGTTTCAGCCGCGCCTGGGGCTCAGGAATCTGTACCTGCTGCAGCAGCTCGAGCGCTCTTGCTTCGGCCTGCCTGCGGCTCATCTTGCGATGCACCCGTATCGCCTCGACGATCTGGCTTCCGATCGTGTAGATCGGGTTAAGCGAACTCATCGGCTCCTGAAAGATCATCGAGATGCGGTCGCCGCGCAGTTTGCGCCGCGCACGCTCGGAAAATTTCAGGATGTTGGCCCCGTTGTATTCGACAGTCGATTTCGGCGACACGACTGCGCGCTTCGACAACAGTCCCATGACGGTGCGCGCCGTCACCGACTTGCCCGATCCCGACTCGCCGACAATGGCGATCGTCTCGCCGCGATAGAGCTGGAAGGAGATGTCCTTGACGGCTTCGATCATGCCGTGTTCGACCTTGAAATCGACGGCGATGTTGCGGGCATCAATGACCGGGTTTTCCGAACGGCCGTCATGGTCGAGCCGGACAGGCGGTGCGAAGGATTTGACGAGCGCGTGTTGCATCATCTCATGCTCAATAAGGATCGACCGCATCGCGCAGTCCATCGCCAAGCGCGTTGAACGCGAAGACGGTGACAAGCACGAAGCCGACCGGTGAGAGGATCCAGGGATAGGTGCCGATGACCGAATACGTCGCGGTGTCTTGCAGCATCAGGCCCCAGGAGATCAGCGGCGGCTTCACCGCGAAGCCGAGAAAACCGAGGAAGGATTCGAGCAGAACCACGCTGGGGATTGCCAACGTGACCGCAACGATCACGTGGCTCATCACGTTTGGAAAAATGTGTTGCATGATGATGCGGCCATCTGTGGCGCCGACCGCCATCGCCGCACGAACGTAATCAATCCGCGCCAGTGCCAGGGTCTTGCCGCGCACTTCGCGCGACATCTGCGCCCAGCCGAGTGCCGACATGACAACGATCACGAAGGCCAGGAAGACATTCGTCGGCGCCGTCACCGGAACCAGCGAGGTCAGCGCCAGATAAAGCGGCAATTGCGGAAACGCGAGCACCAGTTCGACGAAGCGCTGGACCCAGACGTCGAATGTGCCGCCGAAATAGCCCGACACCA
Organism: Mesorhizobium sp. M0968; assembly: GCF_040319065.1. Taxonomy (NCBI): domain Bacteria; kingdom Pseudomonadati; phylum Pseudomonadota; class Alphaproteobacteria; order Hyphomicrobiales; family Phyllobacteriaceae; genus Mesorhizobium; species Mesorhizobium sp. M0968. The sequence goes on from NZ_JAMYNL010000007.1 coordinate 286,203, forward strand.
TGCCGACCGTCGTGCCGATCACGGTGACGATGAAGACCACGGTCAATGCGATCATCAACGAGATGCGCGAACCATAGATCGCACGAGCCAGCACATCGCGACCGAATTTGTCGGTGCCAAGGAAGTGCACCGGCTGGCCGTCGGTCGAGCCGAAGAAGTGCCGGTTCGCGGGAAGCAGGCCGAGCAGTCTGTACTCCGCTCCCTTGACGAAGAAGCCGAGCAGCCGCGGATGGTCGTAGTCCGGCCCGACGACGGGTTGGAAGGTGACCGGGTCGAGGTCTTCCGAATCCGCCAGGGCATAGACGCGTGGCTGGAAGACGAAGTTGCCGTCCTTGTCATGGAAGCTCATCATCTGCGGCGGGGCGAAGCCGACATCGGTCACCTTGGGATCCATCGGTGCGAAGAAGTCGGCAAACACCGCCAGCAGCACCAGAAACGCGACCAGGATGAGCCCGGCCATGCCGGTCCAGGACCGTTTCAGGCGGCGCCAGACGAGTGCGATGTAACTCTCATTGCCGCGCGGCTTGATCTTGGCCGGTTCCTCGGCAAGTGGCGGCAGCGAGGGCTCGAAAGCAAGCATCTCAGGACCCTGCATATTGGCGCACACGCGGATCGAGCATGACGAGCAGCATGTCGGCGATGATGTTGCCGACGATCAGCGTCGCCGACAGCACCATCATGAATGTCGCCGTGACATAGACGTCGCCGACCGCCATCGAGCCAACGATCGCCGGGCCGACGGTCGGCAGGGCAAAGATGATCGCGGTCTCGATCTCGCCGGTCAGCATATAGGGCAGCACCACGCCCTGATACATGACCAGCGGATGCAGCGCATTGGGCACCGCATGGCGCATCACGACCGCACCGCCGCTAAGGCCCTTGGCGCGAGCGGTTTCGACATATTGCGCGTTCAGCGTGTCGAGCAGATTGCCGCGCATCACCCGCATGTTGTAGGCGAGCCCGCCGAAGGTGGCGATGGCGACAACCGGCCAGACATGCCGGACGAGATCGACGAACTTCGCCCAGGACCACGGCGCCCCGCCAAATTGCGGCGAAAAGAAGCTGCCGATCTCGGAAACGTTGAACTGGAAGACCAGCAGATAGACGATGATCAGCGCCATCAGGAAGCGCGGCACCGTCATGCCGAGGAAGGAAATCGCTGACAGCGTACTGTCGATCCAGCTGTACTGCCTGGTCGCCGCCCATATGCCGAAGGTGATACCGAGGACCGAGGCCAGCAGATGGCACACCAGCGCCAGCAGCAGCGTGCGCGGCAGCCGCTCGCCCACCACATCGGCCACCGGCTTGTTGTAATAGAGGCTGTAGCCGAAATCGCCGCGGGTGATGATGCCGCCGATCCAGTTGAAATACTGGACGGGCAGCGGCTTATCGAGACCGTGTTCTATCCGATAGGCCTTGGCCTGCGCGTCGGCCTCGGCGAATGAGGCCCCGCCCTGATTGATCAACTGCGAGCGGATGTAGTCGGCATAGTCGCCCGGCGGCGCCTGGATGATGGCGAAGGTGACCAGGCTCAGAATGGCGAGGACCGGGATCGCCGACGCTATGCGCGTGAGCAGGAATCGCAACATCGGTCGGTCCGCTTCCTTGTCTGGCCGGTCGCTCTCTTTGAGCGTACGGAGGTTTGCTTTGTCCGGCCGCGCCAACTGGCGCGGCCGGAGTTCTCAGTCAGGGGAGGTAAACCTAGTTCATCGGGCCCTTGTCTCCGGGCTTGCCGGGAAGCTCTTCGGGGAACAGCTCGTACTTGGCCTGCTTGTCGGCAGCGACAAAGACCCGCTCGCGGACGATCGAATCCTCGGCCCAGTTGAACATGAAGATCGGCGTGCCCTGCGGGATGTTGGAGAAGCGTTTGTTGATGATCAGCGCGCCGGGATATTCCGTCAGGCCGACATTGTAGACGTGCTCGGTCGAGATCTTCTGGAACTTTCTCATCAGGCTGGCGCGCTCGTCATTGTCCGCGGACGAGACAAACTTGTTGACGATGTCGACGAGGTCCTTCTCGAAAGGCATCATATCGACCTCGCCGTTTTCCGGCGCACGATGGTCCCAGCTGGTTCGTGGACCGACCGGGGCCAGCTGATCGGTATTCTGGACGACGGAAGTCAGCTCCTGATCGTTGCGCCGTACCAGCCAGTCGAAGCGGCCGGAGTATTGCGAGGCATCGCGCTGGGTGCCGTTGAGTCCGTTCAGCACGATCCGCAGCCCTAGCTTTTCCATCTGGGCGACGACACCTTCGGCAAGGCTCTTGTCGGTGGTGTAGTCGTTGTTGACGAGCATCACGATCTCGACATTCTTGCCGCCGGCGGTACCTGCAGGAAAATTGACGAAGCCGTCGCCATCCGTGTCCTTCAGGCCTGCCTTGGCGAGTTCCGCCTTAGCGCCTTCGAGATCGAAGGGGTAGTAGACCGTCGACTTCCGGTCGTAGAAGCTCGTGCCCGAGGATAAGCCGCCCGGATAGATGGCAGTGAACGGACCCTTGACCAGCGAGTCGCCGAGCGCCTTGCGGTTGAGCGCCATGGTGACGCCTTTGCGGAAGTCCTCGTTGCGGTTCAGCTCGCGTATCGCCTGTCCGCGCTCGTCGGGGTTGCCCCAGCCATTGGCTGAGAAATTCATGCGCAGATTATAGCCGATCAGCCGCGCGCCGAACGCAAGCCGTGCCGGTGCGTCTTTTTGCGCCGCGCGCTTCAGCGAGGCGACGAAGTTCTCTGGCTGCTCCAGATTGGAGAAGTCGCCCGCCCCCGATACCGCCTGAACGTCGCGGTCGGCCCAGGTCGACAATTTGTAGTGCAGTTCATTGAGATACGGCAGCTGGTTGCCCTTCTCGTCGACCTTCCAATAGTACGGATTGCGACGCATGACGATGATGTCGTCGGGGCGGTATGCCACCGGCACCCAGGCACCCATCACCGGCATGTTCATATATTCCGGCGGGAACGCGTTCTTGAACTGCTCGTAGGTGTTCTTCGAATATTTCGGATGCTGCGGCTTGAGGATATGCGACGGGCCCGGACAAAAGGTGCCGTAAGCCATGGCGTAAAGGTATTGTTTCGGAAAGGCGTCCTTGAACGTCCACTCGACGGTGTAGTCGTCGATTTTCTTCAACGTCGTGCCGACGCCGAAGGTCTCCTGCGTCGCGCCGTTCAGCGGCGACACATTGGGGTCGATCACCTCGTCGTCCCAGTAGAACATCACATCGTCGGCGTTGAACGGAACGCCGTCCGACCATTTGGCGCCTTCGATCAGATGCATCGTCAGCGTGTGGCCGTCCTTCGACCAGTCCCAGCTCTTGGCGAGGTTCGGCAGCGGCTCCGTGTCCTTGGCCTCGACCTGGAACAGCGGCGCGGTGCGCGTCAGGCATTCGGAAAGGCCGATGTCGATACCGCCCCAGCCTTGCGTCTGGCCGGCGCCGTAGTTCCAGCCCTCCGGCCGGCCGCCGATGACATGACGCATCGTATCACCGTAGACACCGACGCCGTCCGGCATATTGCCGGTCTTGAAGACCAGCGGCTCCTTCGGCAGCCGGTCCTTGACCGGCGGCAGCTTGCCTGCCTTGACGTATTTGTCGGTGACCCAATCGGGTTCGTGGTATTCCGGAAGTGCCTTGAACTCCAAGATGGAGTCGCGCGCGACGTATTTGATCTTTCCCTCGGCGGGAAATTGCGCGGGCACCGGCGGCACGGTCGGCTCGGATGCATACGCGTTCAGCGCCGAGGCCGAGACGCTAAGCGCCAGCCCGGCGAGAATGCCAATGTTTCGAAAATTCCTCATCGTCTCTCCTCCCTGTTGTTCAGGAGCGCGTTGACGCCGCTCCATTTCTCCTCGAACGAATGTACAGACGGGTGCGGAAAATCCTCCCGAAAGCTTGCCGCGATCCGTTCTGGCGAAATTCAGACGGCCTGCTTGAGAGCCGTTTTTTCCGCACGCAATTCCTCGATCGAACGGACGTCGCGCCTTGCCGCACCGGCCCATTCGCGGGTCTTGATCCTGGATTTCGAAAGCCGTTCCTTCGCGGCCGGCACCGCATCGGCATATTGCGGCAGCCAGCGAGCCTGGGCGACGACCATTTCGTCCACCATTTGCCAAACCTCTTCCGGCGTCGAAACCGCGCCGACCAGCGGGTCGTGCAGGACCGCGAGCTTCAGCAGGTCGATATCGCCGGAGATCGCCGCATGAACCGACATGCGCTGGACGTTGATCGAGGAAATGCAAGTGGCGGCGCAGGCCTCCGGCAGCGTGATGCCGGAGGCCATGTTGATACCGAAGCGGTCGACGAAGCCGGGCGACTCGATGATCGCGTCCTGCGGCAGGTTGGTGATGATGCCGTTGTTCTTGACGTTGAAATGGCCGCGGTAAACGCGGTTCGTCTCCAGCGCCTCGAGAATGTGGCTGGCATGCTCGTTGGAGCGTTTGGCGGGGTCTATCGGCCTGGCGGCGGATTCCAGAAATTGCGGGAACTCCGTTTCGAACCAGTTGCGTGTTTCGGTCGAATAACGAAGGTAGCCGCCGGTCTCGCCGTGAATCCAGTCGGACATGTCGATCCAGCGGGTGATTTCGTCCGGCCGCTTGCGATACCAGGGCAGGTATTCGGAAAGATGGCCGTTGCTTTCGGTCGAATAGACGCCGAAGCGCTTCAGGACATCGATGCGCAGCTTTTCCTGCTGCGAATAGACCGGATGCGCCTCGAAGGCGGCAACCAGCTCGTCCTTACCGATCTTGCGGCCGTTGAGACGCAGGTCGATGAACCAGGTCTGGTGATTGATGCCGGAGCAGACGTAGTCGAGATCGGTGCGCGACTTGGCGCCGAGCACTTCGGCGATCTGGTCGGCGCCATGCTGGACGCCGTGGCAGAGGCCGACGGTATCGACCCTGCCATATTCGATCGCCGCCCAGGTGTTCATGGCCATCGGATTGGCGTAGTTCAGGAATTTCGCCCCAGGCTCGGCGACTTCGAGGATATCCTTGCAGAAATCGAGGATCACCGGAATGTTGCGCTGGCCATAGAGGATGCCGCCGGCGCAGATCGTGTCGCCGACGCACTGGTCGATGCCATACTTCAAGGGAATGCGGATGTCGTCCGCATAGGCTTCGAGACCGCCGACGCGAACGCAGCTGATGATGTAGCGTGCGCCCTCGAGGGCAGCACGGCGGTCTGTCGTTGCCGTAACCTTGGTCGGCAGCCTGTTGAATTCGACGACCCTGTCGAGGATCGACTTGATCATCTGGAGGTTGCGCTCGCTGAGATCGGTCAATGCGAATTCGACATCCCTGAATTCAGGAACGCACAAAATGTCGGTGAAGAGCTTCTTGGTGAACCCGACGCTTCCCGCACCGATGATAGCGATCTTGAAACTCATCAGCCTCACCTCGACCTGATCGAACGCTAGGGCAAAGGCGGCGAAAAGAGGCTGGCCCGCCTGCGACGCTATGCAGGCTGGAATCCAGCACTTCCTCCCATCCGCTCTTTGACCGCGGTTTCTTTTGCTTTTCTCGAGGGATTATGCGCCTTATTCGGCACGCGACCAGAGAAGGATTATGCTTTTAGGGGTAATTTTGTGCTGCGGAACTTGATCGACATCGGGCCGGCGGGCAGGACGGTATCGCTGCCGCGCGGGCGCCAGCGCCTACACACCATGCCGACAAGCACCGGCTATGAAGTGCGCGAGAACGAGGTCTACGACTGGGATGGGCGCAAGCGCGGCCTGACGCCGTTTACCGTGCTCCAGCATACGATCAGCGGCACCGGCCGATTGCGCTACGAGAACCGGAACTACCGCCTGCAAAAGGGCGACACTTTGCTGGTTCTCGTGCCGCACAACCACCGTTACGGGCTGGCCAAGGGCGAACGCTGGGAGTTCTTCTGGATATCCATGAACGGCGAGGAGGCACTGCGCATCCACAGGTCGATCCTTGCCGCCGTCGGTCCGGTGCTGCGGCTGCAGCCCTCGACGATCGATCATCTGGCTGATTGCAGTGTGCGCCTGATCACGGGCGCGGTCTCGCCGGGAGCCGCCTCGGCCGTCGCCTATGAAGCAGCCATGGCGCTCTACGACGATGTCTTCGGCTCGCATGCCGTCACCGACGACAAGAGCGCCATGCAGCCGGTCATCGATCACATCAGGGCCAATCTCGACAGGCCGCTCCGCGTTGCCGATCTCGCTGAGATCAGCGGCCTGAGCCGCGCGCATTTCTCGCGCTGCTTCGCCGAGAGCGAGGGACTTCCGCCCGCCGAATTCGTGCTGCAGCAGCGACTGCAGCTCGCGGCGAAGTTGCTGACGAAGGCCGATTTCCTGCCGGTCAAGGAAGTCGCCATCATGTGCGGCTTCGAGGATGCCAATTATTTTTCGAAGGTCTTCCGCCGCCTCTACGGCATCAACCCGACGCAGTTCCGCACCAACGGGATGTATGCCAGCCTGGGAACCGCCCGATAGCCCGATAGATTGGCACCGCGCTTGGCATCGGATGCGGGAACGCTTTTGCTTCCCCTCGGTTTAGGACAAGAGAGCCTGCTCGCCGCTGCGGCACCCCCGCTCTGGCGGAGATCAGGCCACAGATGTCAGGGAGTGATCGATGAACAACCCCGATCCGAACAACCCGAATCCACTGCCGGACAATCCCAATCCGGAGCCGGCCCGGCCGCCTGCCCCGCCGGAGACTCCGCCGGGAGAACCTCCAGGCGTACCCCCGCCCTCGCCGGATCCAATTCCGACGCCGGACCAGGAGCCGATCGGAGTTCCTCCCGGCACGCCTTCCGAAATTCCTTCGGAACCGACCTTTCCCGGGCCGACCGCCTGAAGGGCAGTCGGGTGGAGGATGGCAAGGGTGATTTCGGCGAAGCGCTCGAAACGGGTCTTGCCATGGAACGTTTTGCGCTGGCGCTCATTCACCCTTTCATCCTGGAAACCGGCGGCGGGCCCTGCAACCAAGGGAGGTTAAAATGAAAGTTGGCAACTGCATGACAAAGGACGTCGAGATCGCCAGTCCGCAGCAAACCCTGCGCGATGCGGCTGAAATGATGGGTCGCCTCGACGCCGGCGCAATGCCGGTGGGCGAGAACGATCGGCTTGTCGGCATGGTAACCGATCGCGACATCGCAATCCGCGGCGTCGCCCAAGGCAAGACACCTGACGCCAAGGTACGGGAAGTGATGAGCACCGAGGTCAGGTATTGCTTCGAAGACGAAGACGCAGAGGATGTTCTGCGTAACATGGCTGACCTGAAAGTGCGCCGCTTGCCGGTGCTGAACCGCGACAAGCGCCTGGTCGGCATCGTTTCGCTGGGCGACCTCGCCACCAACAGCGAGACGGCGACAGCAGGTGAAGCGCTGAGCGGCATCTCGCAACCCGGCGGCGAGCATTCGCAAACGATACACTGACGGCGCACCACCGGCCGGCCTTTGCTACGACCGAACCGCCGGCTGGATAGACGCCGGCCTGCCGGCGAAACTGTTCAGAGCGAACTGGACTGCAACCCGACGAGGAGCAAGCCATGATTACGATGAAGGCCGTCCGTATCCACGATTTTGGTGGACCGGAGGTTCTTTCGCTGGACGCGGTTCCGTTGCCTCAGCCGCATGACGACGAGGTCACGCTCAAGGTCTACGCGGCAAGCGTCAATCCCGTCGACTACAAGGTTCGCGAGGGCTCTTCGGGCGCGGATCTGCCCGTCACGCTCGGCCGCGACGTATCCGGCGTGGTGGAACTGTGCGGCACGCGGGCCCATACGCTGAAGAAGGGCGATCCGCTATATGCCATGCTCGGCAACGACCGCGGCGGCAACGCCGAATATGTCGTCGTGAAGGCAACGGAGGCGGCGGCGAAGCCGCAACGCTTAAGCCACGCCGAAGCCGCCGCCGTGCCACTTGCGGGCCTTACCGCGTGGCAAGGCCTTTTCGATCACGGCGGCCTCAAATCCGGGCAGCGGGTCCTTATCCATGGCGGCGCCGGCGGCGTCGGTCATCTGGCGGTGCAGTTCGCAAAGGCCGCGGGCGCGTTTGTCGCGACGACTGTGTCCGCGCAGGATTTCGATTTCGTCCGCGCGCTTGGCGCCGACCAGGCGGTCGATTACAAGAACCAGCGCTTCGAGGAGCTTGTCGAGGACGTCGACCTCGTCTTCGACCTGGTAGCGGGTGAAACACAGGACCGCTCGTGGGACGTGCTCAAGCCCGGCGGGACGCTCGTCTCAACGCTTTCCGAACCGTCGGCGGAGAAGGCCCGCCTGCATCGGGCTCGCGGCGTTTCCTATTTGACCAAGCCGAACGCGGCGCAGCTTGCCGAGATCAGCCGCCTCATCGACGCCGGGAAGGTCAGGCCATTCGTGCAGGCAATCTATCCTCTTGAGGAAGTCGCCAGGGCCGAGGAACAGCTCGAGAAGCAGCACACGCGCGGCAAGATTGTGCTTCAGGTAGCTGCCTGAGCACTCGCCGAACAACAGGCCGCGGGCCAGTTTGCGGAGTGCTCGGACACAGGCCGTTTTCTGCTGTCCAGAAGCCCGGCGGCCGAGAGTTTGACACAGGACGGCCCGCCGGGCCTGGCCGGCTTAGGCAGGTGCCGGCTAAAGCAGCATGCGCCGGGTTTGCCGGGATGCGCAAATCAAACAAATCAAGGAGATGCAACGGATCGTGAGGCACGTCGCGACGACACCGTCGCACGGCTGCGATCAGTTAACTGCGAAGCGAAGGACATAGCGTTTACCGACAGGCGGGCCAGGTTCCTACCGGCCGCAAGCCGCAAAAACCGCTTCAAACTGTCGGAAACCGGCGATAGGTTCGAACCATGTCTCAACCCGCCAATATCTCGCGCGAAACGGCAGTCTCGCCGTGGCGCCACAACTGGTCAGGAGCGTATGATGGCAGACGAATGCAGGCACGCCGGGGACATTCGCGGCGTGACACCGAGCGCGCTCGGCTGCGAGGAATGCCTGAAGAGCGGTTCGCAGTGGGTGCATCTGCGGCTCTGCCGCACATGCGGCCATGTCGGCTGCTGCGACGACTCGCCCAACCGTCATGCCACCAAGCATTTTCGGGCAACCGGCCATCCTGTCATCGAAGGCTACGATCCGCCGGAAGGTTGGGGATGGTGCTACATCGACGAAATCTTCCTCGACCTCGGCGACCGCACCACGCCGCAAAACGGTCCGATACCGCGCTTCATTTGAGCTTTTTGCGAGCGGGCCGTTTCCGTGAAACGATGAACCGTTCTAAAGCATGTCGCGCAAAAGTGTGCAGCGGTTTTGCGATAACGACATGTTAAAACAAGAATCTAAAGCGCGTTGCATGAGGCCGATCGAACGCGACGCGCTTTAGTCCAAGGCTGCTTCGGCTTGAGCGGGCGCATCGCGTCCCTCTGGTGGTGCCGATGACCGCTCGCGCATATGCCTGACCGTCTGGAGAACACGATCGGCAAGAAATGCAAGCGCGCCCTGTGCCGTGCGCGTCCCGATGACGGATTCCAGCGTAACCGCCTGCGTTGAGAATTTGTGTTTGAACGACTCTGCGCCACAGAGGAAATCGACCATGCTCAAACCGTGATCTATCGACCACTGCACGTAATCCATCAACAGGATCACACCCGGCGACGCCCGGCCGAAATCCGGATCGAACGTCGTCACGAAGGCCATCATCACGTCGTGCTGGACGAAATTGATCGACACCGCGACCATCACGCCATTGCATTCGAGGACGAAGATATGCAGCACGCCGGCGCGCGCCAACGCACCGACGAGCGCGGCGAGTACCGGGACGCCCTCTTCGAACAGGTCTGACTCACGCATGCGCTCGGTCAGCCATTTCCGCTTCAAGGCCGCGAGGCGCTCCAGTACCGGTTGCAGCGGCTCGTCGGGGGCAAGCAGGCGAAATCTCACCTGTCCGGTTTCTTCCAGCGCTTTGATGCCGCGCCGATAGTTCTGGCGCGTCTTTTTCGACTGGCCCGCGAACCATGCCGCTCCGCTTTCCCATTGTCCGGCAACGCGATAGCTGACTTCCGTCCGGTGAAACGGACGAAGCCTGATGCCGCCGGAAGCTCCTGGCGTGAAAATTTTGCGGGCCGCCGCATCCGGTGAGAGACGATTGATCAAGGCAAGGTCGAAGCCGCCGGCATCGCAGAGTTGGGTCCATAGCTCCTGCAGCGCCGATAACGAGCATTCCGGAGCAACGAGAATATCCCCATAGTCGGTATAGCTGCCGGCCGCCCATTCGAGAAACCGCAGCCCCCTGCGCCTGCCGATCGCCAGCGGAACGACAGCAACGAGTCTCTCGCCCTTCCAGACCAGGCCGATCCGCAACGCGCGCTGGTCACGGCGTTGTACGGTACTCCACCATGCCGAAATCCAGGCATGGCTTTGAAAGATCAGCCCGTCGGTACGATGCCAAAGCTCCATCCAAGCGGCTTCGACCGCAGCCAGGCGATCCGCCGAACGGACGATTTCCAGGCGCTCCGCGCCTAGGACGTCGATGGAAACAGCGGTGTTCATGAAGGAGAACTGTCCTGTGGCTGCGCGACCACATTGGGCCGTCTGTGAAACAGTCGCATGACATGCCTTGCCATCTTCTTGAGCGGCAGGATGTAGAGCCCAAAGAGCGACTGGTAATCGCGCACATCGCGATCGACCAGGCCAAATTTCAGGTCTTCATCGGGCTCCGGGACAAATTGCGTTCCGAACAGACGATCCCAGAACGAAAAAAGCAGGCCGAAATTCTTGTCATAATGACGAGGGTCGATGCTGTGATGCACCTGGTGCCAGTGCGGACACAGGATGATGTTGTTCAACGAGCCGAACGATATCTTGAGATGCGTATGGCGAACAAAGTCCATCATCAGGATGTTGCGGATGACGTAGACGTTGATGCCGAAGATAGCGACCTCTACCGGATCGAGTGCGATCAGGCTCCAGACACCGAAGCAGATGCCCGGGATGACGCCATCCCACATACGGTTGATCAGATCGTCCAGCGGATGAACCCGGTCCTTGGTGATCCCCACCATCACTTCGGCCGAATGATGTACCTTGTGCAATTCCCACAGGAACGGGAAACGGTGCTGGGCGACGTGGTAGAGGTAGTATGAAATATCATAGGCGACCAGCATGGTTGCGGTGAAGATGACGATCGTCACCGGTCCCGCCGGGCCGCCGAGAAGCGGCGCGTGGATGTTAAGGAGCCAGCCAATTGCCTCGCGTGTGCCATAGCCCACCGCGACGACGAAGGTGACGCCGGCAGGAATAAGCAGGAAAGGCATCATCGCCCGTTTCGTGATCCAGAACAGGGCGTCGGCTCGCGCCGACGGGTGCAGGATGACTTCCTGTGGGAAGGCGAAGTCGAAAAAGTCCCTGAGGGACTTATGTTCGGCAGTTCGCCAGTAGGCGATCACCGCGCTGCCCAGTGCGGTGAGGAGAAGCAGGCCGAGCGTGGTCAGATTGACGTTCGAAAGCTTTTCCACAATCGCTCTGGCAAATTCGGAAAACATTGATGCAGCGGCTCCTGGTCGTAAGAAGGCAGTCTGGGGTCGTAACAAGGCGATCTGGCGAATAGCAAAGCACAAAATTCCCGCCAAACTCGCTACGCCGCCTGCAACCAGTGGCTGTTGCGGGGCGCAGCGGGCAAAGCAGGCTGGATGGTGCGAGACTAGCAGATCAACGGTAACGAAACCGCTAAATGTCCAAACGTAATTAATGTCGAATACGGCTGGAACTCGCCCGGCAACTCTACGTTGGCACCGGTTTTTGCTGTTGCGGCGGGTGAATTGGGGCAAGATGGATATCGATCCCGGCTTCGCCCACTTCACCGTGCCAGGCGATGCGTTCGGCTTGCTGCCTGGTGCCAAAACGCAGTGAAACCCAACCGCCTTGGCCCGGCATGTCACCGCCGGCGCCGATATCGAGCGCAGCATCAGGAAAGCGGATGGCCAACAGCACCTCGTCGCCGCGTAATACCGTGACCGTATCTTCGTGCCGCTCGGCATGGAGGCCGGCGGCCAGTTGGAAGACGATCTCGGACTGGCACCTGCCGCCGAGCAGTTGGTCGGTGATGAGGATGCCATCGGCCTGGCGCGCCAAAGTGCGCTGATGCACGACGCCGAAGCGGCTTCTATAGCCGTCATGCCGGGCGCTCAGCCTCCAGTGCGGTCCCGGCTCGCTCTCCACCAGCGCTGCGACTGCCTTGTGCGACCAGTTGAAATTTCCAGCGATGGTGCTTTGGCTCTTGCCCTCGATGTTCAGCGTGTTGTGCGCCGGTGTGGAGCGGAACCAGTCGCGCCATGCGCCTCCCGAACCGTAGAGCCAGGTGCCAGGATCGACCAGCACCGGCTCATCGTCGATGCACAGGGTGAGCGACAGCGCGTCGGCATGGCCGTGCGCCGCTATCGAGAGATAGCCGAGCGGTCCATGGTCGAACGTCAGTTCGACATTGCGGCCATTCATTGCTCCGCGCCAGACGGAGAGCCCGCCTTGCGTGAATGTCTGCAAGCCATGCACCGCGGGCGCCGGGCCTGACGGCGCACCAAAGAAAAGCGAACGAAAATCGTCAGGCTCCGGCGCGTTGCCCGGCGTCCCCAGTAAGCCGTGGATGGCGGCCGCGACGGATCGGATATAGTTCGGCTCGTCGCCCAGCTTCAGCACATGGCCCTCATCGTCGTCGCCGAAGCGGGCGGCTTTCTGTGGCAGCCAGCCGACGAAATTGGCGAAGGCGCCCAGACGCGCTTCGGCGGCCGAGGGAAACGGCGTTCCCGCCTGGCGCGCCGCGGCGGCGCACAGCAAGATGAGTTCGGCGCTGAAGGCTGCATAGGTCGGCGTTTGCTCGGCACCGGCGCCGTCGGCAAGAATCTGCTTGTGCGTCTCATTTAAGAGGGCGCTGCGGGCAATTTCGGATTCGGCCCCGAGCGCCAGGCCAACCAGATATTCGCCAGCCAACTCTGCGACGAGATGGTTGTTGGCGGAGGAATATCGCGACGGAAACCGCGGCAGCCAATAGGCGCTTGCCGCGAGTATCTCACCGGCTTTCCGCAGCGTCGCCGGGTCAAGCCGGTCACCGATAAGGTCCAGGGTGACGATCAGGCTGATGGCTCGCAGCGCTACTTCGATGCCGGAAGCCCAGCCAATGCCTCGGTACGGCGGATTGGCGGAATGCCAACTGCCGATTGCCGCCTCAATGGCACTCCGGGATCGATTGTCCTCGCTGAGGAGCAGGTGTGCAGCCAGTACTGGCAATTGCTGCAGCCGGTTGATCTCCCAGACATATTTTATATCGCCAAGGTCGCCGCCATCGCGAAAATCGATATCGAAAGTATGAGCCTCGGCGCCAGGCCAAAGCCTGCCGGTTACCGGATCAAGACGCCAAAGCTCAGCAGGAAACAAACGATCGGGCTCACGCTTTGGCCATGTCCGCCCGAGTGCCGAAAACCGGCCATGAAGCATCTCTTGCGCGGCCGCCGCTATGGCCTGCCGTTGAGCGTCGGTCGCCGCCAGCGCAGCATGGCGAAATCCGGGCAGCACTGGGTGCAACTGCGGCGATGGATAGCGCTCCCACCCATCATCGCGGCGGCGCGACGCGATCCTTCGACGTTGCTCGCCCAGCCGGTGCAACACCTCGGCCGGTCCCATGCTGCGCAATCGGTTGATGTACCAGCCGATTCTCATGCACGCCCCGTCAACGTTTCGGTCCTTGTATACCATGCCGTCGAAAAGTGCGGGCCGGCAATCTTCTTTCCCGTTCGTTGCGGTTAATATCTCCCGCGAGCATGCGGAGGGAGCGATGCGAAAAGCGGTGTATTTTGTTGCCTGGGTGCTCGCCTTGCTTGTGGCGGCCGAGGCAGAGCCCATCCCTCTCAAGCGCGGCGTTGGCGTGCATCAGTGGCTCAACTGGTCGCCGGTGGCGAAAGACGGAACCTACGTTTGGCCGCCCTATCGCAGCGAAAAGGAGTGGCTTGCGGAAAGCAGGCCGCTCACCGACTGGCCGGCCGGGGAGGTGTTTGCCCACATCCGATCGATGGGCTTCGACTTCGTCCGGCTGAGCATCGATCCCGGCCCGCTGCTTGCCAGCGGGGACGCCAGGCGGCAGCAGGCGCTGGACATGCTTGCCGCCGCCGTCGAGCGGATCACGTCGACCGGCCTCAAGGTGGTTTTCGACCTGCATGGCGTCACTCAGGTTCCCGACTACAGCATGGAGATGATCTATGGCGGCGCCGACAGCGAGGGCGTTGCCCGCTATCGTCAAATGGTTGTGGCGGTCGCCGCCATGCTGGTCAAGATAGGCACCGACAAAGTCGCCCTCGAACCTTACAACGAGCCCGCATACTACCCTTGCGATGCGAGCGGCAGCGATCACTGGCAGCGGATCATGGCAGGGACCGTCCACGACATTCGAGCGGTCAACAGCGAACTTACCATCGTTGCAACCGGCGCCTGCGGCGGCAGCATTGCCGGATTGGTCAACCTCAGCCCCGGCTTTGATGACCCAAACCTCTATTACAGCTTCCATATGTATGAGCCGCACAGCTTCACCCACCAGCGGCCCGATGACACGATCAGCTTTGCTTCGGGACTTCCCTGGCCGGCCGACAGCAGTACACCCGAAGTGGTGACCGAAACCCTTAGAGCGCGGATGGACGCTGCCGGCTTGAGCAGGGTCGAGCAGGTCATGAACATGGCCACCGCGCGCCAAGCAATCGCGAACTATTTCGAGCAGAATTGGGGCCACAGCCAACTGGAGGCGAGCTTTCGCCAGGCTGTCGACTGGGCTGAAGGCCATGGCATTCCCAGCCGGCGGCTCTTCATGGGCGAATTCGGCGCTATCCTCATGTCCGCGGACGGCCGCATGGGCGCCTTTGAGGCCGACCGTTCGCGCTATCTCAAGGCAGTGCGCCAAGAGGCCGAACGCTTCGCGATCCCATGGTCTGCCTGGGAGTTCTCCAATCCCTATGGGATGAGCCTCATCCCGCCCGATGGTCCCCCAGTTCCCGACCCGGAGATGCTGCAGGCATTGGGCCTGCCATAGGTGCCATCACTCGCCCTCACCAGCGAACAACCGGTGGCAACCCCTGACGGCCAGGCTCGATCGAGGAACGGCCCGTGGCAGCTTTCTCCCCGTTGGGTTGTATTGGCACGAAGTGTTTAACACATTTGTTGTACTGAGTGGGGAATGCGCGCGCCTAGGGGGGAACAATGTGTGGAATTGCCGGATGGATCGGGCGAAGGGCTAAAAATCCACAAGAGCGGGCCGCCAAAATGTCAAACGCATTGCGGCATCGCGGTCCCGATGCCGAAGGCACCGAGATATTGGACCTGAATACCGGCGAGCAACAATTGGCATTGGTTCATCGCCGCCTGGCGATCATTGACCTAGCGCCCGAGTCGAATCAGCCGATGCAGATTGAGGACGGTCGTCTCAAAATAATTTTCAACGGCGAGATATATAACTACATCGAGCTGCGCCAGGAACTGATCGGCCTTGGCCATCATTTTCGAACGCGCTCCGATACCGAGGTGCTGCTCCGAGCCTACGATCAGTGGCGCTTGTCAATGTTCGACCGGCTGAGCGGCATGTTCGCCTTTGCACTCTGGGATGCTCAGAGGCAGGAATTGGTCCTCGCCCGGGATCCCTTCGGGGAAAAGCCGCTTTACCTCATGCAAAACGAAAAATTGCTGCTGTTTGCCTCGGAGATCAACGCATTGTTGTCATCGCAGCAAGATGCTCAGGAACTCGATCTGGATGCCGTGCACGAGTATCTGAACTGGCGTTATGTGCCGGGACCGCGCACGCTCTTCAAACAGATCCGCAAACTCAATCCCGGAAGCTATGCTGTCTGGTCGCAAGGGGTAGTCAAGGAAACGCGCTACTATACGCCTCCGGACCAGGCGGCCGTTACCGAGCGGATCGACGGAAAAACCGCCAAGCGGCGATTTCTGGAATTGCTCGACCATTCCGTCGAGATCAGGATGCGCAGCGATGCACCTTTTGGGGCCTTTCTCTCCGGAGGGCTTGACTCCTCGGCTATCGTCGCGCTGATGGCCAGCCACAGCGCCACGCCCATTCGCACGTTTTCCGTCGGGTTCGACAACGCAGCCTATAGCGAATTTGCATTCGCCCGACGCGTTGCCGATCATTTCAAGACCGATCATTGCGAACTTGTAATCCAGCCAGGCGATCTGATGGATCATCTGCCGACGATGGTTCGCCAACGCGGGGCACCTGTTTCGCAAAGCAGCGATATTCCAATTTACCTGATGTCGGAGCGAGCCTCGCAAGACGTCAAGATGGTGCTCACCGGAGAAGGAGCCGACGAGATTCTCGGCGGCTATCCCAAGCATCGCGCGGAATCACTGGCCGGGATCTACCGGTCGCTTGTTCCAGCCTCGCTGCACGATAACGTCCTTTCCCCTTTGGTACGCGCCATGCCGGGCGCGTCGGCCAAGGTCGATACATTTGCCCGCACCGCGGGCGAAAGGGACTTTGCCGCCCGGATGGTCTCCTGGTTTGGAGCCGTTTCGGCGCAGCAGAGCGCTTGCCTGATCGGCGCGTCCGCAAATCGCCGTTATGAGCGCAACGACTTTCCGTTCTCGTCAAGCGCTGCGGCTTCCCATCTTCGCCGCGTGCTGTTTTTCGATCAGACATCGTGGCTGCCTGACAATCTCCTGGAACGAGGCGACCACATGATGATGGCCGGTTCAATCGAAGGAAGAATGCCGTTCCTGGATCGAGACCTGGTTTCATTCGTCAGCAAATTGCCCGATCGCTACAGGCTGGGTTGGTTGCACAGCAAGCAGATCCTGCGCGACAGCATGGCCAATATCCTCCCGGAGGAAATTCTCAGCCGCCGCAAGGTCGGGTTCAAGGTACCGGTCGCCGAATGGTTTCGCGGATCGATGAGGAACTACCTGCATGACCATCTTTGCTCGCCTCACTCTGTCATTCGCAGCTATCTGAGTCCTAAACAGCTAGATCAAATCGTCTCGGAACACACCACGCGTGCTGCAGACCACGAAAAGCTGATATGGGCGCTGTTGAATTTGGAGATATTCCACCGCGAATTCAGGCTCGACGCGCCGCCGCGATCGTCGGCCTCAGCGCTTGACCGTTTGACGGCTTGACGCGGCCGACCGCCAGACATCGCAGATTGCGCCGACAAACGGGGCGAGCTCAAGCCGTTCCCGATGCACTGCCATGGCACCGGCACCAAGCTTTGCCCGCAGTGCCGGGTTCTCCGCGAGGCGGCTCAGCGCCTCGGTCAACGCTGTAACATCGCCTGGCGGCACCAGCAGCCCGGATTGCCCGTCGGTGATTATGTCTTCGACGGCGCCAACCGGGGTCGCCACCACCGCCAAACCGGCTGCCATGCCTTCGATCACCGACATCGGCAGATTTTCGGCGAAGGATGGAAGAACCAGAATATCGGCCGAAGAAATCAGCGATGCGACATCGTCCGGTCCCACCCAACCCGGAAAGGCGATCCGGTCTGCAATCCCCAGCGCGGCCGATTTTGCCCGTGCCGCCTCGACTTCGCCATCGCCGGCAATCGTGGCGCGCCAATTCTTGACAGGGCTCATGCGGTGCAGCGCGTCTAACAATTGCGGTACGCCCTTGCGGTCGCCGATGCGGCCCAGGAACAGGATATGCACATGGTCGCCGCCGCCGACATGCGCCAGCGACGGGACTTCGGTCGCATTGGGCACGATCACGATATTGCCGGCTGCGCCCGGCGCCCGGCTGGCGACGAAATCGCGCCAAAGCCTGCCCAAAACGATCACCCGATCGGCATGCTCGAACAGAGCTTTGATACGGCGGCTAATGAAACCGCGGTCGGCTTTCCAGAATGTCTGATACTGCGCCCCGTGCAAATGCAGGACATAGGGTATCGACAGCAGCCGTGCGCAGGCGGCGATCACCATCTTGCGGTAGGTGCTGCCGGAAACTGAGATGTTGATATGAATGACATCGGCGCGTCCAGCCAGACGCGCTTTAAGCATCCGTAAGCAAAAACCGAGCATATAGAAGATCGAAAGTCCGACATGCCCCGGGCCACGACTGGCAAGGAAGCACACATCGATGTCGGCGATTTCTTGCCGTTCGAACTCCTGCTTCAGCGCGCCCATGATGCGGTCGATGCCGCCCTGCCCCGAAACGCCCGAGGGCGTCGCGACCAGGACATGTATTTTTCGATCGGATATGAGGCGCTGCAACATGATGGTACTCTAAATAACACAGACCGGGTAACTGCAAAGCAAACGTTCCCGATAAGTTTTACGGCAAATCTTTTAGTTCAAACTGAATCTGTTCACCCTTCGGCGTCATCGGGCTGGATTTTCCGCCAGTCGGCGGCTAGTCGAAGGTGAGTTTTCCAGGGACACGCCCTTGCTGCTCCGTTCCACGCTCATTTATGCTCCGGCGATCCTGCTGACGCGAATTTCGGCGCTGCTCCTGCTGGTCGTTGTGACGCGTTTGATCGACCAGACCGAGTATGGCCTGCTCACCCTGGTGGTGACCGTCGGGGAAATGACCGACATTGCCGTCACCAACTGGCTGCGCATCGCCTTGCTCAGGCTTGGCGGCAAGGGCGAAGTCAGCCGCGGCAGCCTGATGCTGGCCGGGCAGGTGTTGCTTGCCACCACGGCACTGGCGCTGGTCATATCGGTAGGCGCGTCGGCGGTGATCGTGCCTGAACGCTGGATCGAGTTCGCGATCGCAGTCTGCGGCTATCTGGTCGCCGGGTCCATCAGCCGCTTCGCGTTGACGGTGCTGCAGATGCAGCAGCGCCATTCGGTCTATTCGATGCTAGAAGCCCTGCGTGCCCTGCTGCAACTCGCGTTACCGATCGGCGCTATCCTTGTCTTTCAGGATAGCTTTCTGACGGTGTCGCTCGGCTCGAGCCTCGGCGCCTTGATTGCCGGCATCGTGGCGGGCATCATGGCATCGCGACGGCTCGTTGCCGGTCCGCCGCGTTTCACCCACAGGGACTTCTTTGCGCTCGGTGTGCCGCTGATCATCATGGCGCTGGTTGGCTTCGGGCTCAACAGCGCGGAGCGTCTGTTCCTCAAGTTCTATTACGATGCCAGCGCCGTGGCGATCTTCGCGGCAGCCTATGCGCTGGCCCGCCAGCCGATCGATATGGTCGCCAACGCCATCAACATGGGCGCCTTTCCCGAGGTGGTTAGCCGGTTCGACGAGGATGGGCCCGCGGCATCGGGTCGGTTGCTGTCGCAGTTAATGGCCTTGATGATGCGGCTTTGCCTGCCGATTGCAGCGATGCTGGTCGCGCTCAGCAGCGATATCACCGAGCTCATGCTGCCCTCGCAATATCACGGCCGCTTCGGCCTGCTGTTTCCGATCATTGCCTTCAGCGTGCTGTGCGCCAACCTCACCAGCTTCGTCTATGGCGTCGTGGTGCACGCGCACAAGCGGCCGTGGCTGCTGATCATCGCCAATCTCTTCGGCTCGGTGGCAACAATCGCATTGTCCCTGCTGTTGATCCCCCCGATGGCGGAGATCGGCGCCGCTTTGGCGCTGGCGGGGGGCTCGGTGGTGGGCTCCGTAACCTGCATCATCATCAGCGAGCGGCTCACACCGGTGCCGGTGCCGTGGCGCGACATCGGTGTTTCGGTAATCATCTCGCTCAGCACGGGGGTGGCCGCCAAGCTTGCCAGCATGGTGGCCGGCGACGTGCCGGCGATCTTCTCGCTTGTCGCCGGCGGCACCACCGGCGCCGCGGTTTTCTTCGGGCTGACCTCGTTGTTCCACCCCGTGGCAGCGACGCAATTCGTCGCCCAGCTGCGAGCGCGGCTACGGATCGCGTAAAGCGAAGTCCAGGGGCAACGCCTGTTTTGTGGGGGGAAGGCGAAACTATAAACCGGCGTTTCGGCGCCAGCGACGCTCCCAGAACTCCCGGCACAGCAGTCCCGCATAGGCAGTGTTGGTGTCGTAGTAGCGGCGCCACAAGCGTCGCGGCTCCTGGACGACGCGGAACAGCCACTCCAGGCCGGCCGCTTGTATCAGCTTCGGCGCACGGGCAACCTTGCCCCCATAGACGTCGAAACTGCCGCCTACGCCCATCACGAAGCTTGAGGCGAGTTCATCGCGGTAGCGTTTGAGAAAGCGTTCCTTGCGCGGTGTCGGCATGGCCACCAGCAGGCAGTCGGCGCCCGAGGCGTTGATCGCCGCGACGATCCCGGCCTCGTCCTCCGGCTTGAAATAGCCGTTGCGCATTCCCGCTATGACGAGGCTCGGATGGTCCTTGGCAAGTCTCACTACAACCGCGTCGAGAACGTGCTGTTCGGCCCCCAGCAGATACGGCCTGAATCCACGCTTCGCGCAGAGGCTCAGCAGATTGATCATGATGTCGACGCCCGCCACCCGCTCGGGCAGCGCGACGCCGCACAGACGTGCACCCCAAAGCACGCCGATGCCGTCGACATTGACCACGTCCGCCCCGGCCACGTCCTCGCGCAGCTCGGCATTCTGGCGCATGGTCACCAGCTTGGCGACGTTCACGACCACATGATGCAGCGGCCGCCCCAGGGTCATCGCCTCGTCGGCGATGGCCAGTGTCTCGGCCATGGTCAGCGCATGGATCGGTGCACCAAGGAACTCCCGGCGCCGTGATGCCAACAGGGAATGCTGCGCCCATGCCGGGGCGTGCGCGTTCATGCGGCCTGCTCCCTTGCAAGCGTCACTTGTGCGACCTCTGGTTTCTTGCCTTCGATGCGGGCGTCGGGCTTGCGTGCCTTGCGCCACGTCCACAGACCCCTCGTATCGACGAGCTTCTTGTCCTTGAGCGCTTCGGGGTCGACCAGATTGAACTGCCGATGGTCGACCAGGAGGACGACGATATCGGACTTGTCGATGGCCGAAAGTGCGTCGGTGAACACGATGCCCCTGCCCTCGAGCTCATGCGGCAGCGCATTTGTGTTGGGTTCAGCCGCAATGATCTTCACATTGGGGATATCGGACAGAAGTTTCACCACCTCGACGGCCGGGCTCTCGCGCAAATCGTCGATGTTGGCTTTGAAGCTGAGGCCAAGACAGGCGATCGTCTGTTTGCGTGAGGGGTCGAGCAAGGCCTCGATATCCCTGACCACCGACATGGGCCGTTCGGAATTGATCCGGCGTGCCGAAGCCATCAGCCGCGTGCTGTTGGGTGCGGCGTCGATGATAAAATATGGATCGACCGCAATGCAGTGACCGCCGACGCCCGGGCTCGGCTGGAGGATGTTCACGCGAGGGTGCCGATTGGCGAGATCGATCACTTCCCATACATTGAGCGACAGATCCTGACACACGGCGGCAAGCTCGTTGGCAAAGGCGATGTTGACGTCGCGGAACGCGTTCTCCGTCAGTTTCACCAGCTCAGCACTTTCGGCCGTTGTCATGAACAGGTCGCCGGTGACGAAGGTCGAATAGAGTGCCGCGGTCCGCTCCGACGATTTGCGGGACAATCCGCCGATCGAGCGATCGTTGTTGATCAGCTCGGTCAGCACCTTTCCCGGCAGCACACGCTCGGGGGAATAGGCGACCAGCACATCGGCGTCTTCGCCATGCTGGACAGGAAATTTGAGATCAGGCCGCAACTCGGCAAGCAGCCCGGTCATGATACGCGTGGTTCCAACCGGCGATGTCGATTCCAATACCACAAGGTCTCCGCGCTTCAGCACGGGGGCGATGCTTCGTGCCGCCGCGAGCACGTAGGTCACGTCCGGCTTATGATCGTGGGTCATCGGGGTCGGCACGGCGATGATATAGGCGTCCGCCGGCTGCGGCGTGCTGTAGGCCATGAGCTTGCCGTTCGCCACGACCTTCTGGATCAGACCGTCAAGGTCCGGCTCGACGATGTGGATTTCGCCACGATTGACCTTCTCGACCACCGCTCCGTTGACATCGACGCCAATGACGTTGAGCCCGCGGCTGGCAAAAATGGCGCAGGTCGGCAGGCCGATATATCCCATGCCGACTACGGAAACGGTTTTGATTTCAGCCATGATGCAGCAGTTCCTCAACAATCCGGTTACTGGCCCGGCCATCGCCATATGGGTTGTGTCGTTCCGCCATGCCGCGATAGGCAGCCTGATCGTCGAGCAGGCGATTGGCGTTGAACAGGATTTTCTCGACATCGGTGCCGACAAGGCGGGCGGTGCCGGCCACGATCCCCTCGGGTCGCTCGGTATTTTCGCGCATCACCAGCACCGGCTTGCCGAGCGAAGGCGCTTCTTCCTGCACGCCGCCGCTATCGGTAAGCACCAGATAGCTCTGCTTCTGCAGGTACAGGAACGGCAGATAGTCCTGCGGCTCGACCAGATGGATGTTCGGCACGCCTTCCAGCTCTGCGTTGACCACCGAGCGCACATTGGGGTTCGGATGGACAGGGTAGACGATCTGCACGTCTCCGCGCGCCGCCAATCCCTTCAACGCCGTACAGATGCGCTGGATGCCGCCGTCAAAATTCTCGCGGCGATGTCCGGTGACGAGGATCATCTTCTTGGAAGGGTCGAGGAAGGGGAAGCTGGCAGCGAGCTTCGCCTTCATCAGCCTGTCGGCATCGATCGCGCTTGAAAAATGCAACAGCGTGTCGATCACCGTGTTGCCGGTCACGAAGATGGTGCTTTCGGCCTTTCCTTCGGCGATGAGATTGTCGCGCGCTTGAACGGTCGGCGCAAAATGCCAGGTGGCGATGTCGCCGGCAATCTTGCGGTTCAGTTCTTCAGGAAACGGCGAGTTGATGTTGTGGCTGCGCAATCCTGCTTCGACATGAGCGACGGGGATACGCTTGTAGAAGGCAGCAAGAGCCGCGGCCATTGCCGTGGTGGTGTCGCCCTGTACCATGACGATATCGGGCTTCGCCTTGTCCAACACCTCGGCCATGCCCAGGAGCACGCGCGAGGTCACATCGAACAGCGACTGGCCGGGTTGCATGATGTTGAGATCGTGGTGCACAGGCAAGCCGGTCAGCTCGACAACCTGGTCGACCATTTCACGATGCTGGGCGGTTATGCATATTTCGGTGATGAAGCCTGGATGAGCGAGGGCGGCACGCGCCACTGGAAAGCATTTGAGTGCCTCCGGCCTAGTGCCGAACACGATCAGCAGTTTCTGCCTGGATGGCAGTTTTGGACGTGAAAGGACGTTCATCGCTGATCCTGGTCGCCTGCAGCCTTCGGGACATGCCGACTATTGCCCGCAAGAGTTATAATAGCGCCGGAAAGCGCCTTCGTGATCTCAATTCTTAATATATGATTAACAACCAAGGCCGCGTTCTCCCGGTTTAACTCTTGTGAAAGGTTGGGCTGACAAGTAGTCTATGGCAGTAGTCTTGAAAAAGAATATATTGGATTGACTAATATTTTAATCATCGGCCACGCCGACCCATCCCGGCGCTGGGAAAATGAGCTTCTGGCGCGGTTGAGTGCGGCTGGACATGCGGTTTCGAGTTGCCGCGCGCCGACGCCTGAACCCAATGCGCGCACGATGGATAATGTGCTGGCGCTCGAGGGCCGGCGCTTCGGCCCCTCACTGGCAAGCCGTTCCCGGCCGTTGCCGTCCGGCGACACCGGCCCAGTCGATCTTATAGTCGATCTCGCGGCTACCGCCGCACGACGCGGCACGCCTGTCCTGACGCTCGAATTTTGCGGCCAAAGCAGCTTTGCCGCAGGCATGACCGAGATGCTGGCGAGCGGGCGGCTGCCCGAACTCACCGCGCGCCTCGACGGCGTTGCCGTCGCCAGGGCGCGGCCGATGATCAGCGACCGGTTGTGGCTGTCCCGAACCAGCAACGACCTGCTCGCCGGCGCCATCTCCCTGATTGCCCAATGTGTCGCCCGCTTTTCCGCGGGCAAACTTGCGCCGATTGCCGAGAGCCCGGCGCCGCCCCTGCAGAAAGGCGGATTTATCGGGCACTATCTGCCCTTTTTCGGCAGGGGGTTAGTCGACCGCGCCGTGCAAAAACTGCGACGTGGTCGGCGTCCCTTCTATTGGCAGGTTGCTTATCGGCTGATCGACGGTCCAGGCGTCGCCGAAACCGGACTGCTGGATGGTAAGCCCTTCACCGTGCTTGCCGATGACGGGCAGCGCTTCTACGCCGATCCGTTCGTTCTCGAGCGCGACGGCCGTCATTTTCTGTTTGTCGAGGAGTTTCCCTACTCCACCGGCCGCGGGGTGATTTCCGTCGCTGAACTTGGCACCGACGGCACTTTCGGCGTGCCGAAAGTGGTGCTGGAGGAAGCGCATCATCTGTCATATCCGCAGGTGTTCGCTCACTCCGGCGAGATTTTCATGATCCCTGAAAGCGCTACGGCGCGTGAAGTGGTGCTCTACCGTGCCGTGCAGTTTCCGGATCGCTGGGTACGCGACACGGTGCTGATGATGGACAGGGACTTCAACGACGCCACGCTGCTCGAATCCGACGGCCGCTTCTGGCTGTTGGGGACTGAGCGGTTCGGTCACGGTAGCGCGTCCGACACGATGGCGGTCTATTCCGCCCCTGCGCTGCGTGGGCCTTGGGTCGCGCATGCGCTCAATCCCGTCGCCGTCGATCACTCGGCCACTCGGCCGGGCGGCGCTTTCATCCGCCAGGGCGACGCTTTGCTGCTGCCCGTGCAAAACGGGTCTAGAGCCTATGGCGGCGGCCTGGGATTGATGCGGTTGGATCGCCTTGACGACTTCGATGTCCTGTTTGCACCGCCCCACCCGATCGGCCCAGGACCGGCATGGGCGCGGGCGGGCATCCACACGCTCAATCGCGCAGGCAATGTCGAGGTTGTGGATAGCGCCGGCTGATGCGTCTGGAGCCTGCGCTTATCCAAGCCGATCCAGTTTCGGCTCGGATGCGACAGCGGTCGAAGACGTGCTCTTCGGCTGGTTTCTATACGGCACGTTTCTATAGGCAAGCAGCAACACCACGATAGTCGTAATATCCGGCGCTTTTGACGAGAGCGCGTTGTTCGACAGCGCAGCAAGCAGGAAGGTCATGGTGCCGATCCATGCCGGCAGCGGCGCCGCGCGCAGCAGCCGAAAAATGAACCAGAATACCAGCACTATGAAGAGCACAGCTATCGGCAAGCCGAAGAGCATGGTGATGACCACCGGAGCGCTCTCGATATAGGGCAGATGCAGCTTCTCTTTGACGATCGCCAGGAGGTCGTCGACGTTCATGCCAAACAGGATGTCTTTCCAGCTAACAAGTCCGAATATCTGGTAGATCGTCACCCGCGCCATGAAATTCTCGTCAAAGATCGTGTTGCCGAATCGATTCAGCAGCCCGCCCGAAAATAGTATGGCCACCAGCACTGCGCCGCTCACCAGGGCGAACAGCAGCACGACGGACTTGGCCTGCCGCTGGTGCTTGAGAGTCAGGCGCGGCCAAGGCACGAACAGCAGCAGAATGAGGGTTTCTCCCGCAGCGAGCATCAGGGCGGCGCGGGCGCCTGACGCAGCACAACCGACGAGCAACACGAGAATCGATGCCACCCGCACCCATATGCGCCAGCGCGTCAGCGGCACGAATCCGATGGCTGTGGCGCAGAGCGCGCCTAGCGCCAGCGGGTGCGCCGATAGGCCAATTGGCCTGAACTGCAGTTCGTTGAGACCGTAAGGCATAAATCGATGTTGAGTCACCGCTTCGATCGTGCCGAGCACAGCGCTGAGGATCACCATTCCAAGCACGACGTCGCCCAACGTCCGCCGCACTTCCGCGTTCAAGGCCAGCATCAACAGGCCTGCGGCGCCGGCCACCAGATAAGAATCGATGATGAACCCGGAGGAGCCCGCGCGGCCGGTGACGAACAGATAGGGCACCAGCGCGAACATCAGCACCGAAAAGCGAATCAACGCTTTGAATATCCCAATTTCGTCGCCCTGCAGCAGAAACGGTCGGCTGAAAAGAACGACGGCAAGGACCAGGAAGATCGCATAGGTGCCGAAATGCAGCTTCTCGTAGAACGAGCCCCCCTGGGCCGTATAGTCGACGACCATGTTCATCACCTGCGGCGACACCGTAAAGCGAAGCAGGAGCGCGAAGGCGGCGCATAGGAAAAACAGCAGCGACAGCGCGTTCTCACGGCGCGCTCGACTGGGCAACAATCGTTCCGATGCGGCAGCGGGATAGCTCATGGCCCATCCAGGTGAAGGTATTCAAACACATTCCGGGCAACGAGACCCCTTCAACGTCCGCCGGACGGACAGCGAGAGCGGTAAAATGGGCCAACTTGGAAAATAAGATGTTAACGATGTTTCTGTAGAGCAGGCCAAGCGTAATGATTTAACAAGGATTGTCACCATGTCTGCCGGTTCCGGCACACCCCCTATCTCCGCGACGGCTTCCAATAACAGTGCATTCGAGCGTATCGCCAATGCACGGCGCAGGGCATTGCTGCAACAGCATGGCCCAGTCGCGGGGCTAAGCTCCGCGCCGGTGACGCCGCAACCTCCAGAGCCTGTCGCAACGGTGACCCTGGACAAGATCGGCGATTTCCTTGAGCTCGATTTTCGGCGTCTGTTCGTCTGGCTGCGGGCCGGCCTCGCCCTGGCCTTCATGCTGGCGGTAGTCGGCGGCATTGTCGGCGGCGCCTATGCATTGCTGAGCAAGCAGCGTTACACCGTCACGACCGAGGTCCTCATCAACCCATCCAATTTGCAGGTTGTGGAAAACGACCTCTACTCGCAACCGGGCCAGGTCGATAGCCAGTTGCTCAGCACGCGCAGCAAGCAGCGCATCCTGACCTCGGGCAACGTGCTTTCCCGTGTGGTGGACGAACTGAACCTGACTCACGATCCGGAGTTTTTCGATCCGGACCGGAGCACATCCTCGTCGGGCGCTGTGGCGAAGCCCGACCCGAGGCTCATCGCCTTGAAGAACCTGGCGGACCGGGTAGACGCCATCGCGGATCCGACCTCGTTTGTCACAACCCTCTCGGTATCTGCGGAAACCACCGCCAAGGCGATCCTGATCTCGCAGGCCATAGTCAAAAACTTCCAGGAAGAACTGGCTAAGGCCGAAGCTGCCGGCGCCAGCCGTGCCGCGGCTGCCCTTGACAGCCGGCTTGGCCAACTCAAGAGCGACGTGCAGGCAGCCGAAGAGAAGGTCGAGAGCTACAGGCGCAGCCACAACCTGTCGTCCAGCAATGGCCAGCTCGTCAGTTCGCAGACGCTGACGCAGCTCAATGGCGAAATCGTCGATGCGCAATCGCGTGTCATCGCCGCGCAGGCAAGCTACGACGCCCTGGTTGCCTCCGGTATCAACGGGGCCAATCCCGACCCCACGGTTTCGGAAGCGCTCGCTGCGCTGCGCGACAGGTCAAACAGCCTGCGGCAGCAGATCGACTCACAGTCGATGACCTTCGGTCCGCGCCACCCGACGATTGTCAGGCTCAGGACGGAACTCGAGACCGTCAACTCGCAACTCCGGGCCGAGTTCTCCCGCACCGTCGGCACGGCAAAGGCCAGCCTGGACAAGGCCCGGGCCTCGTTGGCTTCTCTCAACGCCAGGATGAACGATCTGAAGGGCAATGTATTCACCGACAGCGAATCCGAAGTCGCCCTGCGTGAACTTGAACGCGATGCCGCGTCCAAGAGAGCGGTCTATGAGAGCTTCCTGTCACGTGCGCGCCAAATCAGCGAGCGCGAGCAGATCGACACCACAAACGTACAGGTGATTTCGACCGCGGTGCCCCCGCCCGCGCGCTCATGGCCCCCGCGCACTGCCCTGGTGGCAGGCGCCGGAGCGTTCGCAGGCTTTGCCCTGGGGATGCTGCTGGCCATCGGCATGGGCATCATCCGCGACATGCGCCGGCCGCCGAACCGATCAGGCGTTGCCGCCAGCCGAGCCTGAAGCAAGGCATGGTGAAGCGCATCGTTTTCCACATCGCCAGCCTGAGGGGCGGCGGCGCCGAACGTGTTTTCGTCCTGATGGCAAATGAACTGGCATCGCGTGGCCACGAGGTCACGCTTTTTACCTGGAACGCGGAAGGCCCTAACGCCGCGCTGCGTTCCGCTGCCGTGCATCTGGTCGACTTCGGCCTTCCCTTGCGCGGCGAGGGTTACGCCAAGTCGGCGACGCTGAAAGGCATCGTGCGAAGCGCAAATTTGTTCCGCCGCCTTGATCCTGATGCGGTCTATAGCGCCCCGGAATTCGCCAATCTGGTGATGGCGCTGTCACTCATGTTGGCCAGAAGCCGGGCAAAATTCTTTCCAAGCTTCCATGCCGCGGCCTCGCTGCCTGCCAGCGGCCTCGGCGCCAGGCTGGCGATCTGGCTTTCCGCGCTGGTTGCAGCGCGCGCAACCAAAGCCATCGCCGTTTCGGCGGGTGTCGGCCGTGACATCATCGCCCGAGGCTTCCCCGAATCGAAGGTTGTCGTCATCAATAACCCGCTGCCGCCAGCTGTAGCACCGCAGAGGAATTCCTATGCCTGGCAGGCAGCGTTGGCGGCGATGGGCGATGGCCCGGTCATCGCCACCGCGGGACGCCTGGTGCCGGTCAAGGACCACCGGACTTTGCTGCGGGCCTTCGCTGCCCTGCGCGCCGGCCGCCCTGCCCGGCTTGTCATCTTCGGCGAAGGTCCGCTGGCTGCCGAATTGCACGCCTGTGCCGAGCAGATCGGCATTGGCCAGGACGTACTCTTTGCCGGCTACGTCAACGATCCCGCAGCCTGTTACGCCGCAGCCGATCTGTTCGTCCTTACATCCACGAGCGAAGGCTTTGGCAACGTCTTGGTCGAGGCCATGGCCGCCGGTGTCCCCGTAATCTCCACCGATGCTCCGCACGGCCCGCGCGAAATACTCGGTGACGGCCGCTTCGGCACCTTGGTGCCGATCGGTGACGCCGCGGCCCTGGCGAAGGCGATGGCCGAGACGCTGGACCACCCCACCCCTGCTGCCGTGCTGAAAAACAGGGCGGTGGATTTCACAGTCGACAAGATTGGCAATCAATACGAAGCGTTGCTCTAGTCGTTACGCACTGGCAGCAAATCGGCGTTGGATGCGGTCGACGTAGTCGGGCTTTGATTGCGATAATCTCTTCACGGGCTGGGGCGCAACGAATTCATCGTGAGACGTTTCCTCGTTCCTTGAGTTGTTGGGCAAGGAAATCCTTGACCGAATCGAGAACCGCGTCCCGTTCATGAGATATGCCTGGCAGCAAATCGAAGCGCACGCGCGCCCCCGCCTCCTCGAACGATCGACACAATGCCACGAGGCGTTCCGGCCGTGTTCGCCCGGCATCGTTGGCGCCTGGCATCCAATGGGTGCTGCCTTGGACATGAGTGATTTCCCAAGTCTCCAGGTCAGCGCCGCCGACGATCATCTGGAAAGGCACTTTTGCCAGCGCTGCGGCATCGAAGGTGATGCCGAACTTCTCCGGCAGATCGCGAATGCCCACCCACCAGTCATGCGTCGGATCGAGCAAGGTCACCGAGCCTGGCGCGCCGATTGAGGCCGCCCAGAGCCTGTCGGGATGCAGGATAGCAAAACGATGCGTGAAATGTCCGCCGCCGGAAAATCCGAACATGGCAAAGCGGCTCCAATCCTGACTGTATTTGGCGCTGACCTCCTCAACCATGGCGAGCAGCACCTGATCGTAGCGTATGTTGCCCTCGAGCAAATATTTGTACCCGCTGCGGGCATCATCCCCGAGAACGCCGATTGGAAACAGCGGACACAAAACGGCGCAGCCGTTCCAGCGTCCGAACTCGGAAAACGCGTCGCGGAATCCAAGAAAAGAGGTGCGGCCGGTGCCATGGACAGCGACCATCAGATCGACTTTGGCCCCTTCCCCAACCGCGGGAGGCACATACAGGCAATAGTGAAAGCGCGCGTCTGATTTGGAAGCAAAGATGGCGGTCGCGCCAAGGTCATAGGTAGCGCGACCGCGATCCGCGACAGGCCCCTTGGCAACACTTGTCAAATCGATAACTCCTTAATAGGCCCGGCGTTCCGACAACAATATACCGGTCGGCCGACCTCGTGAACTGGAGGCGCCTCCAGGCAGCCGCGAGGAGGACCTCGTCGTGCACCGGAAGCAGGGCGCCGCCGGGACGATCAGGGACAAAAAGAATGCCTCCGCCAACGCCTCGGGAAGCCGCCATTAACTTTTCGTTAACCATGCCGGGCTAGCCTTAACCAATCAGTAAGGACTCGCCTCTGTGACCTGCGTCGCTCCCATCCAAAACAAGTCCATACGCTTTCGAGCGCGCTCGTTTGTAGCCTTCACCCTCACCCCTGAGGCTCCGCTAGGGGAATGGCTGCAAAGCCTCGATCACTGGACCGAAAACTCCCCCGGCTTCTTTGCCGGCCGCCCGGTCGTGCTCGATCTGAATATACTCAAGCCCGAGGTGGGCGAGATGCGGGATCTGGTCTTACAGCTCGCGGAGCGCGGGATTCGCATCTACGCGATCGAGGCCGATGGCAATGTAGCGCTCGATGCCGATCTGCCGCCGCTCCTCGTTGGCGCCAAGGAGGCCAC
Source organism: Mesorhizobium sp. M0968 (assembly GCF_040319065.1). Classification (NCBI taxonomy): domain Bacteria; kingdom Pseudomonadati; phylum Pseudomonadota; class Alphaproteobacteria; order Hyphomicrobiales; family Phyllobacteriaceae; genus Mesorhizobium; species Mesorhizobium sp. M0968. The sequence goes on from NZ_JAMYNL010000007.1 coordinate 316,643, forward strand.
CGCTGATGCGCTTTACGTGCAGCCGGACCCGAAGGCCGCCGCTGAGGCCAAGACGGAAGAACCGCAGGCGCCGAACTCATTGATGATCAAGGCACCGATCCGCTCCGGCCAGTCGATCTTTCATCCCGATGGCGATGTGGTCATTGTCGGCTCCGTCAGTTCCGGTTCCGAGATCGTCGCCGGAGGATCAATCCACGTCTACGGCACGCTGCGTGGACGTGCGTTCGCCGGCGCCACGGGAAATTCCGCGGCTCGCATCTTTTGCCGGAAAAACGAAGCCGAACTTCTGGCGGTGGACGGCTGGTACCGCACTGCCGAGGAGATGGACGCCTCCTCGCGAGGAAGGCCGGTACAGGCCTTTCTCGAGGACGGCGCACTTTGCGTCGCACCGCTCAACTAACAACATTGGAGGCACAAATATGGGCAAGGTAGTGGTTGTCACATCCGGCAAAGGGGGTGTCGGCAAGACGACCTCGACGGCCGCTCTCGGCGCCGCGGTCGCGAAAACCGGCAAGCGGGTGGCTCTCGTCGATTTCGACGTCGGCCTGCGCAACCTCGATCTGATCATGGGTGCCGAGCGGCGCGTTGTTTTCGATATCGTCAACGTCATTCAGGGAACCGCCAAGCTTTCGCAGGCGCTGATCCGTGACAAGCGACTCGACACGCTGTTCCTGCTGCCGGCCTCACAGACGCGCGACAAGGATGCTCTCACCGAGGAAGGCGTCGCCGATGTCATCGACAAGCTGCGCTCGGTTTTCGACTACGTCTTCTGCGACAGTCCCGCCGGCATAGAGCGGGGCGCGCAACTTGCCATGCGCTTTGCCGACGAGGCGGTAATCGTCACCAACCCGGAAGTGAGCTCGGTCCGCGATTCCGATCGCATCATCGGCCTGCTCGACTCCAGAACGATGAAAGCCGAGCAGGGTGAATCGATTGCCAAACACGTGCTCGTCACGCGCTACGATGCTGCGCGCGCTGCCCGCGGCGAGATGCTCAGCATCGATGACGTGCTCGAGATCCTGTCGACGCCCTTGCTGGGAATAATTCCCGAGAGCCAGGACGTGCTGCGCGCATCCAATGTGGGCGCGCCGGTTACGCTCAGCGAAAACACCAACCCCGCCGCACGCGCCTATATCGACGCGGCGAGAAGACTCGAGGGCGAGGACCTGCCGGTCATTCTGCCTTTCGAGCGGAGGGGCCTCCTCGACCGGCTGTTGGGAAGGAGGGCAGCATGAACCTGCTCGATATCTTCAAGCGCCGCGGCAGCGCGCCGGTGGCGCGCGAACGCTTGCAACTGCTGTTGGCTTACGAGCGTCGAAGCCGCAACCAGCCCGATCTCGTCTCGGTGTTGCGCGAGGAGATCATGGTGGTGATCGCCCGGCATGTTCAGGTAGACCAGGATTTCCTGCAGGTGAGCATGGATCACGGCGAAACGACGTCGAGATTGGAGATCGACATCCAGATCCCCAACAAGGTCGCAATGCCCATGGCCGCGGCGTTCTAGCTAACGGAATCCTCCGGCCAGGGCTTGCGTCGGCTGCTGCCGAGGTTGCGGCGCCGTGGTTGGCGTGTTTGACCCGGTCGCCACCGGCAAGTCGCGCAATTCGAGGACAATAATCACTGCCTCACCAAAAACCCGCGGCCGTTTCCAGCCGCGGGGGGCCTTGGGAGGGGCCTTTCGAAACCCGTGATCAAATGTTGGCGAGCAATTCGTTGACGCGGCTTTCCATGTCGGCAAGGGCGGTGTCGACGTCCTTCTGGCCACTGATTGCTGCACTCATCTCTTCGCCGATAATGTCCTGGATCGCAAACTGACGCTGTACGGCGGACGGCAGCGGCCTGCCGAGATCGGCGACCGCAGAGATCGTGTTGCGATGCGGCAGGGCCTTGAAGGCGTCCGAGGTGATGACGGCCTTATAGGCCGGCAGGTGACCGGTGCGTGACCATTCGAAGTCGTTGTCGGCGAAGAACTTCAGGAATTTACCGATGGCCGCGATCTGTTCAGGCGTGCGGTCTTTCTGCGAAACGGCCCAAGTGTGGCCGTCGGCATATTGCGCATGGGCGCCGCCAAACAGCTGCGGATACGGATAGACCGCATAGCCGCCCTTGTTGAGCGCCGTACCCTTGGTCTCGGACTGGGCGTTGTAATCGCCGACCACCCAGGTGCCGTTAAGGTGGACGCCACCCTCGCCGGCAAGGAAGGCGTTTATCGAGCCGCCATAATCGAGATCCTTGGTGGTGTAGCCCTTCTCGAAGATCGCCTTGTACATCTCGACGACCTTCTTGGCTTCCGGCGTATTCAACTTCACGTGCTTCGGATCGGCAAAGAAATCGGAATCCTGCTGGAAAAGATAGGTGTAGAGGTTGCGTGTGTAGAGTGCAGTCTCATTGGTCAGGTTCTGAACGAAATAAGGCTTGCCCGTCTTCTGCTTGAACTGTTCGGCCTGGGCGAGCAGTTCCTCGGGCGACTTTGGAAAAATCGGCGTGCCGTCGGCATTGACGAGGCCGGCTTGTTTGAAAAGATCCATGTTGACGTGGTAGAGCATCGTCCAGCTGTCGATCGGCAGGCCATAGACCTTGCCGTCTTTGGTGGCGCCATTGCGTGCCGCGTCGGTGAAGGCGTCGGGTGTCACGCCGACCGACTTCAAGAGATCGTCGAGCGGCATCAACAGGCCCTTCGACTGATAATCCGACAGTACGGATTCATGGATCGTGACGATGTCCGGAGCGTCGCCTGAAGCGAACTGCGCGGTCAGCTGATCATAGCCGGGCCATTCCACGGTGGTGACGTTGACATGGACATCGGGATTGTCGGCGTTGAACTTGTTGATTAGCGAGGTGATGATGCCGCATTCGCCAACGGCCTTGGTGGCATCGGTGTTGGTGCCGAAATCGGCATCGCAGGCGCCGAAAAAGCGCTGCACGCTCAGCTCCGTGGCCGCGAAGCTTGGACTTGCGAGCATCATTGCGCCCGCAGAGACTGCGGCAAACAGTATTTTCTTCAGTTTCATATCAGTTCCTCCTACTGAGTTTCCGCCGCTCCACCCTGGATTGGCTTTCGTGCTTCAATTGCTGCGCATTCCCCCGGCCGTCAGGCAATCTTCGTTATCTCACCGCAGCGCCGGAGACCGCCGTGACGATGTATTTCTGGAAGAACAGGTAGACGATCAGGATCGGTGCACCGGCGAACACCGCCTGCGCCATCAGGAAGCCGATGCCTTCGGACTGGGCGAAGTTGGTCTGGGTCGAGGCCATGCCGACCGTCAGCGTGAACATGTCCTTCTTCGTCGCCGAAATCAGCGGCCAGAAGTAGTCGTTCCACGCGCCGAGAAAGGTGAAGATGCCGAGCGTCGCCTGCGCAGGCAGCGTGAGCGGCAGAAGCACCTTCCAGAAAATCCTGAGCCGGCTGGCGTTATCGAGCATGGCGGCTTCGTCCAGCTCCTTCGGGATGGCCTTGAAATACTGGGTCATCAGGAAGACGCCGAACGGAGCTGAAAGGCCCGGCAGGATGAGCCCTTGATAGGTGTTGTGGAACTTCAGCATGCTGAAGATCTGGTGACGGGCGACAAGCACGGCCTGTTCCGGGACCGCCAGGCCGAACAGCACGATCACGAACAGCACGTCTCGGCCGGGGAAATTCAGCCGTGCAAAGCCGTAGCCGGCGAGCGATGACAGGATCAACGTGCCGAGCGTCAATCCGCCCGAGACGATGATGCTGTTGCGCACCCAGATGAACACCGACGAGGTGCCGACGGTGTTGATGTAGTTCTTCAGCGTATAGGGCGCGTGAAACACCGAATTCGGATCGGCCATCAGCTCCGTATTGTCCTTGAGTGACAGGCCGATGACCCACAGAACCGGCGCGATCATGACGATCGAAAGCAGGATGACCAGGGCCAATAACAAATGGTCGCCAAATGCCCGGCCCTTGATGGAAGCTGCTGTGGCGCTCATGCCTGGTCTCCCCTGCTGCGTGTCACCAGGTACTGGGCCATGGCCGCGACCAGGATGAGGATGAACAGGATTTCCGATGCCGCGGCGCCCAGGCCGAGATCCCAGCGACGGAATGCGGTATCGTAGATGTAGAGCACGATCGGCTTGGTCAGGTTGTTCGGACCGCCGCGCGTCATCAGCCAGGCCTGGCCGAACAGCTGGAATTGCAGCACGATCTGGATGATGATCACCAGGATGAAGGTCCGCTTGATCGACGGCAGCGTGATCGACCGTAGCGTCTGCCAGCGATTGGCATTGTCCAGCGCTGCCGCCTCGTAAATATCCTGTGGAATCTGCTGGAGCGCCGAGAGAAAGAGCATCATCGGCAGGCCGATGCACCACCAGATGGTGGCAATGGCGATGCCGATCATCGCAAGGCTGGGATCGGAAATGAAGGCCGGAGCCGTTGCGCCGAACCATCCGTAGATCGTCGACAACAGGCCGACATTCGGAATGAAGACGATGCGCCAGATCAGCGTGACGATGGTGACCGACAGCACCGACGAGGAAAAGAACAGCGTCCGCAAAACCGCGGCAGTGCGCGTGCGGCGGTTGAGGCAAAGCGCCAGGAAAAGGCCGATCAGCGCCAGCGTCGGCACCGTCAGAAGCACGAAATAGAAGGTGTTCCAGATCGATTGCAGGAAGACCTTGTCGTGATACAGCCTGGCGTAATTGCCGAGACCGACAAAATTTCCGGACGAGAACGTGTCGGCCTTGTGGAAACTCAGCCACATCCCCCAGAGCAGCGGGAAGAGCAGCAGCGTGGTGAAGAAGAACAAGAATGGCGCAACGAAAATGACGTTTCGCCATTGCGGCGCATAGATGTCGGCGGTAGGGGCTCTGACGCCGACAGCAAGCGTCGCGGTCGGGGACATCGCCAGCCGGTCAGCCATCTCAGGCCTCTCTCGCATGCCAGGCGCGGCCGGTCTCGTTGAACAGATGCGATTTCTGGCCGTCAAAGGCGAGCCCGATTCTATCGCCGACGGCGACGCGGCTGTTGCCGGCATCCGAGCCGACGATCTGCTGGCCATCGCCCAGCCGCGCGTAGATCAGGGTGCGTTCGCCGAGCCGCTCGAGCACATCGACCACGCCGCCGGCATTGCCCTGTCCGGCGGCAACGATGCGCACGTCTTCAGAACGGATGCCGAAAGTGTACTTGCCATCGGTCAGTTGGCTGGAGGCGATCTCGGTCTGGACCGAGACGCCGTCCGCAAACCTGGCCGTGGCGTTCTCGCCGGATCTGTCAAGCGTCGCATCGACGAAGTTCATCGCCGGCGCGCCGACGAAACCCGCGACGAATTTGGTCGCCGGGCGTTCGTAGATCTCCATCGGCGTACCGATCTGGTCGATCTTGCGATTGTTCATGACGACGATGCGGTCGGCCAGCGTCATTGCCTCGACCTGGTCATGGGTGACGAAGATCATCGTCGATTGCAGCCGCTGGTGAAGCTGGGCAAGCTCGATGCGGGTGCGGGTGCGCAACGCCGCATCGAGATTGGAAAGCGGCTCGTCGAACAGAAAGGCCTTCGGCTCCTTGACGATCGCACGGCCGATGGCGACGCGCTGGCGCTGACCACCGGAGAGCTGGCCCGGCTTGCGATCGAGCAGATGCGGCATTTCGAGGATGCGGGCGGCTTCGTTGATGCGCGCCTCGATGACCTTGCCTGGAACGCCGATATTCGCAAGCCCGAAGGCCATGTTGTCGCGCACCGTCATGTGCGGATAAAGCGCATAGGACTGGAACACCATGGCAATGCCGCGCTTGCCCGGTGGCAGATGATCGATGCGCTCGTTGTTGATGGCAATCTCGCCGCTATCGACAGCTTCGAGCCCGGCAATCATTCGAAGAAGCGTCGATTTTCCGCAGCCGGACGGGCCCAGGAACACGATGAATTCGCGTGCCCTTATGGAGAGCGACAGATGATCCAGCACCGTCATGGCACCGAACTGCTTGCTCACGTTCCTGATCTCGATATCGGCCGTCACGTCGACGCTCCTCCTCAGCGTTTGCGCTTTCTCGATGATCCGCCTGAACTCAGAGCCTCAGGCGTATGACCTGGTAGGAATAGGGCGGCAGTGACAGGCTCAGCTTGCCGCTGGCGAGCGAGGCGCCCTCGCCCTTCCTGGGGCCGACATTGCCAGGGTTTTCGGCCGAATTGACGGCTTTCAGATCGGCGTGTGCCATCACCTGGTGATCGACGATCTCCGCCGCGCCGAAGCCGGTGAGGTCGACCACTGTTTCGATTGCCTCGCTCGAATGGCGGTTGACCGCGAAGAAGGTGACGTGGCCGGTTTGCCTGTCGTGCACGCCCGCAACATCGACATAAGCGACGTCGCCCGCAACGCTGGATTTGTAGGTCGGGCTTTCCACCTTGAGATCCAGCGCATTGCCGCGACCATAGTTAGAAGCAAACAGATAGGGATAAAAAATCGTCTGCCGCCATGCCGGGCCATTCGGAACGGTCATGATCGGCGCGATGACATTGACCAGTTGTGCCAGGCAGGCGATCTTGACGACATCGGAACGGCGGATGAAGGTGTTGAGGATCAGGCCGACCTGCAGCACATCCTCGAAATTATAGATGTCTTCGAGCAACGGCGGGGCGAACGGCCAGCCGTTGCTGCCGCCGAGTATCTTCCTGTCCTGCTCCTTGGAATGGTACCAGACGTTCCATTCGTCGAATGAGATGTAGACCTGCTTGTTGGAGCGCTTCTTGGCCTTGATATACTCGATGACGCCGGCGACCGAGACAATGTAGTCGTCGAGTTTTTCGCTCATGGCGAGATAGTTCGGAGCGTCGTTGGCTTCGTTGTCGAAATACATGTGCAGCGAGATGTAGTCGACCTCGTTGTAGGTATGGTCGAGAACCGTCGCTTCCCATTCAGGGTAGGTCGGCATCTTGGCATTCGAAGAGCCGCAGACCACCAGCTCAAGTGACTTGGAGAAGGCACGCATGGCCTTGGCCGTCTCATGCGCCAGCCGGCCATACTCGTCCGCGGTCTTGTGGCCGATCTGCCAGGGGCCATCCATTTCATTGCCGAGGCACCAGAGCTTGACGTCGAACGGCTCCTTGCGGCCGTTGGCGATGCGCCTGTCGCTCCATTTGCTGCCGCCGGGATGGTTGGCGTACTCCAGCAGGTTGCGGGCTTCATCGAGGCCGCGCGAGCCGAGATTGACCGCAAGCATCATCTCGGTGTTGGCGGAGGTGCACCAATCGGCAAATTCATGCAGGCCGACTTCGTTGCTTTCCGACGTGTGCCAGGCGAGGTCGAGGCGCACTGGGCGCTGTTCCTTGGGGCCAATGCCGTCTTCCCAATTGTAGGCCGAGACGAAATTGCCGCCGGGGTAGCGGACGATCGGAACATTGAGTTCCCTGACGAGGTCGATGACGTCCTGACGCATGCCGTTGGCATCCGCTGTCGGATGGCCGGGCTCATAGATGCCAGTGTAAACTGCCCGCCCCAGATGCTCGATGAAGGATCCGTAGAGCCTCGGATCGATTTCCGAGACAACATAGTGCGGATGAGCCGTAACGGCTGCCTTCATGCATTCCTCCCATCGATATCACAAACGATGATTTAAATCATCTTGCCCGATATCAAAGAGGAATTGGCAGCCCTTCGTCAAGCCAAAATAGCCAAATGTAGGACAATTAGACGAACGCCTTGGCACAGCAGAATGCCAGATCGTTGAAATCGCTGCGTTATCTTCAGAACCCGGTTTCATGATATCAACCAGTTTTGATCCTGAGCAGGATGTCCTGATCGTAATTTCCAAAGCCCTTGCCGAAAATATTGATCCCGCCGGGGCGCTTGGCGTCGTCCTTGACGCCGATACGGACGCGGATTGAATGATGGCTCTTCAGATCGAGTGCAGCGAGGCCGGTTTCGGAAATCCTGAGGCCGTCGACATGGGTGCCGTCATTGGCAATTCGCCAGTTCTTCAGCTTACCGTATTGCG